>NZ_VSTH01000139.1 GCF_008123965.1 Bradyrhizobium hipponense | reverse complement strand
ATGCCGGTGTTGGCGGCCTGGAGAACCTGCACGCCGTTGGCGATGCCATCGAGCAGGTTGTTGATGTCGCTGGCGCGGTTGTCGAGCGACTGGGCCGTGAAGAAGTTGGTGGGATTGTCGAGCGCCGAGTTCACCTTCTTGCCAGTCGACAAACGGGACTGGGTGGTGGCGAGCAGGTCGGCGGTGGACTGGAGGGAGAGCAGGTTCTGGCGAACCGAGGAGGAGAGAACGATACCGGACATACTGTTACCTTTCTGGTAGCTACGCGTCCTGTCTGACCAAGATTGATCAAACGACGGGGCGCAACGTGCGTCCAAGCCTCTAACAATCCGTGAAATGAAACCCCGGGTTTGTCTGCGTCGGGCCTCCAAGGGCCCCCCTGGAGGCCCAAGTCCGGACCGCGCAAGAAATCAGCGCTTTGAAATCGCTCACGTTTCCGCGATGACGGCCGGCGTTTACAACCCGTTAACCACATTCAGCAAGGATTGGACCCAAATCAGAGCCGGCAGCCATCATTGACAGGGCACGCGCGAGGCTCGTTACAAAGCGGCAGATGGAGAACAGGCATGGCTCTCAAGGTCGAGCTCAGACCACACGAACGCATCATTGTCGGCAACTGCGTGATCACCAACACTGATCAGCGCGCCCGCCTACTGATCGATGGCGAGAACGTGCCGATCCTGCGCGAGCGCGACATCCTCACACCCGAGACCGCCAACACCCCGGCCAAGCTGGTCTATCTGGCGGTGCAGCTGATGTACATCTCGCCGGATCCGCAGACCCAGCACGGCACCTATTTCAACCTGGTGCGTGACATCGTCACCGCTGTGCCGAGCGCCTGGCCGATCATCGAGGGCATCAACAACCACATCATGAGCGGGGATCTGTATCGCGCCCTCAAGGACGCCCGCAAGCTGATCGCTTATGAAGACAAGCTCCGGGATCAGTATGAGGCCACGCACCCCAAAAGCGACGTCAGCTCGGCCGCCTAAGCAGGCCCCCGCGCATCCGAACAAAAACGCCCCGGACCTGGTCCGGGGCGTTTTTCGTTTCAATCGGCGTCGACTTCACTGCGCCGCGAGCGGCGGCGCCTCGACCTCGATCAGACCATCGCCGCCACGCCGCGCGCCAAACTCCAGCACAGCCGACACCAGCGCATCGATGTCGCCCTCGTCGGTGCGATGATTGACGATCGCGGCACGGATCGCGAATGTGCCGTCCAGCATCGTGCTCGACGGCGCCGCAATGCCGGACTCCTGGATGTCGGCGACGATCTCGCGATTGATCTCATCGGCGGCACGGTAGCGGAAGCAGACGATGTTGAGATTGACCGGAGCCAGCAATTCCAGCCGCGGCTCGGCGAGAACACGTGTCTCCAGATACTTTGCCAGCGCACAGCTTCGCGCGATCACTGTACCGAGCCGTTCGGTGCCGAACGTCTTCAGCGTGAACCAGGTCTTCAGCGCGCGGAAGCCGCGCGACAGATCGGGGCCGAGATCGCAGGGCCAGACCGCGCCGGCCGCAAGCCCCCTCGCCTCGCGCCGTAGATAGGCCGCCGGTTGCGCAAAGGCCTGCCGATGCTGCTCGCCATCGCGTACCAGCAGGAAGCCCGCGTCGTAGGGCACCTGCCCCCATTTGTGGAAATCGAGCGCGATGGAATCCGCAAGCTCGATGCCGCCGAGCAATGGCGCAAGTTCGGGCGAGAGAATCGCGAGCGCCCCGAAAGCGCCGTCGACGTGAAACCAGATCCCCTCCTCGCGGCACAGCTGCGCGAGCGACTTGAGATCATCGATTGCGCCGATATCGACCGTGCCGGCGGACGCCGTGACCAGGAACGGCTTGAAGCCGACCTCCCGATCGATCGCGATCTGTGCGCGCAGGGCGGCGACGTCGATGCGATGATCTGCATCAACCCTGATCTTGCGCAGCGCATCGGAGCCGAGCCCGGCGATGTCCATCGCCCTTGAGATGCAGCCATGCGCGGCTTGCGACGTATAGGCCGTGAGCAGCGCGCCGTCGTTGCCGATGCCGTATTGCCGCGCCAGCGCACCGAGTGCGCTGGTGCGCGCCACCAGCACCGCCATCAGATTGGCCATCGATGTGCCCGTGACGAAGATGCCGCTCGCGCCTTCCGGAAACTCGAACAGGCGACGCATCCAGTCGACGATCTGGCGTTCCACCTCGATCGGCATGTGGTCGCGTCCGCCGAGATTGGCGTTGAGTCCCGCCGCCAGCATCTCCGCGAGCATGCCGACCGCGGTGCCGCCGCCATGCACCCAGCCCATGAAGCCGGGATGGACATTGCCGGTCGCATAAGGCGCGATGCTCTCCGAGAATTCGCGATAGACGTCCGCAAGGCCGCTTGGCCCGCGCGGAACGTCAGTCCTGAACGTCGCGCGAACATCCTCTGGTATCGGCTGCCAGACCGGTCGCGCGCGAACATTGGCAATGCTGTCGATGGTCTCGTCCAGCATGCGATGGGCGAGCGCGCGAAACTCGTTCCAGTCCTGCGGATCGAGCGAGGCATGGGTGACGGTCGGTTGCGTCTTGCGGACGATCTCGTTCATGTTGCGCCCCCCTCGCTCGCTTCCCCATGCCGCGACAGCATCGCCGCGAACGCGGCAAAGATATTGCGCATCTGCGGCGGCTTGTACGGAAACACGACCGGCGAATCCATGTTGTGCACCACGGCGGTGTTGTCGGCCTCGAACACCAGAAGCTCGCCATCCTGGTTCTCGGCACAATCGACGATGAAATAATCGAGGCCAACGCGCCTGCTCATCTCGTCGAGCGCGCTGCGGTGACGCGCCGCGAAAGCGTGATCGAAGTCGAGCATGAAGATGGCTTCCTCAGCACGCTTCTCCTCGCTGAACGCCATGTACGCGTTGAGATACCAGATGTCCCAACGATCGGCGATTGCCATATGGCAAGCGTAAGGCTTGCCGTCGACCATCGCGAGACGATATTTGCGGTAGAGCCCGTCGGGGCTCACATAATCGACGAAACGCGCAACGAAGAAGTCCTGCTCTTCCCGCTCGGCAAGATAGGCGGCGAGTGCAGACGCATCGTCGAGCTTCGCGAGCCCGACGCCGGCATGCGAGCCGCGCGGCCGCGCGATCATCGGAAAGTGCAATTCGCCCGCGATGTCCTCGCACGCGATCCGCCCTTCGGACAGGCTCGATAGTTGTGCGCGCGTCGCATGGACGGTCGCGGGAATGTCGAGACCGGATACGCCCGTCAGCAGCCGATACAGCTTGTCGCGATCGAGGTTGCCGATGAGATCGGGGCGATTGAGCAGCGGCCGCGGCCAGTGCGGCGCGGCCTTTTCGATCAGTGCGAGCGCCTCGCGGCATTCCTCGGAATCGGATGCAACCACGATGGCAACGTCGTGATCGGGCAATTTCTCCGGCAAGCCGACGCCTTTGACCACATAAAGCGTCAGCAGCTCGATGTCGGAGCCTTCGAGCAGGAACTCGATCGGCGTATTGCCGCCCATGTCGATGTCGGCCGCAAGCGCGAGCACACGCAAGCCGGGTTTCGGCCCTGCGCAAGGCGTGCGAAACAATTGATGGAAGGTGAGCACCTCCGATTGGATCGCAAGCCCCTGCTCCTTATCGCCGAGAAGCTGGGTAATCAGCGACAGATCGAGGCCTTCGCCCGCCAGTGCCGCCCCCTCCGCGATCCGGGCGACGAGCTGATCGCGCAGCGGGTGCAGATCGACACCTTCGAAGGCGCGGCGCGTCAACTGCGCAAAGCCGATGCGGTCGGCATAGTCCGGCACGGTCATGCCGATCGGCGTAGAAACTGGATGCTGCATCTCACACCTCGAACGCGGACTTTTTCGGCACGGCCGCACCTGTTACACGGTCAAGCAGCAGTTCGATCTTCACCAGCACGTGGGCGATACGATCGAGGATATGCTGGACATTGCGTTGCGCCTGCGTGGCATCAGCCGACCAGGCCTCCGTCACCAGCCGGGCACCGACGCAGAGCCGCAGCACGGCCTGCGGGCTGCCGTCCGGCCGCTCCAGCCGAACCGGCTGGCCGATCAGGCAGCGCTGCGCGGCGATCTGGCGATCAGCGGCACTGCCGCTGATCTCGCCGTTCATGTCGGCCGCCAGCGCGCGATGAACGGCGCAGGTCTCGGCATTCGAGACCGGCCTGCCATCGCGCAGCAGCGTGAACGGAAAGATCGTGGCTTGGGCGAATTCCTCGTCGTCCACACCGACTTTCGCATGCCCGGACGGAACGGCCTGGAGCGCCGGCGACAGCGCGATCATGCAGTCGATGCCCGCGGCAAGCTCGGCCAGTGCCTTGGCACGGAAGGCGCCCGGTACGGCATAGTAGCTGCCGATCTCGGTGAGCGCCGCCTCCCAGCGCAGCCATTGGCCGAAATTGGGCCGGCGCTCGAAACGCGAGCGCAAGGTGATCCAGGCCTGCGGCCAGTCGCAGCGGCCGGCATACTCGAACAATCCCGGCGCGATGCCACCGGCCCGGTCGATCAACCGCGAAAGTCCTTTCGGCACCAGTAGCGCGCCACTGAAAGCTGGCCCGCCGAAGAATTTCGAGCCGGTGATCAACACCATGTAGCCGCGGTCGAGATAGGAGCGCAGCCGCCGGCGCCCGAGCCGGGCCTGGCAGGCATCGACGAGGACCTGGACCTTGCCGGGCCAACGCCGTGCGATCTCGTCGAGGCAGGCCGCGCTCGGCGCACGCCAGCCGAGCTTTGACGAATCCATGATCTGGAGCAGCACGGGCGCGCCCTGCGCGATCGTGGCCTCGACTGCGCGCAGCACCACGGCATCGGCATCTGGGCGCATCGCGATGCCGGGGCCCGCGTCGCGCAGCGGCAGCGCAATGCTGTCGCCGGACAGTCCCGCCACCGCACCGTCCTTGCGCACGGCAAAGCCGCTCGCGGTCATCGTGCTGAAATGGCGACCGCGCGCGGTGTATGCCGTCCCGCTGCCGGTCTGGTCGGCGCCGACCACGATGGTCACCGGCGGCACGCCGAGCACCGCACGTGCCAGGAACAGGGCGTGGAGCTGGGTGTCCGTGCCGGACGGCGAGAATACGATGTCCACCCGAGGCGAGAGTTGGAGGTGGCCGCGCAATTCATCGCGCATGTCCTCGCAGCGCGCATCGAAGGCAACTTCGACCTCGTCGAAAAGACATTTGTGCATGAGCTCTTCACGCGCCAGCGCAGCGCGGTCATAGGCTGCCTGAGAGATCGATGCCGCGGTCGAGGAGGCGAAATTCCAGATCTCTGGCTCCGGCGAGGGCGTACAACCATAGACGTTGACGCGGTCTATCGGATCGAGCGCCAACCGCGGATCTCCACCGGAGACGAGCAGCGTATCGAGCGGTGTGAAGAGGTCGCGCAAGCGGTAGCGCGAGGCGCTGTTGGACGCTTGCTCCGGGTCTGACGGACGGGATGCGCCGGCGCTCATCCCGGATCGCTCACGCCGCATCGGCCGCCGCAGCGGGCGCGGGCGCGAATTGCGAGGCGATGTCGCCGTGAAATACCGACGGCCCGACGTGATCGAGCGAGCTCTGGATGTCGGCCCAGATCTCGCCGCCGATGTCGGTCCAGCGCTTGCAGAAGGCGAAGTCCTCGGAGAGGTAGGTGCCGCTCACCGGATCGATCATGCATTCGAACAGCGCGAACCGGTTCCGGCTCGCCGCCAGCGTGTCGTGCGAATGCTCGCGGAAGAACTGAAGAGCGGCGTGGTTCGGATGGCGGCACATCGCCTCCAGCACGTGGCGCCGGATCATCAGGAAGCCCGTGCCGGCATGACGCACGCGCGTAAAACCGTTGACCACCACGATGCGGTCGGGATCGTCGATCTCGAGCACGTAGTCGAGCGAGGCCGCCGGCACATCGTCCCTGCCCGCCTGGATCGCCCGCTTCGCCTTGTCCCAGTTGACGCGCTTGATCGGATAGCAGCCGGCGACGACGTCGGCCCCGCATTCGATCAGCCGGAACACCTGCTCCGGCTTGAAGCCGATGTCGGCGTCGATGAACAGGAAATGCGTCGCCTTGGGATCGTCCAGGAACATCGCGACCAGATTGGCCCGCGCGCGCGTGATCAGCGCGTCGCCGTCGCGCAGCAGCACCTTGAGCTCGAGATTGGACATGCCGTGCACGGCGCGCTGGAGTGCGAAGATCGAGCTCGCATAGATGCTCGACACCTGCCCGCCGAAGCACGGCGTGGCCACCACCAGCTGCATCCTGTCCGACATCGACGGCTCCGCCCCGCTCAAACCCTCACCAAGAGGTAAACAGGCATGGTTAACGCCGCCTTAATGAGCCCTACAGGAACTTGACGAGCGACAGCTGCGCGAGGTTCGAGGTAGTCTGATAGGACGCCTGTAGGGCATTCTGGAGCGAAAGGATCTCGCTCGCCACCTGGTCCGGCGAGGCGGACTCCGCCTGGTCGATAATGGTCTGGAGCTGGGCCTTGGCTTGAGTCTGGCGCGTAGTCGCATCCTTCATCGTGTTCTGGGCCATCGCGATGTCGGTCTGGATGTCCTCGATACGCTGCTGCCCCGGCTGCTGGGTCAGCGCCTGGGTCGTGCGCAGGCTGAGCGCCGCAACCTGTCCGCCCGAATACTGTCCGGTCGGCGAGGTCGAGAACGTCCCGAATACGGCGGTCGCCTGCAGCTGCCGGCGGATAGCATTCTCGTTGGCCTGCGCGCCATATTGCACGGTGATGGAATCGTCGACCCGTGCCATTGCGGTCGAGCGCGGCGAGCCGGGCCCGTCATTGCCCTGGTACCATTTCACGGTATTGGCCGAGCCGTTGACCAGCGTCGTTGCCGAACTCGCCGGCGAAGAGCCGACGCGCAGCGGCGGTTGCGTGGCGGTCACGGGCGTCGAGCCGAAACCGAGCGCACCCAGCGCTCCCGTATTCGAGCTCGTGATGTTCAGGCTTGCCGCATCGTCGGTGTTGATCGTGATCGAGCCGCCATGCACCGTCGACGGCTTCGAGGTGCCCGTGATCTGGTCGATCTTGCTCATCAGGGTCTGAATGCTGTCGGTGAGGTTGAGCTGGTTGCCGGTCGCGCCCGAGGCGACGAAGCTGAGCGTGGTGCCGTTGACGGTGATGGTGTCGCCAGCGACGAAGCCGGGCGAGATCGAGTCAGAGGGGCTCGCCCCGGACAACGCCGTCGCGCCGGTGACAGGCGCAGGCGTCGCCGCCTGGTTGTTCACGGGCGCGCCGATCGCCGAGCTCGCGGTGTTGAAGAAATTGTCGCCGGCGACGATGGCGGATGCCGCCACCAGCGAGGTGTTGGCGAGCTTCTGGATGGCGGTGTTCAGTGCGGTGTTGAGGTTCGACGCGGTGTTGTTCGGGTTGACGGGGGTGCTTGCGTCGATCGCGAAGCTGCCGAGTGGCGTCGGCGTGGCCGTGGACGCGGTCAGGTCGATCTGCTCGGTCGTGCCGTCCGGCAGCGTGAACTTGACGCTCAGCTTGTCGCCGTTGCTCGGATTGGTGCCGTTGAGATCGACCGAGAACGACACCGGCAAGCCGCTCGGGCCGGTGACGGTCGCGCCCGTCAGCGTCGAGGAGACCGCGGCGATCTTGAGCCCGAACGGCGAGCCGGCGGTGTCCTCCGACACCTGCATCGAGCTCGGTGTCGGCTGTGTCTGCACCAGCCGTCCCATCCCATTGGCACCGAGATCGGCAGCCTGGCGCTCCGCCATTACGGTCTTGAAGCCGGCCTGCGTTGTCGTGCCGTTGATGATGTCGCCGGCGTTGGCGACCGGCTGCGTGTTGAAGGCGGTTCCCGAGAACAGATAGCGGTTGCCCGACTCCGTGTTGAGAACGCCAACCATCGAGCCGAACTGGGCCGCGGCAGTGTTCTGTGCGACGGTTTGTCCATTGACGTTGAGGGACTGCGCCGTGTTCGCGGCGCCCGTCTGCACCGTGTTGCGGATCGTCGTCAGCGCCTGCAGCGCCGTGTTGGCGAGGTTGATGTTGACGTTGACGTTGGTGATCGTATCCGTGTAGGCGGCGATGTTGGACAGCTGCGCGCGCGAGGCGATCGCGAAGCCCTCGTTGGTGCCCATCCCGGAATAGTTCTGCGACAGCTTGCCGGTCGACAGCTGCGTCGACAGATCGGTGAGCTGCTGATTGATGTTGCGGATCTGCGAGCCGAGAATCGACGAGGAGTAGTTGATGCTGCTGATCGACATGTTTCAGAGCCCTGTACTGGTTACACTTGAGCCTGGAGCAACGTGTTCATCATGCTCTGCACCACCGACATCACATGAGCGTTGGCGGCATAGGCATTCTGGAGCTGGATCAGGTTCGACATCTCCGAGTCCAGGTTGACACTGGAGGTCGAGTTGAACTTGGCCTGGAGCGTCGAGACCACAACGCTCTGGCCCTGCTGGAGCTGGGTCGCCTGGGTTGCGGCGTTACCCTGGACACTCAGGAACTGCTGGAGATAGTTCGAGACGCTGCCGGTGAAGGGCTGGCTCGCCGAGCCGAGACCGCTCTGCGGCGAGTAGGAGAACACCGCCGAGGTGAGCTGCGAATAGAGATAGTCCGAGCGCGTCGTGTCGCCCGCGGGCGTCGTCGGCGAGGTGCTGTAGACCGACAGCCTGGTCGGATCGTTGACCAGCTGCGTGTTCACGGCGATGCGTCCGGCAAGACCGGTCATCTGCGAGCCCGAGGCCGTGATCGCGCCGGTATAAAGCGCCTGGCCGCCGTCGGTGAAGAGCGGCAGCTGCGGATTGCCTGAGGTCAGCGACGAGATCGTCTTGGTGATCGACGCCGAACTGACTTTGGCGAGGCCGCTGTTGTCGTCCGTGACGCGCAGCGTCGTCGCGGTGGCCGGCGACGGGGCGGCGGCGAACGACAAATGCGAGCTGGAAAGCGCGGTGTTGAGCGCCGAGGCGATCGCGCCCATGCCGCCGGAGAAATTCACCCCGATACGCATCGGATTGGCGTTGGTGGCGTTCTGGAGCGGCAGCGCCGCGGGATCGGTCACATTCACAAGCGTGATCTGGCGCTGCGTGTTGGTCGCCGTGTCCGTGTAGGTGATGTTGACACTGTTGCCCGGCGCTGCCCCGGCAAGGTCAAGGTCGAAGCCGGCGGGTGGGCCGGAGACCGTACTGCCAGCCGTCGTCTTGTCCGAGAGTGCGCTCGACATCGTGGCGGCGAGCTGGTCGATCTGGTTCTGCGCCTGCACCAGCGTCTGGTCCCGCAGCTTCAAATCGGCCGCGATCTGGCCCGAAGACACTACGTTGTTGGCGACGACGTCGACCTGCGAGCCGTTCGGAAGCTTGATGTTGAGCGCACCCACGCCGGACTTGGCCGGATCGATGTTGTAAAGCGAGGTCGCCGACAGGGCGCCGGCGGACGCAAAGGTGAATCGCGAGGCGAGCCCGGCGCCAACGAGCTGGATACCGGTCGTGGTGTAGATGTTGGCCTGGTTCGAACCGTCGGTGGTGACGCGGACGTCGACATATTTCGACAGCGTATTGATGGCTTGGTCGCGCTGGTCCATCAACGTCGCGGCCGAGGGATCGTTTGCCGACAGCCCCTGGAGCTTGGTGTTGATGTCGGCGACCTGCTGCATCGCCGCATTGGCCTGCTGTGCCGAGCTGCCGAGATCCTGCTCGACGTTGGAGCGCAGCGACTGGATGCCCTTGGTGGTGACGTTGAGCTGCTGCGCCAGCGCCTGCGCCGCGCCAACGGCAACGGTCTGCGCCGACGACGAGCCGGCGCTCGTCGACAGCGCCTGGAGCGCCGTGGTGAAATTGTTCAGTGCGGTTTCGAGCGTACCGCTGTTGCCGGGCGTGCCATAGACATTCTGAAGCTGCTTCAGGATGTTGGCCATCTGGTCGGCGTAGCCGCTGCCGCCGGTCTCGGTGCGCAGCTGGTTCAGCACGTAGGTGTCGAGCTCCCGGCTGACGCCGGTCGTCATCACCGTCGAGCCAAAGTCGCCGGTGGTGACCTCGATCTGGTTCGGAGTCTGGACGACGTAACCCGGCGTCTGCGAATTGGCGACGTTCGAGGAGACGATCGAGAGCGCGGCCTGGTTGGCACGCAGACCGCTCATCGCACTGGCGAGGGCTGAACTCAAACCCATGTTGACTTGCCGCCTTTGGTTACGTTACGCGCGATCAGCGCAACACGTTCAAGAGGTCCTGCACCATCGAATTCGCGGTCGTGATCACCTTGGTGTTGGCCGAGTAGGCCTGCTGGGTCACGATCAGCTTGGTGAATTCGTCAGCGATGTCGGTGTTGGACCCTTCCAGCGACGAACCGCTGATGGTGCCCGAAGCGCCGTCGATGGCATTTCCCGACTGCTCGGTCGCGGCATAAGCGCCGCCGTCGAGCGCCTTCAGGTAATTGGTGCCGTTGAAGTGCGACAACGATACCTGTGCAAGATCGAGGTTCTGGCCGTTGGAAAAGGTGCCGACCACGAGGCCATTGTTGTTGACGGCGACCGAGCGGAGCTGACCGGCGGCGTAACCATTCTGAGTGATGGTGTTGATGGTCACCGCGCCGCTGGTGCTGGCATATTGCGTCAGCCCGCCCGAGGAGATGTTGAAGGCGACCGAGCCGAGCGACTGGCCGCTGACGCTGACATTGTTGATGGTGATGCCGGAGCCGCTCGGCGAAGTCAGCGAGCCGTCGCTGGCAAAGGTGAAGGCCTGTCCGGTATTGACCCAGCCGACCGTCGTGCCGGTCGCATTCGGATCGGTCTGATAGAACAGGTTCCAGCTATCGGTATGACCCGCGCCCAGCGACGCGCTGTCGGTCTTGGCCCAGCGCAATTGCAGGTTCACCGGCGTGCCGGCGGCGTTGTAGGCGGTCACCGCGCCACCGCTGATCGATTCCTTGGTGAAGGTGGCGATGTCGTTGCCAATCACGCCGCCGGTGCCGGCGGTGCCGCCACCATCACGATTTTTGGTGATGGTCGAGGTGAAGCCGAGCGCGGCGAAGGCCGCACTGTTGGAGCTGGACACCTGCAGGTTGGAGACGGTGCCGGTGTTCAGCGTAATCACGCCACCGCTGCTGATCGATGAGCCCGAGGCGCCGGAGAGCGCGTCGATCTTGCCGAGCAGGGTCGTGATGTTGTCGGTGATGTCGATCTGGTTCGGCCCGGAGGCACCCGAGGCCATGAAGGTCAGCGTCTGACCGTTGACGGTGATCGTGTCGGCGGGCGGGCCTGCCGAAAAGCCCGACGAAAGCACCTCGGCGCCGCCGGCGGTCGCACTGCCGCTCAGCACCGTGGCGCCGGTGATCGCCGGCGAGGACAGCACGTTGCCGCCGCGTGTTATGCTGCTGATGCCGAGGGCCGTGGCTGCCGTGCCGCTGTTGACCGCGACGTCCGTGCCGGTGCCGGTCGAGATCTGAATATTACCGCTTGCGGCGAGCGAGGCCGTGACGCCGGCGCCGCCGGCGGTCTGGATCGCGCTCAGGATGCTGGCCACCGTGGCCGTTGTGCCCGCACCTAGGCCGATCGTGGTGTTGCTGCCGACCGTCGAGACCGTGGTGCCGCCGTTGAAGGTGATCGTGTTGCCGTTGATGGTCAGCGTCTGGCCGCTCAGCGCGGTGAGGATGCTGGACGCCAGATGCGTGCCCACGCTGTTGTCGAGGGAGGTGGACGTCGAAGCCACCGCGGACGAGTTGTTCTGGAGGGCAACCGTGCCGGTCCCGGTCGTTGACGAGTAGGCCGAGCGGATGTTGCCGGTGGCGGCTGCGCCGGACACCGTCGCGTTGGTATAGGGCGCTGGCGGCGTGCCGACCGGCAGCGGGTTGGCGGTGAAGTCCGATGGATTGAGGCCGCCGGCTGCGAGCAGCGAGCCACTTGCCGCCGTGGTGCTCGCTACCGTATTCGGCTGGGTCGGCAGGTTCGCCGCGTACTGGATCGAGGTGGTCGCCTGCGCCGGGATGAAGTTGTTCTGGAATTTCAGGACGGTCGCCACATTGCCTTGCGGATTGCCGGTCTTCGGGTCGACCGTGACGCCCATCAAATAGTAGCCGGCGCCGTTGACCAGATTGCCGTTGGCATTGAGTTGGAAGTCGCCGCGCCTCGTGTAGTACGTCACGCCGCTGAACACCGGCGAGTTGTCAACGATGCCGGTCGCCTTCTGGATCGAGAAGAAGCCGTCGCCGGTGATAGCCATATTGGTGGCGACGGTGGAGCCGGAGATCGTGCCCTGCGTGGTGATGGTCGCCTTCGCGTTGGCCGTCACGCCGCCGGCGACCTGCTTGCTCGGCACCGAGGAGTCGGGAATGAGGTCGACGAAGCTGGTCCCGATGCCCTTGTAGCCGGTGGTGGATGAGTTCGCGATGTTGCCGGAAATGTTCTGAAGCGCGTAGGACTGCGCCTGCAGGCCACCCACCGAGGTGTTCATTGCATCGAAGATACCCATAACTTTGTCTCCAAATCCGATCTCGGCGGCCGGTCGACCAGGGCCGCAGTCGGAGGAGACAGTCGCAAGGGCTATGCCAATGCGGGTATTCTCATGAAATCAATGACTTAAATAGGAATACCCCGGTCGGGTGACCGGGGCACAATTGCCGGGCCGGCAACAATTGCCGGGATCATTCTAGGTTGCGGACGCCGCCGCCGGGTGGAAGACCAGCGCGAAGCCATCGATACAGTAGCGCAGCCCAGTCGGCTTCGGACCGTCGTCGAAGACGTGGCCGAGATGGCCGCCGCAGCGGCGGCAATGCACCTCGGTGCGGAGCATGCCGAAGGTGCGGTCCTCGGTCTTGCCGACATTGCCCTCGATCGGCGCATAGAAGCTCGGCCATCCCGTGCCGCTCTCGAACTTGGTGTCCGAGGCAAACAGCGGCAGGTCGCAGCCGGCGCAGGCGAACACGCCTTTGCGATGCTCCTTCAAGAGCGGGCTCGAGCCCGGGCGTTCGGTGCCTTCTTTGCGCAGGATTTCGTATTGCTGCGGCGTGAGCTGGGCGCGCCACTCGGCGTCGGTCTTCTCGATCTCGAACTTCCCGGCGGCCTTGTCGCCAGCTTCGGCCGGGGTCGCTCTGAGCCAGCGGAAGGCCGCAAGGCCAAACAGGCCGGCGACGGTCGTCAACAGAATGCGGCGGTCAAACATCTCATTCTCCGTGCGCGGAAGTCCCACGCCTCAGATACGGGCTCTAACGGCCGACGTTACACTTTCGGGCGCAATTTTTCTCGATTTACTGCGCCGTGGTCGTGAGGAGCCGGTTCCGCGGCCGCGGCCGCGGGCTGTTCCGGTCGGGAGACCGGCGCGGCCGGTCGCGGCCGGCCATTCGGCGGCGGACGGCGCGGGCCGGTGCCGGCAGCCCGGTTGGCCTCGGCCAGCCGCGCCTCGCGCTCCCGGTCCTTGACCCGCGCCCGTTCGCGGTAGCGGGCGAGCGACCCGGCGGCAGCGGAGCTCGCCCTGCCCCAGACTCCGACCAGCTGGCCCGCGACCCGACCGGTCGCCCCGCCCGCCCAGACCAGTTCAAACGGCGAGAACAGCCGCCAGCGCTCGTCGCCCCACAAGATGCTGCGCGCGATCATCTGCCCGGCCATGGCCGAGGTGTTCATGCCCTGACGTCCAAACCCGCTCGCCACCCACAGGCCTTTGCGCAACTGGCCGATCTGCGGCATGCCGTGCACCGTCTGGCCGATGGCGCCGCCGAACGTATCGGTGATCTCGACATTGCCGAGACCGGGGAAGATGGTGCCGATCCTGCGCCTGACGGCGCCGGCAAAGCGCTGCGGGCGCGCCGCCCAGGTCGTCTCCGGGCTTTCCCACATCAGGCGGTCGCCATCGACGATGCGAAAATGGTCGACGCCGTCGGAATCCATCACCGATCCCTTGAAGGCGATGATCTCATGCACGCGCTCGCCGAGCGGCGCGGTGACGCCGGCATAGCGCCAGACCGGCAACAGCGTCTCCGACAGCCGCTTCAGCGGCGCACCGAGATGGATGTTGCCGGCAAGCACGATGTGGGTGGCGCGCAGACGCGCCGAAGGCGTGACGATGCGCTTGCGGATGCCGGAATGATCGATGCTGACCGCCGGCGTGTCCTCGAAGATGCGGGCCCCCGCCCGCCGGGCCAGCGCCGCGAGGCCATGCACGTATTTGCGGCCGTCGACTTGGAACGCCTTGGGATAGTAGACGGCGTGGAAATAGCGATCGGTCTTGAGCACGTCGCGGACGCGATCGGCCTGCCAGCCCTCGACCTCGGTGTCGAAATCCTCGGTGAGCATCTGCAATCGGCTGATCAGCCGGTCACCGCCATCGACGTTGGAGACCTCCAGCACGCCGTCGCTCGGGCCGATGCCCGGCATGTTCTCTTCCGTGGCGTTGGCGCGGACGAACTCGGCCCCTTCCTTCGACAGCGTCCACAATTCGCGCGCGTCCTCGAAGCCGATGCGTTCGATCAGCTCGGTGAGCGGCAGCGCAAAGCCCGGCATCACGGTGCCGAGCTGGTTGCCGGAGGCATTCCAGCCGATATGGCGGCCCTCGAGCACCGCGACGCTGGCCCCGAGCCGGGCCGCCTCGAGCGCGATGGAGAGCCCGGCAAGCCCTGCCCCGATGACGCAGATATCGGCATCGAGGTCAAACGACAGCCGGACGCGCTCGCGCAAGCCGGCTTCTTCCTGGGACACGCTTGTGAAAGTCTCGCTCATGTCGTTTTCTTAGAGCATGATCTGGAAAAGTGTGCAGCGGTTTTCCCTCGCGACAAACGCGGAACGCGTTTGCGCGGAGATCATGCTCAAACAATAATCTAAAGCGCGATGACGATTCGTCCTAACCCATCGCGCTTTAATAGACTGTGCGGACGCTTGCCACCTTGTCCTCAACCGGCGCCTGTAGATTATCCTTTTAGATTATCCTGGACGTGTAACGATTCGAGAATGCCATGCGCCGTTTGATGCTGCTGCGTCACGCCAAGACCGCGACTGACGCGCCAAGCGGCCGTGACCGGGATCGCCGGCTCGACGACCGCGGTCACAAGGATGCCGCAGAGATCGGCGACTGGATCGCCGCCCATCCGCCGTTTCCTCAGACCGTGCTGGTGTCTCACGCCGTCCGGGCCCGGCAGACCTGGGACACCGCCTGGGAGGCGATGAAGGACCGCGTCGCTGCGCCGCAGGTCGAGATCCTGCCCGAACTCTATGGCGCCGACCCAGCGCAGATCCTGGAGACTCTTCGCACTGCAACCATCCCGGCAAATCCGAGGCGGCTGATGCTGGTTGGCCATAACCCCGGCATGCACGAGGTCGCGCTGATGCTGATCGGCAGCGGCGATCGGGCCGGCGCCAAGGCGCTTGCCCACAATCTACCCACCGCGGGGCTTGCGATCTTCGACTTTGACGTCAAGGATTGGGGGCACGTGGCCTACCGCCGCGGCAAACTGGTGCTGTTCGTCAGCCCCAAGCTGCTTCGACTGGGATGAGACGCGCGGGCGCCGTCTCGATCGGTTGGCGTGGCTTGATCGCAAGACCTGCTGAGCGCAAGACTAGCTGGCTTCAAGACTAGCTGACTTCAAGACTCGCTGACTGCAAGACTCGTTGACTGCAAGATTTGGAGGCGCAGATGTTCAAGTCCATCCTCGTGCCCATCGACCTCGCCGACACGGATCTGGCAAAGCCGGCGATCGCAACCGCGGCAACGTTGTCGCAGACCTGGAGCGGCACGGTGCGCCTGCTCAACGTGCTGCCGATGACGCCGGTCATGCTCGCAGAATACGTCCCGGCCGATTTCGACGAGCAGCAGCGCCAGACCTCGGAGGAAGCGCTCGCCATCGTTGCGCGCGAGTCCGGCATCGAGCCGGCACGCATCTCGAGCGTGGTGCGCCAGGGCGGCATCTACCACGAGATCCTGGAGGAAGCCATGCACATGAAGGCTGATCTGATCGTGATGACCTCGCACCGGCCGGCGATGCGCACCTATTTCCTCGGCTCCAACGCCGGGCATGTGGTGCGCTACGCCAAGTGCTCGGTGCTGGTGGTGAGGCACTGAGCTCGGAGCAATGTCGTGAAGCAATGGTGGCGGTGATGGGCCTACGAGGTCCCGCTCGCGATCGGCGACGCATTGTGGGACGTGCTGGTCGTACAATTGGCCGCGCTGCTGGACAGGCTGACGGAGCGGAAGGTCATCGCCTTCATCCCGATCGTCATCCTCGTCCTCGCCTATTATCACAGGATCCCGATTCCGCCGGAGCTGATGCTGGTCGGCGATCTCCTCGCCTACATCGACATCTTTTCGGTGCTGTTCCTGGTCGGCGTGCTGAGCCGCGTCACGACGATCCTGTTCGTCGTCAGGCAGGCGGCGGCTCGCATCGCCCTGCTCGCCGGCAGCGTCGTTGCGCATATGCGGCGCCTCGACGTCCGGTACCGGCGCCAACGCGGCGCGCCGACGAGGCCTCGCCGCAAGCCCGACCAGTCCGATGACGATCGCACCTTCGGCGGAGTATGGAATCCAGTCGCGGTCGCCTGATTCCATCTACAAGCCATTGCGTTGCCCGGAGGCAAAACACGCGAGCGGCAGGTCAACGCGCACCGACGAAAATATTCCACTTTATCGAAATTCGGAAATCACGTATGTGCCACCCCATTCCGGCCCAAGGAAGAGGGGCGTATCGCGATCCTCACAACACGCGGGCCGGACGGCGGTGGACGCAGGCCACATCGGCGCGAAGGCGGTCGCAGGGCGGGAAACCGTGAGCGAGTCCTTGCGCACACGACCGGTGCGGCTCGCGTACGGCAAAATCGTGTGGTCCTGGCGCCCGGGGTCTGTGCGTCAAGTCTTGTGGTGATGTGGCGGCCGGACCGGGCCCGCGCATCAGTCATCGGCATGGCAACGGAGGCAAGAAAAACCACTGCGCAAGGAGTTTTTAACGACAAAAACATAAATAAAATCAATGGCTAGTGGCGTTCGTATCCGCGATTGTATCGCGATCCGCTGCGGCCCCGTCACCTGATAATTTTTGCACGCGTTGGCCGTTTCCGCTCCCGTCGCCCCAGCATCCGACCTGATGCAAATCCCGGCGCCGAAATCGCACTGGCAGTGGGATTGCGGCTTCTAATCTGAAGTTTTCACCGTCGAAACGCGCAACCGGCTGATCCGATTCGGATTTCTTAAAAATGGCCTTTTCCGCTACTGGACACAGACCTCGCGTGGTTGGGTGGACGACGCGACCGACGAATCGAATCATAAATTCGGTGATTTGTGAATCTCTACATGGACACTTTCCGGAAGCGATTTTCGACCTAAGCGATTCAAGAGATTCAGCTTTCGGTGAATTGCAGGCGCAAACTTCGGTCTAATCCTGCCCGCGTATGAGGACCGCGGCAGCCCGGCCGCCCGGAGAAAAGGACCTTGCTGATTTACCGACCGTCCTCGCGCTTATACCGCCAGATGCTCTTGAATAATCGAGGCGACGTCGGTCGCCGGAGCCGGACGACCGAAGAAGAAGCCCTGCACCTGATCGGCGTTGGCGTCGTACAGGAAATCGACCTGCTTGGCAGTCTCGACGCCCTCGACGGTCACGCGCTTGTGCAGTTCGCGCCCGAGCGCGATGATCGCCCTCACCACCGTCTCGACATCGCCGGCTGAGTCTTCGTAGCCCTGCATGAAGCTGCGGTCGATCTTGATCTTGTCGAACGGGAACTGCCACAGGTAGCTCAAGCTCGAATAGCCGGTCCCGAAATCGTCCATGACGATGGCAACGCCCATCTCCTTCAACTTGCCAAGCTCTTCCGTGGTGTGGTCGTTGTTGCGGAGGAGTAGCGATTCAGTGATCTCGAGTTCGAGGCGATGTGGTTCGAGTCCGGTTTCGGTCAGCACAGTCTCAACCATGTGGCTGATACTTTTCATTTCGAACTGGGATGACGACAGATTGACCGCCACGGTCAAGCTTCGCGGCCAGGTCATCGCCGCGCGGCACGCCTCGCGCAACGCCCAGATGCCGACCTTGTCGATAAGCCGCATCTCTTCGATCATCGGGATGAACGTCGCTGGCGGCATCATGCTGCCGTCCGGCCGCGGAAGCCGCAGCAGTGCCTCGAAACCGACCAGGCGTCCGTCTCTTATCTCAAAGACCGGCTGATAGTACAACACGAAGCGCTCGTTGGCGCTCGCATCGCGAATGACGCTCTCGAGCTCCAGGCGTTGCTTGAATGCCTCGTCCATTTCCGGCGAAAAGAAACGAATACAATTGCGTCCCTCGGTTTTGCCGTTGTAGAGCGCGAGATCGGCGGATTTGAGCAGCTGGTCCCGCGTAACACCATCGCTCGGCGTGCGCGCGATACCGATGGTGAACCCGACCGTGATTTCCTGTTGCTTGTACCAGATCGGCGGTATCAGCGCGCTCATGAGACGCTCCGCAAACGCTTCCGCTTGCTGCTTGCTACGGAGCTCCGTCTGCACAACAACGAATTCGTCGCCGCCCAGACGCGCGATCGTGTCTTCCGCGCGAACGACTTCGCGCAGGCGCTGAGCCACCGTGCGCAGCAAGAAATCACCGCCGTCATGACCGAACCAATCGTTGACCTGCTTGAAGCGATCGAGGTCGATGAAATGCAGGGCAAGCTGCGCGCCGGTGGAAGGTAGGAGGGCCAGTGCATCGTCCAGCCGCTCGATGAGATGCGCGCGATTGGCGAGGCCGGTCAATTCATCATGATGCGCAAGATAGCGGATGCGGCGGTCGGCGTGCTGCTTTTCCTTCGTGCGGCGATACCAGGCGATTGTCGGCACGCCGAACGCAAATCCGACCAGGGCGCAAAGCACCGGCACGGAAGCGAGGACCCCGTATTGGAGGTGGTTGCGTACGTCGGTCTCGTCCACATAGGCCCCGACCACCGCGACGGTCTCGCCTCGGACGACTGCCGGGATGAACGCCTCTGCGAAATAGCCAGGCCGATCAGGTGAGCTCGTCGTGTTCATGGCCACCACGACTTGCCCCGTCGTCGCCGCGCGGCCCGCCTCGGCGCTTCGTTCCGAAAGGTCTACCAGCACGATCCTGTCGCGGCTCGAAACGAGCTGCGAGTAACCGTCGCGATTGAAAATGATATAGCGGTACACCGCCTCCGATTTGCGTGCGGTCTGAAGGAATCTCATGCTGGCTGCTGATGGCTGCTCTCCCGCAGCGATCTGCTCCAAGTCGGCCACATTGGCCCCAACGAACTGCGCCCAGTCACGCGCAGTTGCTAGGGCGTGCGCGTTCATCAGCCGGTCCGCCGCCACCTGGATCATTGCCCAGATGCCGCCGAACAGGACGACAAGAACCATGACAAGCAGAATGACGCCGAGGCGTAGCGAGAGGTTTGTCATTCTGGGCACGAGGGATCTCATTGCGACGGACGGACCTTGGCCCGGTTGAGCCTGAGCGGCTCTGCCAAGGCCGCGGTTGACAGCAGCAGCGCCGCGATAGCGGCCAAATACACGCGTGTACCTAACAAGTGCGTTCCCTATTGCCTGGCGCGAGACCCGTTGGGGTCTGAGCGCCCCTGCTCCTGCCGCAGCTTGACAAGCTCGGCCTTGACCGTTCGCAAGAGTTCGCGGTTGCGCTCGCTTGAGCTTGCCCAGTCATCGATAACCAGGTCGAAGATATGCTGCGCCTTCTCACGATCGGCGGCCGATGGAAAGACCAGGGTCCGCTTGGGATCGGACTTGAGCTGCCGCATCACCGCCTCGTCGCCGGCGTCATAGGTCGCGATGAAGCGTTCGGCCGGCCATTCCCCGCTATAGGCGCGGATGATATCTTGCGTCTGGTTCGGCAGCGCCTCGAACCGCTTGCGGTTCATGAGCGTGAGCAGAGGCGCTCCGCTCGTTCGGAGAAAGTAGTGATACGGCGTGACCCGCTTGATGCCGTAATCCGACAACGGTGTGGGATTGACCACGGCGGCATCGAGTTTGCCGCTACTGATCGCCCCCGTAATTTCTGTGATTGGCATTAGTACCGGAATGGCCCCAAGCTTCTCGAGAACGGCCCCCTCGCGCGGATTGTTGATGCGGATTCGCTTGCCGGACAGGTCGCCGAGAGACTTGATCGGCACGCGACTATGGATGGTCTCCGGCTCGGTGACACAGGCGGCAATCACAAAGAAATCACCGTAGCCGCGTAGCATATTTTGCGCGATCAACCGCGTGTACACGAGCGTGGCTTCGCGGCTGTCACGGAACAGGCCAGGCAGTTCAAGCACGGCATTGTCAGGGAATAGATCGGGCGAGACACCGGGAACGGCAAAGGCGATGTCGGCGGCGCCGTCGCGAACGATTTGCGGCTGCATGGTAACGTCTTTGCCGAGCGCACCGCTGAAGAAGAACTCGAACTGGATCGCGCCATTGGCCGCGGAACCAACGGCGTCAGTAAACGGCTTGACCGCCCCCAGAAAGCTCATGGACTGGTCGGACGAGTAGAAAGCGACCTTCAGCTTGATCGGTTCGGCAATCAGCGATGACGGCAGCAGGCTCAGACTAACGATAGCCAGAAAGGCAAGTAGCTTTTGCATCGTACCTCCTCGGCGGCTAGATCTCGAACGTCCTTATTTCTTCCTGATAAGCATGCGGCGGATTCCCGTCCTGCGACACGACGGTATGCGAACGTTCGTGTCGTGGGCCCGGCTGTTCGTGTGCGATCCGGCTACCACAACGTCCGGCGATAAAATCATATAGCCTCAACCCTCGATCTAACCATAGCCAGTCACAGCGATCAACTCGGCTGAACGATCTAGGACACCGCTTCAGCCAGCCGGCCAAGGCTAGATTCGATGGAACTCGTCGGATGCAGGCTTCGAACCCCGGCAAGATGTGCCAAATCGTCGGTCCGCGGTCGAGGCGGAATGACCAGGCTCTCCGCCGGCAGACACTCAGCCGGCGCGGATTGCGCGCCCTTTGTGACCACGTGCGGCAACTGGGCGTTCATGGACCAGATCTTCTTGAACATCGCCCTGTTCACCGAGCATGAGACAGCATTGTTCCCCCTCAGAAGGGCACCGGTAAACAGCTTGCGGATCAGCAGGTCCCGCTCCAGCGAGCGCGCCAAATTGAACTTCACCCCAACGAGCTGGCCTCTGTGCTGCACAACCGTCGCGTCGATCCAGCCGACCTGCATGATGTGCACGCGCAGCGGTGCTGCGCGCCCAAAGAGACCGCTGGCGCCGGAATCGGTGAGAAAGCCGGCACCGGCGAGCGAGATATCCTTGATTCGGCCCGACAGCAGCTCGCCGCCTGCTGTACTGATCAAGATCGGCTCGTCGATCTCGAAACGTTCTTCGGTCCGCGGCATCCGTGCCTGGAGGGACGTCATGCAGACGAAGAAAAGCACGACGACGTTGACTATCGACCAGAAGGCGACCATCGGAAAAGCGGCCGGGTGATCGATCATCCGCCATTCGGGGATCGTGTTCAGGACAAGGCCGATGATCGTCAGCGCCATGAGCGCCGCCGCCGGCCAGAATATCTCGCTGGCGTAACTTGCGCCGCGCGCGGCAGCCCCCTTTGGCGTCACCTTGAACGCATGTCCTTTTGGCTTGACCAGGGTCGCGAGCACCGTCGGCAGAAGCTTGAAGCTCTGGATGGTCGCCGACACCTGAGCGGCGAGCGGAAAATGCTTGTGCGGCGCAAAGCAGGAGATCCCGCCATTTAGCGCCAGGATCGCGGGGAACAAATAGTAGAAGACCGACTCGGGGGTGACGTCGATGACAGGCGTGATACCGGTCCACATGAACACGATCGGGACCACCACAACCATGAGCGCCCGGACTCCCAGCGAGAGCCAGTGGGTGGGAAAGAACAGGAGCCGATGCATCAAGCCTAGTCCGCGGCCGAGGGGGCCGGCGGCGAGATACAAAGTCTGGATCGCGCCACGCGCCCAGCGTTGCCGTTGCACGAAAAAGGCGGCAAGGCTTTCCGGCGCCAACCCAATCGCCAGCGGTTCACGAAGGTAACGGGTAATGTACCCTTTGCGCAGCAGGACCAACGTCAGCAGGATGTCTTCCGTAATGGACTCGGTCGGCAAGGCATCGCCCACGGCGCGCAGCGCCGCACGACGCGTGATGGAGTTGGAACCACAACAAAAGGCCCCATCCCAGCCGTCGCGCGCAGGCATGATGGAATCGAAGAAGAACCGCTGTTCGTCCGGCAGTCCCCTGTGCAGACCGAGATTCGCCTGCATCGGGTCCTCGTTGTAGAAGACATGCGGGCACTGAACGATTCCGATCTTTGGATCCGCGAAGAAGCCGATTGTGCGCATCAGGAAATTGCACTGCGGCACAAAGTCCGCGTCAAAGATCGCGAAGAACTCGCCGTTCGTCTTCGTCAGAGCGTGATTGAGATTGCCGGCCTTGGCATTTACGTGGTCGGCGCGCGTGAGGTAACCGGCACCCTTGTGCTCGCAGAGCTCCTTGAGCCAGGGCCTGCGACCATCATCCAACACCCAGACCTGGAAGTTTGGATAGTCCAGGCACAGTGCGCCGGTGATGGTCTTTTCCAGCACCTCGAGTGGCTCGTCATAGGTCGGAATAAAAACATCGACCGAGGGCAGCGCATCGCCCGGCAGGTTGCGAAGCCGACGCTCGTGCTCAGCGGCTTCGCTGCTGCGATCGGTCCTGCGAAGGAAAATCAGATAGAGAATGAATTGATCTGCGAAGGTCAGAAGCTCGACGAAGAGACAGAACCAGATCCAGCCGACCTGATACCAGGTCCCACTTGCTGGCAGCACGGTGGTGAAAATACGCCATTCGAGATAGCGGGCGACCACAAGCCAAACCGCGACAAAGACCGCGACACGCGCCCAAAGGCGGGCGACTGGAAAGGTCGGCGCCAACAGGTACATCGCCGCAAAGATGCCCAGCATCGGCGCGAACAGCTGAGAGAGAGGTAGAGTCATGGCCTGCATGGAACATCTCGCTCACAGGGACGACTGGTCGAGCTCCAGGCGAGCGGTCAGCCATTTCAACTTCGAGCTGACCAATCGTAGCAGGCCGTCGGCTCTGCGCTCGAAGCGCACCTCAGCCAACCGTCCGATATCGCAGGAGCCGTTACGGTCGGCCGACGTCTCATTGGGCGGAAGCGATATCTCAACGGTAATGTTGCCCGGATCAGGCCGCGGCACCCGAGCCGCAAGCAGCCGATCATCGCCGTACGCTGCCGATCCGCGGACTTGCCGGATCTGGCCGGTCTTCCATTCGCGGCTCCCAATCAGGCGGACGGTAGCTGCATCTCCGGCCTTGATCTTCTCGAAATCACGCTCGGGTAGTTCAACAACGATGAACCGGCGTTCGCAATCTGCAAAATCGAAGACCGATTGCCCTTCCGTGACCATCGAGCCCGGGCTGGCCGCGACCGACCAGACCACATGAGCTGCAGGCAAGGACAGATCGTAGTGATCGAGACGATCAAGTCGAGTGCGTTCCTCTGCGATTTCCGCGGCCAGTTGCGCGGCACGTGAGCTGTTCTGCAACAGGTCGGTCTCGAGCTCCTGGCGGCGGAGGACAAGCCGCTCGCGCTGCTGCTGAGAATAGGGCACGTCATTGGCATCGCCACGAAGATAGATACCCTTCTCCACCGCCCCCAACTCGGTCTTGAGGCGCTGCAGGCGTTCATCGGCCATCTGGCACCGGGTTGCGGTTGCCTCGTGCGAGGCTTGCGCCTCACCGGAGCGGATCTGCGAACTGATGCCGAGCTTCACGAGCCTCTCCATCCGGCCCGCGACATCGTTCCGCTGCCGCGCCTCGGCGAGACAGCCGCCTTTTTCAACTTCCGTTTCTGCGATCTCGTGGCTCAGGCGCGCGACCATCCCCAAACGATAGTCCTCGCTGCGCTCGCGGAGCTTGCGATCGAGCTCGGCGATTTCCTCCAGTTGCCGACGTGCGAGCTCGGCGCGTTTGGTGGACATGGCAAGCTGCTGATCAAGGTCCATGAGGTGCCGGCGATCCGGCGAACGCGCCTCGACCAGCGGCACCACCCGGGTGCGCTGGAAATATTCACCCTTGCGTGGAAGATCAGACGAGAGCTGACCCGCCATCGGCGCAGTCACCCGCATGAGCTCGGCATTGACAAATGCGGAAGGAGCGATCCGGTAGGTCACATAGGGCAACAGGGCCCATCCGCTCAGGGCGATGATCCCGAGCGCCAGGGATCGACGAACAATCCGGCTGCGAATGAAGCGTTCGACATGCAAGCGAGCCACGGCTGGATCTCCAATGGGCTTTGGTCGCTGCGTCTGCCCGAAGCGCAAGCCGATCGCCGCGGGCTCGAGCGTTGGGATGAGGTCTGCGCCTTGAGGCACTGAGCAACTCGACAGCATTTCTGCTGGTCGAAATCAGGATTCGCGGCGACGGCAGACTGGTCTTCACAACCGAGAGAAGTGTACCTAGCTTCCACCACATTGGATTGCGCTTTGTCAAAACCGGAAGACTACGGTCGCGGAGTTGGGATCAAGATGCGGCTTGAAGTCGGTGCGCCGACTGCGCTGAACTCCTCAGCCTCTACCTAGAACCCTCGAAAGTCGGGCCGCCAAAAGTACAAGGCATCCGCATGGGCGGCTTGAACTCGGCGTCTTCGCTTTGCCGGATGCGCAAGAGGCGCGCAACGTGATCATCTCCGACGAGAAGGTCCGCGATTTCGTTGCCACCGCCTACGGGCTCGATAGCAAGTTTGGGCTGTTGGCCGATACGTTGGCAATTACTGGCGCGCGACCGAGCCAAAGCTCGGGCGAAACAAGCCGCGAGAGGGCGTGTCTGCAAGGACGATACAAATTGAAGGAGCGACGCCATCACCCACACTCCGTCATTGCGAGGAGCTCTTGCGACGAACCCAGACTGGCGCCGTGGAGGGATTCTGGATTGCTTCGCTGCGCTCGCAATGACGGTGCGGAGACATTGTACGTCGCCCGGACCATCGGGCGTCGCCGCCGAATGAATTTACAGATACCGCGTCAGTTCGGCTTTCACCTGCCCGTAGACTGCGTCCTCGATCTGGCTGCGCGTGATCCCGATGTCGCGCAGGGCGCGGTCGTCGAGCTCGTTCAGCGTCTTGACGGCGGAGCGGTGCTCCAGACGCTCGAACAGCGCGTAGGCGCCATTGGCGAGCGTGCGGAAAAATCCGCCCGATGAGGAGGGGCGTAAACTGCGCCCGGCGGTCTGCGAGATCGTGGTCATTTTCCTTCTCCGGCCTAAACGTCCCGCGCGGCGAAGCAGATGCCGTTGGCGCAAACGCGGGAAGCGTCTGCACCTCATTTGCCTCCGGATTGCTCTCGCTCACCTCGGCTCAATCGCGGAACTTGATGGAACTTAAATGCTCCAGTACAATCGTCGGTACAAGGAAAACATTGCTCTCGGTGCAATAATGTCCAAGTTCGAGTACGTGAAGCTTGCAGATGCCATTGCCGCTGATATCTCTAACGGCACGTTAAGACCCGGCGACCGGCTGCCGCCGCAGCGCAATTTTGCCTATGACCGCGGCATCGCGGTCTCAACCGCGAGCCGGGTCTATACGGAGCTCCTGCGCCGCGGGCTTGCCGTCGGCGAGGTCGGCCGCGGCACGTTCATCTCCGGCGACGTCAAGCGCGAAGTCGAGACGATGAGCGAACCTCGCGATGCGCGCATCGATCTCGAGGTCAACTACCCGCTCTTGCCGCAGCAATGGGCCATGATCGCCAAGAGCCTTGCGGGACTGGAGCGCGTCGATGCGCTCGAATCCGCGCTGCGCGTCTCGACCAGCACCGGCACCAAGAGTGCGCGCAATGCAGCCGCCGCCTATCTCGCCCGCAGGGATTTTGCGCCGCAGGCCGATCAGATCGTCTTCACCGCCAACGGCAAGCAATCGCTGGCGGCCGCAATCGCGGCCCTCGTTCCCACCGGCGGCCGCTGCGGCGTCGAGGCGCTGACTTACCCCTACGTCAAGAGCATCGCGGCTCGGCTCGGCGTGACGCTGGTCCCGATTCCGATGGACGAGCACGGTGCGCGGCCCGACGCGATCCAGAAAGCACATCGCGAGGCGCATCTGTCGGCGCTCTATCTCCAGCCCATTATCCAGAATCCGCTTGGCGTCACCATGAACCCGACTCGGCGCGCCGACATCATGCGTGTCGCCGAAAAGTTCGACCTCACGATCATCGAGGATGCCGTATACGGCTTCCTTGCCGACGACACGCGGCTTGCGGCACTCGGGCCGGACCGCTGTATCGTGGTCGACAGCCTGTCCAAGAAGGTCGCGCCGGGTCTTGCGCTCGGCATCCTGGTCACGCCGCCGCGCTTGCGCGAAAGCGTGATGAGTTCGGTGCGGACCGGCGGCTGGATCGCCTCCGGCCATGCGCTCGCGGCCGGACAGCGCCTGATGGCCGACGGCACCGTCGCCGAGCTGACGCGCCTGAAGCGGATCGACGCCGCCCGGCGCCAGCAGACCGCAGCAAGACTGCTCGCCGGCTACCAGATTGGCGCCGATCCCCGCTCCTATCATCTCTGGCTCACGCTGCCACCGCATTGGCGCTCGCAGACTTTTGTTGCGGCCGCAGCCCGGCGCGGCATTGCGCTGACGCCGTCCTCGACTTTCGCTATCGCGCACGGCCACGCACCGAATGCAGTGCGGCTCGCGCTCGCCCCGCCCTCGCCCGAGCAGCTCGATTCAGGCCTGCGCACGATCGTGTCGCTGCTCGGCACCAAGGAAGAGGATTTTGACTCGACGGAGTAGCGCGCGGTCTCCCCTCGACGCTCAGGCCTCCGGCCAATCCGCGATAAAGCCCCTCGCCTTGTACGGCTCGATCTTGTCGCATTCGTGCAGGATACGGCGACGAAATTCGGCGTCGGTGTGCCAGAGCGCACGCGGCGTCGCGAAGCTGTCGACGGTAAGCAGTATCTTCTCGACCTCGGGCCAGTGCCGATGCAGTGTCATCGGGTAGCGCCGCGCGGTCCAGGTGTTGCCGAAGCAGATCACGCTGCGGACATTCTGTAGTCCCAGCGCGGCATCGATGATCGGCAATGAGAGGATCACGTTTTCGCCCGTGTTCATCGCGCGATGTTCCTCGAGGATCCGGTCCGCGGGAATGCCTGCGGCAACCATCGCCGCCTTGAGGATCGTGCACTCGGATTGCTCCGAGCCCGGCGTCACGCCGCCACTAACGATCGACCAGCGGAAATAGCCCTCGCGCCACAGGCTCGCGGCGGTCTCGACGCGTAAATCAACGTCCTCGCGGGTCCCAAACAGAAACAACAGGTCGGCCGGCGACAACGGCATTTCAATCAGGTGTCTCCGGTTAATCTCCGCGATCTCGTCCGCCGTCGGCACGCGGCTGCTGCGATCCATGGCTGACATGGTCGCACCCTGCGACACCCGTGCGCAGCGGCGAAGTCACGTTTGATTGCGGCCGATTGCAGGTCCTAGGGCAGCAAGGCCTTCTAAGGCAATAAGGTCTTGGGCACGCGATCGAAGCTGTAGCACTGCGGCTGATTGCGCCGCACGAAGCCGCCGACCTGCCAGGCAAACAGCGCGGCAAACCCAATAATGAACAGCGCGCCCGCGAATTCGCCGATGATCAGCGCGCGGATCAACAGTCCCATCATCGCGACCGCCATGGCCGCCAGGAATGCCAGCACCACCGCATAGGTCTTGCGGCCGAGGCCGGCGGTCAACTCGGCCCGGCTGCCGGCCCTCGCCATTCGCGCATGCAGCTCCAGCATGAAATCGCGAAAGCCGTTGTCCTGCGGCGCCATCAGCGCGGCGGTCTGCCAGCTCGTCGACAGGATCGCGATGCGGCCGCCACTGATGTGGCTAAGGTCGGCGCGAAAGCGGTGCTGCTGCATCGACACCGGGCGGAACGACAGCCGGATCGCGCTGATCTCGTCATAGCGCCAGACGCCCGAACGGCCGGCGATCTGCCAGGATAGACCTTCATCAGTCAGCTCGAAGCGATGCGCCGAGCCGATCAGCGACGCCTTGTAGGCGTAGCTCGTGGCTGAAGCGGGCCGCGCCTCGGAAAGCTGCATCTTCACGATCGATCCCGTCCGCGCAATCCCGTCTGCGATCCGCTTGCGCGATCGCCCTTGCCCATCCTACAAGCGGGGCATGGCTGAGACGACCTTTTTTCCGCGCCGGCTGATTCTCGGCGCTGCCGTGATTTCCGGCGTGTTGCTCGCGCTCGCGGTGCACATGCTCGGCGCACGCTACGGACTCGACCTCGGCGGCCTTTGGCGCTCCGACACCCATGAGTTCATGCCGGCAGGCGCGGCGATCGCCTGGTGGCTGATCGCGACCGTTGGCTTCTCCGGCGGCTATTTCACGGCGACACTGATGCAGAGCGCCGCCTCCGGCCAGATTCCGCAAAGGATGCGGCAATTCCTGATCGCGGTCGGGGTGCTCCTGCTCGCGGGCGCCGGGCAAGCGGCCTCGGCGCCGAGCCCGATCCCCACCGTGTCCGGCGTGCTGGCGGGCCTTGCCGCGCTCTGTCTCGGCGCGGTGATGGCGTTCTGCGGCGCGCATTTCGCACTGCGCCGCAGCTAAACCCTTACGCCGACGCGAGCAGCCGCGGCCGGTCCAGCATGATCGCCACGTCGGACGCAGGGCGTGGCTTGCTGAACAGATAGCCCTGCACTTGGTTGCAGCCTTCGCGCCGCAGCAGTTCGAGCTGCGCGTCGTTCTCGACACCCTCCGCCGTGGTGACGATGCCGAGGCTCCGCCCCAACCCCGTCACGGCGCGGATGATCGCCATGGAATCCTCGCGCGTCGCGAGCTCCGACACGAAGGACCGGTCGATCTTGATCTTGTCGAATGGGAAGCTGCGCAGATAGCTCAGCGACGAATAACCGGTTCCGAAATCATCGAGCGAGATCCGCACGCCCATGGCGCGGAGCTCGTGCAGCGTGGTCAGCGTCACCTCGCTGTTCTGGAGCAGCACGGATTCGGTGATCTCGAGCTCGAGGCGGCGAGCGGCGAGCCCCGACAATGCCAGCGCCTCGGTGACGGATGCGATCAGATTCGGGTTCTTGAACTGCACCGGGGACAGGTTGACGGCGACGTCGACATCGTCCGGCCAGGTGGCCGCGTCGTTGCAGGCAGAGCGCAGCACGAAGTCGCCGAGCTGGACGATCAGTCCGGTCTCCTCGGCCAGTGGAATGAAGTTGATGGGCGCGATCAGCCCGCGCTGCGGATGGTTCCAGCGCAGCAGCGCCTCGAAGGCGACGACGCGACCGCTGGCGACGTCACGGATCGGCTGGTAGTAAGCCTGGAACTCATCGCGCTGCAACGCCGCGCGCAAGTCCATCTCCAGCAGCCGCCGCGCCTGCGCGCGCGCATCCATGCCGGTTTCGAAGAAGCGGTAGGTGCCGCGGCCGTCGGCCTTGGCGCGGTACAGCGCGAGGTCGGCATTCTTCAACAATTCGTCCGGATCGCTGCCGTCCTGCGGCGACAGCGAGATGCCGATCGACACGCCGACAACGATCTGATGATCGTCGATCTCGTAAGGCGCGGAGATGACTCCGACGAGGCGGCCGGCAAGGACCCTCGCAGCAGCTTCTTCCGAGCGGCCAATCTGGACCACTGCAAATTCGTCACCGCCGAGCCGTGCCACGGTGTCGTGCTCGCCGACAGTGGCCTTCAGCCTGCGGCCGACTTCTTTCAGCAGCGCGTCGCCGATGGGATGGCCGAGCGAATCGTTGATATCCTTGAAGTGGTCGAGATCGAGGCAGAGCATCGCGAGCTGATCATTCGATCCCGCCCGGCGCAAGCCTTGCTCGAGTTGTTCGTGGAACAACACACGGTTCGGCAAATTGGTCAGCGCGTCATGGCGCGCCATGTGCGAAATCTTCGCCTGCGCCTCCAGCCATTCGGTGATGTCCTCGAACGTCGCGACCCAGCCGCCGCCCTGCATCGGCTGGTTGACGACACGGATGGAGCGACCGCACTTGCTCACGACGTCGGTCGTGGTGCGGCCCTCGCGCGCGTCGGCAACGAGGCGCGCGAAGAACTGGCCCGCATCGCCCTGCCACTGGCCCTTGGCCTGCTCTTCCCGTAGCACGTCGACAAGCAGGCGACCGGTGAGCGGAACGTCGGTGCGGCCGAGCATCGCGGCGTAGCGCTCGTTGAACAGGATAATCTTGCCGTCCGCATCGAACATGCACAGCCCCTGCGACATGTTCTCGAGCGCCGTGTCCAGCACGATCTGCTGCCGTCCCAATTGACCCTTGGCGCGGCGGTCCAGCAGCGCAGCGGCGAGCGCAATCGCGATGATTGCGACCGCCGCGCTGGCGGTGAGGACGGACAGCGAGGCCGGCGCGATCGACATCGCGCTGATCGCGAGCGTCGGGTCCGGCGTCAGCGCTACCGCGCCCATCGCGGTGAAATGATGCGCGACGATGGCGAGCGTCAGCAGGGCAGTCGCGGTCAGCGCATGGGAAAGATCGTCGCGCCGCGCGGCGACGAACAGCGCTAGCGCCGCAAACACGATGCCTAACAGGACCGAGGCCGTAACCGTACCTCCGACCCAGCTCACGCGGGCAGGAATCTCCAGCGCCGCCATGCCGGTATAATGCATTGCCGCGACGCCGCCGCCGACGATGGCGCCACCGAGAACGATCCATGGCGTTCGCGCGGAGGACACTGCGACGCTCAATCCCACAAAGGTCACGGAGATCGCGAAGATCAGCGACAGGATCGTCACCGGAATGTTGTAGGCACCGTCGGCCCCCGGCCCGTAGGCCAGCATCGCGATGAAATGCGTCGCCCAGATGCCGCATCCGCTGACGGCCGAGTCGAGCATGATCCAGGCCAGGCGGCCCGGCCCCTGCGTCGCGCGGGCCCGGTGAAACAGGCTGATCGCCGCGGCGCTGGCGAGCAGGCACACCGCGCCGCCAAGCGCGACCAGGCTCCAGTCATGCTGGTCCGTGAGACAGTAGAGAACTTGATACATTGCCGGTCCCTGTTGGACCTGCACTAGAGCCGGCAGAGATGGATAGTCGGTAACCGGCTACGAGCCGGTTCCGGAAATGGTGAACAGACGATGTCTGCGTTTGCTCACGTTGTTTATTCTCGCGGTTTATTCTCGCGCCTGTGCGCCGAAGCCGATCGCGGCGGCGGCCAGCAGCAGGACCACTGCCGAAATGGCGAGTGACAGATGCAAGCCTTCCATGAACGCGCCTTCGCCTGCGATCAGCGAACCGAACAGCGCGACGCCGAGCACGCTGCCGGTCTGCCGGGTCGCGTTCAGCACGCCTGCGGCGATGCCGGAGCGGGCCTTCTCGACGCTGCCCAGCAATGTCGAGGTCAGAGGCGGTACCAGCAACCCAAGCCCGCCGCTGATCGCGATCATCTGCGCGCAGATCGCCCAATAGCTCGTGCCGGCGCCGATCCAGAGCAGGCCGAGGCAGCCGAGCGCCGAGATGCAAGCGCCGACGACGATAGTCGGGCACGGGCCGATCCGCTCGGCCAGGCGTGGCGCCAGCAGATTGACCGGCAGCACCACGGCCATCATCGGCACGAAGGCGAGCCCGGTCCCCCAGGCCGACAGCCCGTTGATCCTCTGGAAATAGAGGCTGAGCACGAAGATCAGACCGTAGATTGCGACGTTCACGAGCAGGCCAACAAGCGAGGTCAGCGCGAACATCCGATGACTGAACAGCGACAGCGGCAGCATCGGCTGCGCCGTGCGGCTTTCCTGCGATACGAACAGGACTGCGAGAATGGCCGCGGCGGCGAACGCCGAGATCACGGCCGGATGGCCCCAGCCGAGCGCGCCGCCCTCGATGATCGCGCCGGCGAGTGCTCCGAGCGCGCCGATCGCGGCACACTGGCCGAACAGATCGATCTCGCGCGTGCGTGAAGCCGTTGTCTCGGTCGCATAGCGCCAGGTCAGCCACAGGCCGGCGAGCCCGATCGGCAAGTTGACCAGGAAGATTGAGCGCCATCCGACCAGCGTGATCAGGCCGCCGCCGACGAAGGGACCTGCGGTCAGCGCCAGGCTCGCACCGGCGGCCCAGATCGCCACGGCGCGGCCGCGCTGTCGGTCCTCCGGATAGGCATAATTGAGCAACGCCAGCGAATTCGGCACCAGGATCGCCGCCGCCAGGCCCTGGACGAGCCGCGCGCCGATCAGCACGACGGCATTGGGCGACAGTGCGCAAGCCAGCGAGGCCGCGGTGAAGATCGCAAATCCCGTCATGAAAACGCGCTTGGCACCGATGCGGTCGCCGAGCGCGCCCGCCGTCAGGATGAAGGCCGCGAAGGCAATGGTGTAGGCGCTGACCACCCATTGCAGCTCGGCAACACCGCCGCCAAGCGTCTTGCCCATGGCGTCGAGCGCGGTGTTGACGATGGTGACATCGAGCTGGACCACGCCATAACCGAGGCTCATGGCGGCCAATGTGAGGGACGTCGCAAGACGCGTCGTGCGCGGGGCGCCTCTGGAGTCGTCGAAGGCTTCGAATTTGAATGTATCGGCTCGCATGCTGCACCTCGATCGCAGCCCCATGCGAAACATACGCCTCCGGCGCACCATCATGTTTCGAGAATGGCCGAAGGATGAATGCCAATAGAACCGAAAGAAAAAGGAAACGCCGCGCGGCGGCCGCGCGGCGCTTTCCTGACTATACTTTCGCTAGCTGGCTGCGCGCAGGTTCACCTTGCTTTCGGCAAGCGCGGTGAGCTTCTTGTCTGTCGCCTTCTCTTCCTCGAGCGTCTTGGCGAGCACGGTGGCGCAATCGTTGCGGCCGAGCTGCTTGGCCCAGGCGATCAGGCTGCCGTAGCGCACGATCTCATAATGCTCGGCGGCCTGCGCGGCGTTGATGAGCGCGGCGTCGAGCACCGCCTTGTCGGCGACTTCGCCCGCGGTGTCGTTGGCCTCCTCGATGATGCCGTCGATCGCCGGACAATCGATCGCCTTCACTTGTGCGCCGTGCATCTTGAACACTTCCTCGAGACGCTTGACGTGCTGCTTGGTTTCATCGAGGTGCGTCAAAAAGCCCTGCTTCAACTGCGGATCGGTGGCCTTATCTGCCATTTTCGGTAGCGCTTTGGTGAGCTGCTGCTCGGCGTAGTAGATGTCCTGCAGCTCATGCACGAACAGGTCGTTCATAGTCTTGATGTCTTTTGTGAACAGTCCCATCGTTCCAATCCTCGCACGTTCCGGAACAGGACGGCGCGGCCCATTCACGAAGCCGCATTCTGCCATGTTCGCTTGCTGATCCGGCGCTAACCAGCACGCCGCGACGATGTTCCGAAAAAAGCCTGTATCGCTTTGCGCTGGAACAATGCCGGTGGCGCCAGGATTCGACACCATATTGGTACCAGGGCGTGATCTGAGCCGGCCACCGCGACTCAATGCTTAACGCGCCGCCAATGTGTACCAGATGTGACAAACGCGGCTGTCCAACCCAGAACCTATCCTTGTCAAGGACTGCACAAGTCGCGGTTTTTGGCTTAATGAGCTAGAGGATGCCTAGCGATCGGCGCCCAACTTTGGCAACGATCGTCCCGACCGGTCAATGTTTGGCCGGGTCGGACTTGCCCCCGCCGGGAGGATGAATGCACGGACCGCTGCCCGCGCTGAAACGCGGCTTCAAGAGATGGATCGGCTGGCGACGGCTCGGGATTGCCGCAAGCGTCTTCATCATAGCCTTCGCGATCACGACGCTTGTGCGGACCCTCAAGGGCATCGATACCGGCGTCATCCTGACGGCGTTAACCGAGATTCCCCGCGGCAATATCGGGCTGGCCGCGATCTGCGTGCTTTTTGCGTTCTGCACGCTGACCTTCTACGACTTTTTTGCATTGCGAACGATCGGCAAGAAACACGTGCCCTATCGCATTGCAGCGCTCTCCAGCTTCACGTCCTATTCGATCGGCCACAATATCGGCGCAACGATGTTCACCGGCGGCGCGATCCGCTTCCGGATCTATTCGGACTACGGGCTGAACGCGATCGACGTCGCGAAGATCTGCTTCCTCTCCGGCCTGACCTTCTGGCTCGGTAACATCTTCGTGCTCTCGATCGGCATGGCCATCCATCCGGATGCCGCCTCCTACATGGATCAGCTCCCCTCGTCGATCAACCGGCTAATCGCGCTCGGCGGCCTCGCCGCGATCAGCGCCTATCTGGTCTGGCTCTGCATGGGCGAGAAGCGCCGCGAGCTCGGCCAGAAGGGCTGGAAGGTGGTGCTGCCGTCAGCACCGCTGACGCTGGTGCAGATCCTGATCGGCGTGGTCGATCTCGGCTTCTGCGCGCTGGCGATGTACCTCCTGGTGCCAGCCGATCCGCAGATCGATTTCCTGTCGCTCGCCGTGGTGTTCATCCTGGCGACGCTACTCGGCTTTGCCAGCCATGCTCCCGGCTCGATCGGCGTATTCGACGCCGCCATGCTGGTGGCGTTGCCCGAATTCGGCCGCGAGCAGTTGCTGGCGACCCTCTTGGTCTTCCGCATCCTCTATTTCGTGATCCCGTTCGGTCTCGCCATCTCCATCATGGGCGCGCGCGAACTCTGGATGAACGTCGTGGAGCCCTGGCAGGAACGCCGGCGGCTGGCGGAGGCCTGCGCGCAGGCCAATTTGCCGAAGCAGGTGGCAGCGATGGAGCGCGAGCGGTCGCTGCGGCAGGCCAAACGCTAAGCCGCTGGACGGCGGCTCGCAAAGCCGTCAGACCAATATGCAGGCGGAGAGCCGTTCCTCTCTTATTTCCGCCTCAACTTTGCCGTTGAAGACGCGGGCCATGATCCCTGTATCCCTCCGTACCCTCTCCGCAGGCGCGTTGCTGCTTGCCGGAATTCTCATCGCTTTGCTGCCCGAACCCGCGGCTGCGCAGTACGCAGGCGCCCTGCAGATCGGCGCCATGCAGATCTCTTGGGAGGTACGCAACCGTTTCCGGCTGTTCCGCGAGGAGCGCGACTTCCTGCTCCATGTCGAGAACGCGCGCAACCGCAGCATTCTCGCCGCCGAGCAGTCGCTGGAGCTTCAAAGCGAGGGGCGCGGCTGGGCCCGCAACATGGTCAACCGGCTCTGCATCGATCTCCAGGGCCGGGTCAACCAGCCCTGCACCCGCGACGACGTCAAAGAGAACTACCTCACCCCGATCGACCACCCAGTCACCGTGCGCCTGACCGGCGCGGTGCCGGTCGGGGCCACCTGCGCCTGGTCGTTCGATGACGGCGATGGGCCGCAAGCCTCGACCTTCGACTGCGCCGAGCCGGTCAACCTGCGCGTTCGCTACGGCAAACAGACGGTAGCGAGCGTCGACGTCTCCTCCGGCTCCGATCCGACCCAGCGTGTCCAGACCGAGATCCAGGTCCGCGACATCTTCGTCGCCGGCCTCGGCGACAGCATCGCCTCGGGCGAAGGCAATCCGGACCGCCCGCTGGCGCTGTCCGACGAGGGCTTCTGCTTCCGCTCCTATCTCGGCACCGCCGGCGCGCAGTACTACCGGCCAAGCCGCGCGGGCTTCAAGGGCGGGCGGGCCTGCGAAGCGCCGGATACGCTTGCCAACTGGCAGCGCTACAGCGCACTCTGGTTCAATTCTCCCTGCCACCGTTCGCTCTACAGCTATCAGACCCGCACGGCGCTCGCGCTCGCGCTGCGCTACACCCACGTCGCGGTGACCTACCTGCCGCTCGCCTGCACCGGCGCCAGCATCGGCGATGGTCTGCTCGGTTCGCAGCGTGCCCGCGAATGCCCGCCCAGCAAGAACGGCACCTGCCAGACCAGCGTGAGTGCGCAGGTCTCCGAGCTGCGCGAAGCGCTCACCGCCGCCAAGAAGCGCCAGCCGGACCGCACGCTCGATCTCGTGCTGCTCTCGATCGGCGCCAATGACGTCTACTTCTCCGGACTCGTCGCCGACGTCATCGTCGATACTGCGACGGAGCGGGCGCTGTTCCGCCGCTCCGGCGTGATGGCAAGTGTCGACGATTCCCGCGATGCGCTGGCGCGCGAGCTGCCGCAGAATTTCGTCAAGCTGCGCGAGGCGCTCAAGCCGCTGGTCGGTGGCGATCTCTCGCACGTCGTCTACGTCTCCTATGCCAATCCGGCCCTCGCAGATGGCGGCGTGCCTTGCCGCGGCGGCCGCGCCGGCTTCGACATCCATCCCGCCTTTAACGCCGACCCGCAGCGCCTCGCCCGCGTCTCGACTTTCGTCGACACCGAATTCCTGCCGCAGCTGAAGGGCCTCGCCACCTGCACCCGCGGCGCGCTGTGCCGCGATCCCGAAGCCGACCGCATGACGTTCGTCGACACGCATCAGGCGGCCTTCGCCGATCACGGCTTCTGCGCCCATTCCGGCAACGATCCCGAATTCGACCGCACCTGCTTCGCCGAGAACGGCCAGAGCTTCAATCCGGACATCGTGAGCGCAGCGAGCCAGCCGATGCTGTGCGGCCGCAGCGCCTCCGAATATCGCGCCTACCTGCCGCGGGCGCGCTGGATCCGCGACGCCAACGACAGCTATTTTGCAGCGATGACCTATCCGCAAGGGTTGCCGGCCGCGAGCCAGCCGACCGACATCCACGACGCGACCTGGGGCGTGCTCTCCGCCGTCTATGGCGGCGCCGTGCATCCAAGCGCCGAAGGCCACGCCGCGATGGCGGACGCCACGCTGCCGGCCGCGAGCGCCGTGCTCGGGCTCGATGCGGTGCCGCCCGGCGTGACCCGCGGACTGTTGCCGCAGCTGCTGCCGAGCGCGCAGCAGTAGCGCGATGACATCGTAGATCCTATGGGTGGC
>NZ_VSTH01000138.1 GCF_008123965.1 Bradyrhizobium hipponense | reverse complement strand
GCCCCATAGCATCTTCACATTGCGTCGATCTGCCCTGAGTTCGCGACTTCCGGGCTGCCTCGGCTGCGGACATCTCGCTGCACTGCCCCAACTGACGCGATGGGCCAAGAGCCGACGTTCATAGGCGTATCGCATGCCGGGACATGCTGCGGCGGCACGGCCGCTCAAACATGGCGGCGAAGGCAAGAGCGACCAGCCGACCCGGTGCCGCCGATTTCGGCTGCGTCGACACCGCCAGCGGACTTGCAACGACGACCGCCGTCAGGCCTTTCGACGCCTGGATCGTCAGCGCAGCCACCGACACGCCCGCGATCACATCCACGAAGTAATGCCCCCGGCCAGCGGGGTCGCGACGAGCATTCCCGCATTCAGCATCAGCAGGGCGGGACGCAGCCACCAGATGCTCCATAAGCTCCAGATGCTGAGAAGCGCCGTGGCAGCGTGAAAGCTCGGGAAGGTGAGGATGCCGCCGAGCTTCGCGAGGTTGAGAGCTCGCAACGTGCCATCGCGCAGCATCGGTATGTCGCGCGCCTGTCCTCCATATCCGTTCGCCTTGAATAGCTCGGTGTCGGAGGGCAGTCCGAACTCGAAATAGGTGCCGATCGCCGGAAGCAGGGAGGAGACGACAATCACCACGCCCAACGCCAATGTTGACGCCATCACGAACTGCTGCAGACGGATATATTGCCCCGTCAGCCCCAGTACGACAGGGACGCCGAAGGCCGGCACGAGGATCATTGCGTAAAAGAACTTGGCGTAGAGTAGCAATTCCGGACGGGCCATCGCAAAATGGAAATATGCAGGCCAATCCAGGCCGAGCAATCGGTCAAGCTCGACAAATCTCGCGTCCTGCAACGGCATCCCGGCGCCCAAGCCGATATACGACAGCGGCGCCGCGCAGATCACGAAAAACCCATCTGCGCAAATGCGAGCATGGTGAACGCCGGCCGCTCGCCCCAGCCCCGCCGCATGAGCCACAACCCGGCAACCGCCAGCGCCGGCGCAGTGACAACCTCTTTCGTCATCAAACCTTCCAGCGTGAAGGTTGTTACGGCAAGCCCGATGCAGAGCGCCAGCGCACATCCAGCCACAAGGCTCCAGTTGACCAGTTGCAACCTGTTCGCAATCTGTCGTTCCGTGTGACCGATCAAGCGCAGCTCCTCCTTTGACAGCACAATAGCCACGACAGCCTAAAACGGACTAATGATCGGCTGGGGATTTGCCTAAATCTCGAAATATTCACCCACGACCTGCCGACTGCCGTAACCGTATTTCCGGCGGCAGCACGCGTCGCATCGGATTTCGTTCGCGCCGATCGCGCCAGCGGGATCCTCCGCCAGAGCAGCAGCGAAGCCCCGGTGCGACCGACCGCGAGGCCTCGAGGACACTGACTCTCTCCGACAATCGGCTCGTCCATGTCGCAGTCGCCGTCCACGGCCGCTTGTCCCGACCAGCTTGTGCTCGAAAGTCCTAGCGGTCCGTTACCCGGCTCGCCGAAAAGGCCCGCAATCGGTCAACGGACGAAAGGCCACGGCAGCTCCGGAAAGTCTGCTACGCCCGCCAAACCGGACCCCGGACTTCGCCGCGACTACAGCGGGCGTCTCTTATGAGCCGCAACGAAGCTGCATGCTGGCTCTCTTTCAATGCGATGTCCGGGCGCTGGCCGAACCTCACCGTCCCAGCTGTTTGGGGTCGTAATAAAACCGCTCTTCAATGAGCTCATCGCCCCGCCAGGTCTGCCACGCGATCTCCTCCAGCGTACGCGTGACGCCTTCGGAGTTGGTGAAGCTGAACATCCAGCGCGTGGCGACATGGTCACCCTCGATCAGGCTCGGCCCGATGCGGACAGCCCTGACCTCCTTGGATGCCGCGAGCACCCCGCGCTCCTTGGCGACGAGCTTGTCGCGGCCGACCGTCGGGGTGGCGTTGTTCTCATAGGTCGCGGCATCGGGCGTGTAGAATTGTTCGATCGCGCCGACGAAATCCCCGTCCTGCAACCGCTTCGCAAAAGCTTCGACGATGTCACGGCTCGGCATGGGCACACCTCGCAATTAAATCCGACTGATAGTCGGTAAATACCGACCACGAGTCGAAAAGTCAACTGGCCGTCTATGTCGAATTCGATTAGAGCAGAGTGAGATTGAATCGATGCGAGCCAAGAACTCAGAGCACCTCTCCCGTAGGGAGAGGTCGGATCGCATCGAAAGATGCGATCCGGGTGAGGGGTTACGGCCTCCCTGGACGCCGCGGCCCCTCACCCGGATTGCTGCTGAACGATGCTTCGCATCGCCAGGCACAATCCGACCTCTCCCCGCTGGGGAGAGGTGGACCGAGACGAGACAGCATGGCGAAACAGGCAGAGCGGCGGGCCGCGACATCGGAGGCGATCCTCAACGCGGCGCGCCGCCTGTTCGGCACGCAAGGATTTGCCGCCACGACGATGGACGAGATCGCCGACGCCGCCGGTGTCGCCAAGGGCGCGGTCTATCATCACTTCAAGACCAAGGAGGCGGTGTTCGAGGCCGTGTTCGATGAGGTCTCGCGCGACCTGGTCGCCGAGATCGACGGCGCGGCCCGCGCCGAGAAGGACGTGCTCGCCGCGATGGTCGCCGGCACCCAGCATTATTTTGCCGCAACCGCCAAAGGCCCGACCGGTCGGATCATCCTGCGCGACGGCCCAGCCGTGCTCGGCTGGGAGCGCTGGCGCGAGATCGACGCGCAGCATTTCGGCGGCAAGCTGCCGCGCGCAATCGCGGCCGCCATGGACGCCGGCCTGATCGCGCGGCAACCGGTCGAGCCGCTGGCGCGGCTGCTGCTCGGCGCGGTAACGGAGGCTGCGGTCGCCTGCGCCGGACGCGCGGACATCGCAAGGGCGGGCGCGGAATATGCCGGTGCGTTCAGGTCGCTCGTCGAGGCGCTGCGCCTGCGCCCATGATTGTGTGCGGTCCACCAGCCTCCCGCCATGGTCTCTTGCTCATCATCCGATATTCCGGCCGTGCGCAGCCCGCTCTCAAACCGCAGGTGAGATTTCAGGAAGTCGGCGTTGCCGTCGCTACCGTGGCCGTCGCAGTCGCAAGCTTGGTTTTGCGCCCTGTGGGGTCGCGCGTACCTTCCGCAGGCAAGAGGCTCAAGTCTCAGCTCTTCTTCTACTTGCAGCCGCTCCTACTTGCGGCCGCGGCAGATCGTAAGCTGGCGCTTTAGGATCTCTTCTTCCTGCTCGATCGATTTCTGCCGCGTGACGTTACTTGTCTCCGCATTGGGCTTGGAGGCCTTTGCTGCGCGTGACTTCGTGGGGTGCGAGCCAAACGCCACAGACAGCAAGCCAATGGCAAAGAGGGGCGCGCTTCTCATCCGCGTCCTTCGGCTTTGGTCGAACAATTGATCGCATGACTTTCCCGAGCCACGCCATCTTGAAAGTATCCGGCCTTCACGATCACCTCATCGTTGGGGATCCATTCCTCCGCAGTTGAGTCCCAATGATGGGTGTCGTCGAAGTGTTTCCAGGATGGCGGCCTTGGTTTGCTTTCACTCAGTCGTCTTGCATTCAGTGCGCTGAGTTGGACGACCAGTGCCCCAGCTGTCGTCACCCATTCGCGAGCGCTATATCGGGAGTTCCATTTGATTATCGGGAGCATCGGATGCCTCCTTCAAAGTAAGAAGCCGAAGTCATATTAGCCCAGGCCAAGGACACCAGGATGTAAAGCAATTCACAGTCAGCCAGCATCTTAGACATTGCGGCGATCCGGCATGCGTCTGGAGGGGATACCGGAGGGTTAAATGTCCCAGATGATGTCCGCTCTATCACAATCACCTGGCCTCATCGATGAGGTCGGACATGTCCGAAAAGCGCTCAAAAAGCCGGCATGCCAACAAGGTCGCGCCCCAGACGCAGGACAACAGCCTGGATCTCTGCGCTGACAGGACCCAAGTTATGTTAGGGCGTGAGCGACGCCGTATAGGCGGCCAGTGCGATCATGTCCTCGATGCTAAGATTTTCAACGACTGGTTTCATGAGTTCACTATTCGCGCCCTTGCGCGCGCCGGTCTTGAAGTCGAAGAGCTGCCGGAACGCATACGTCGGCGAACGGGCCGCGATCCTGGGCGCCACGGCCGTCCCCTTGAGGTCGGCACCGTGACAAGCGGCGCACTGCACGCGCAGATTGCTGCTCGCCGCCAACAGTCGCCCTTTCTCAATGCTGCCCAGGGGGACATAAGCGATGAAGCGAGCGCGCGAGTCCCGACTGACAAAATATTCGACCTTCTCCGGAATCTCGATGATGCGCTCGCCGATTGGCTCCTTCTCGCCGTCATCGATCCGAGCCAGAAACAAGTCCCTGACATGTGTCTTCGGGACGGTATCGGTTTCTGTGACCGCAATATTCGATCTTGGCTTGATTGACGCAAAATAGTCCGCAGCTTCCCTGAGTTCCTGCTCGGTCACCCCTTTCGACGCCTTGATCATTAGGTCGGTCGCGACCCGCGGCACCGAGTTCGTGCGCAGGCCCGTCTTGAACTCCACCGTTTGCTGGATGACGTATTCTGCGGAAAGACCAAACAGGCTGGCATTCTCAGGGCCGCCCGGCCCGTCCGCCCGGTGACAGACGCCGCAGGCGAACACGTCAGGCTTTCTGCCCGTTGCCACGATCGCCGGCATTGGCGGATGATCTTCGGGATGCCAGTCGGGCGCGGCGAACAGATCTCGCAGTTGCGTGAGCGTAAAACCGGCGGTGCTGTCCGGGACTTGCCTGATCGTGCCATCATCAGGTGCGCGTTGAAAATTCGGCGGGTTTACCGGATAGGCCCATGCCGGTGGGCTGTCTTCGCTGTGGGCGGGCAACGCCGCTGCGGCAAGCAATACGAACGAAAGCGCCAAAGGCGCACCGCAAATTCTCATGGCTTTCGACCTCCGTGCGCGTCGGTGAAGCCAAATTGCTCTTTCCGAGGGCGAAGATCGGAGGCGGCGCCTTAACGCTCGCGAGGCGACAGACACCGCAACTTCTCCGGCCTCACTCCAGAAGAGCATTCTGGCGCCGGGGACTCGATTGCGTCAATAAGCGATTCAGCCGCATAGGTCAGCCTGGCGTCAATCAGCCTTGCGTCAAAAAGGTGAAATGGCTGGAATGGTCGGCCTAAGTCTGCTTCATCCTTGGAAGCAGACATGTCACGTTATGAGTACGGGCCCTAGCAACATATGACCGCAAATTCTTCCCTCGCGCCGTCCGATCCCGAATTCGACTACATCATTGTCGGCGCCGGCTCCGCCGGCTGCGTGCTCGCCAACCGGCTCTCGGCAAATGGCAAGCATGCGGTGCTGCTGCTCGAGGCTGGCCCGAAAGATTCCAATATCTGGATCCATGTGCCGCTCGGCTACGGGAAACTGTTCAAGGAGAAGAGCGTCAACTGGATGTACCAGACCGAGCCGGAGCCCGAGCTCAAGGGGCGTCAGGTGTTCCAGCCACGCGGCAAGACGCTGGGTGGATCGAGCTCGATCAACGGTCTGCTTTATGTCCGCGGCCAGCACGAGGACTATGACCGCTGGCGCCAGCTCGGCAACACCGGCTGGGGCTACGACGACGTGCTGCCCTATTTCAAGAAGGCCGAGAACCAGTCGCGCGGCGCAGACCAATATCACGGCACAGGCGGTCCGCTGCCGGTGTCCAACATGGTCGTGACCGATCCGCTGTCAAAAGCCTTCATCGACGCCGCGGTCGAGACCGGCTTGCCCTACAATCCTGATTTCAACGGCGCCGCGCAGGAAGGCGTCGGCCTGTTCCAGACCACGACACGCAAGGGCCGCCGCGCCTCGACGTCGGTCGCTTATCTCGGCCCGGCGAAGACCCGCGGCAATCTCAAGATCGAAACTGGCGCGCTCGGCCAGCGCGTCCTGTTCGAGGGGCGCCGCGCGGTCGGCGTCGAATACCGGCAGGGCGCCATCCTGCGCCGCGCCCGCGCGCGCAGGGAAATCGTGCTGTCGACCGGCGCCTACAACTCGCCGCAGCTGCTTCAGCTCTCCGGCGTCGGCCCTGCCGATCTCCTGCGGGGGCTTGGCATCGATGTCGTGCTGGACGCGCAAGGCGTCGGGCGCGACCTCCAGGACCACATGCAGGTCCGCATCGTGATGCGCTGCTCGCAGAAGATCACCCTCAACGACACCATCAATCATCCGCTCCGCCGCACGATGGCAGGCGCACGCTATGCGCTGTTCCGGAAAGGCTGGCTCACCATCGCGGCCGGCACGGCCGGCGCGTTCTTCAAGACCAGCCCGCGACTGGCCTCGCCGGACATCCAGGTTCACTTCCTGCCGTTCTCGACCGACAAGATGGGTGAGAAGCTGCATGATTTTTCCGGCTTCACCGCGTCGGTGTGCCAGCTCCGGCCCGAAAGCCGCGGCAGCGTGCGCATCAAGAGCGCGGACCCGACCGTGCCGCCGGAAATCCGCATCAACTACATGTCGACCGAGACCGACCGCACCACCAACGTCGAAGGCCTGAAGATCCTGCGCAAGATATTGAACGCGCCGGCACTGAAGCCGTTCGTCATCGACGAGTATGATCCCGGCTCAAAGGTATCGACGGATGCCGAACTCCTGGATTATTGCCGCGAGCGCGGCAGCACCATCTACCATCCGACCTCGACCTGTCGTATGGGCAATTACGCGCTCGCGGTGGTCGACCAGCGGCTGAAGGTGAGGGGCCTCGACGGCCTTCGCGTCGTCGACGGCTCGATCATGCCGGACCTCGTGTCGGGCAACACCAACGCGCCGATCATCATGATCGCCGAAAAGGCCTCCGATATGATATTGGAGGATGCGCGGTAAACGCGTCTCGAAAGGACTGGGACTTGGCTACTCGCTTCAAGATCGGCACCCGCAAAAGCACGATGGCGCTGGCACAGACGGAAGAGATCGCGCGCCGCCTGACCGCAACCGTGCCCGATCTCGATGTGGAGATCGTCAAGTTCGACACCACGGGCGATCTCGACCAGACCAGCAAGCTGTTGCCGCACGGCGGCAAGGGCGGCGCCTTCGTGGCGCAGATCCGCGCCGCCGTGCTGGCGGGCGAGCTGCAGGCGGCGATGCATTCGCTGAAGGACATGCCGGGCAACGAGGACACCCCGGGTCTCGTCCTCGGCGCCACGCTGTCGCGTGATCCGGCAAGCGATGCGCTGGTATTGCGCGATGGCGTTACCCTGGAAGCGCTGCGCCAGTCGCGCGGCAAGGGTTTCAAGATCGGGACGAATGCCGTGCGGCGCGCGGCCTATGCGCGGCGGTTGTTTCCGCAGGTGGAAGTGATCCACTTCCGGGGCGCAGCCGACACGCGCGTGCGAAAACTCGACAACGGCGAGAAGCAGCGCCTGCCGGATGGTGGCGCGGTGGGGCCCGCGGATGCGCTGATCATGGCGCGATCCGGCCTCGATCGCGTCGGCCTTGCGCACCGCATCGCATACGAATTCACCGCGGCCGAGATGCTGCCTGCGGCGGGCCAGGGCATCGTCGCGGTGGAATGCGCGGCGCAGGATTGGCAGACGCGAAGCATCCTCTCGGCGATCGACGATCCGGCCGCGCATGCTTGCGCCGACGCTGAGCGCGAGGTGCTGTGGGTGCTCAATGGCCACTGCAACTCGCCGGTCGCAGCGTTCTCGACCATCGCCGGCGATCAGATGTCGCTCACCGCATCCGTGCTCGATCTCTCCGGCAACAGTATCATCGAAGCCTCACACGCCGGTCCCGCGAACCGCCCCCGTGAGCTCGGCCGCGCGGTTGCGCTCGATCTGCTGGAGAAAGGTGCAGCGGAGATCATCGAGCGCAGCCGCCCAAGGTAAGCCCGCCGGAACGGCCATCGGTGGCCATCGTGAAATCCTGCGCCTGTTTTGCCCGACGAGTCAAACGTCCGTCGCCTGCAGCGCTCGCGCCCTGCCGGACGAAATTCATCAATGATTTGGTTGTTCTCGCGCTTTTTGTGGGAGCGGCCCCTGCACAGCTCGGCCTCGATGGTTCGAGACGCGCCGCAAGCGGCGCTCCTCACCATGAGGGTTCAGGAGTTCGTCGTAACGCAAGACCTCATCCTGAGGAGCCCGCCCAAAGGCGGGCGTCTCGAAGGATGGCCGCACAGAGACCGCTCAACCCCGTACGCGCTTCAGCATCTGCTCGACATGCGCGATCGGCGTCTCCGGTTGGATGCCGTGGCCGAGATTGAAGATCAGGCGTCCTTGCGCAAAGCTTGCGATCACGTTGTCGACCGCGCGGTCGAGCGCGTCGCCGCCTGTGATCAGCACCAGCGGGTCGAGATTGCCCTGAACCGCAACCTTGCTCTGCACGCGCTCGCGGATGAAGGACGGCTCCGCGGTCCAGTCAATGCTGACGGCGTTGACGCCGGTCGCCTCGACATAGCCAGGCAATTGCGCGCCGGCGCCGCGGGGAAAGCCGATGACCTTCGCATCCGGCACCTTGGCGCGCACGCCCTCGACAATGCGCCGCGTCGGCTCGATCGACCAGCGCGCGAACTCGGCCGGCGGTAGCACGCCGGCCCAGGTGTCGAAGATCTGCAAGGCGTCTGCGCCGGCGGCGAGCTGCGCCAGCAGATACTCAATCGAATTGTCCACCAGCACGTCGATGATTTGTGCGAACGCTTCCGGATGCCGATAGGCCATCATCCGCGCCGGCGCCTGATCCGGCGTGCCCTGGCCTGCGACCATATACGTCGCGACCGTCCACGGCGCGCCGCAGAAGCCGATCAGCGCGACCTTGGGATCGAGTGCGGCGCGCACGATGCGCAGCGCCTCGAACACCGGCCCCAGTTTGGTGAAATCGGCGCGAGGCGCCAGCGTGGCCACCTTGCCGGGATCATCCAGCGGCTCGAGCCGCGGCCCTTCGCCAACCTCGAACCGCACCGAGCGGCCGAGCGCATAGGGGATCACGAGAATGTCCGAGAAGATGATCGCAGCGTCGAAGCCGAACCTTCGGATCGGTTGCAGCGTGACTTCGGCCGCGAGCTCCGGCGTGAAACAGAGATCGAGGAAGCCCCCGGCCTTGGCGCGCAACGCGCGATATTCGGGCAGATAGCGGCCAGCCTGCCGCATCATCCACACCGGCGGGGTGGCTTGCCGCTGGCCGGAGAGCACGTCGATGAAGGGCTTTGTCGCGGAATGGGGCACGAACGATCCTGATGCAGATTGAAGTTCCTGATACACCGCCGAACGCCCGAGCGGAACAGGGGAACCAGCGTAATTGCCCGGCGTTGACCGGCCAACGGAGGAGGATTTCCATGGTTGAGAAGTTCAATCCCGCGCCGTATGACAAGCACGCCGACGATCCGCATGAGGCGCTCGCCGCCGATCGCGCTGACGCGAAGCTCGACGCCGGCCTGGTTGACACGTTTCCGGCGTCCGATCCCGTCAGCGCCGCCCAGCCGACGCCGTCAAAGGCCGACGCGGAGGCCGACAGTCCGTCGCTATGGAAGAAGGTCATGGCCATCTTCAGCTGATGGCCGGCCGCGCCGATTTCCGACAGGTTCGCTAATGCCTTGTTAGCGATGTGCGGACGCTTGCGTCCGTAGGACTACGGAAAACCGTGAACATTGCGGCAAATACCGGCGGTAACTTCAGGGTTCACTAACAGAAGCGGCAGAGTTTCCGAACGATCGGAGTTCCTGTCGCATGAGTATCGCCGTTCACAGAGCCGGATGGAGCCGCCTGCCGTTGCGGGCGGCCGCCTTCGTCGTGCTGACCTGCACGGCCATCCTCGGCATCAGCGCCTGGCGGGAATGGAGCGCACGCGAAGCGGTGCTGAGAGGCGCCGAGACGGAGATGGCCAACGTCGCCCGCTCGCTGACTCAGCACGCCGAAGACAGTCTCGATTTGCTGGATTCCGGCGTCGTTGGCGTTGTCGCCCGGCTGGAGATGGACGGCACCGAGCCGGCCACGATCGCCAAGCTGCGCAACCTCCTGGAGGCGCGCAGGAAAGCGATGGAGCGCGTCCATAGCCTCGCCATCGTCGACGATCAGGGCAATTGGCTGACCTCGCCGGGCACGATTGCTTCGACGCTCAGCGATGACGACTTCTTCCGTCACCATCAGCTCTCGTCGAAGCGTGAGGCCTATGTTGGCCGTCCCGTGCAAAGCCAGCTGGATGGCGAATGGGTCGTGACCCTGTCGCGCCGCTTCAACAAGCTGGACGGCAGCTTTGGCGGCGCGGTGCTTGCGACCATCAGTTCCAGATATCTCGCGCATTTCTACGAGCAGTTCGAGATCGGCCGCAACAGCTCGGTGGCGCTTGTGCACAGCGACGGCATGATCATCGCACGCAACCCAAGCAACGACAAATTCGTCGGACGCAGCGTCGCCGACGCGCCGTTGTTCCGCGACCCGAGCCTGCAGCGGGCCGGCGGAGCCTATCATTTCAAGTCGCCGCTGGATGGCGCCGAGCGCGTCAGCTTCTTCAAGCGCAGCATCCGCTATCCGCTCATGCTGCTCGCCACCGTCGACAAGACCGAGCTGCTCGCGCCCTGGCGCGCCGCGGCGATCTCCCGGATGCTCTACGTGCTCGCGCTGGTCATTCTGATCGCGGTCATCGGGGCCGTGCTGGTGCGTCAGTTGCAGCGGGGCCAGCGCATGGCCGCCGCGCTGATCGAGAAAGAGGCCCATTTCCGCCTGCTTGCCGAGGGCTCCAGCGACATGGTGACCCGCATCGGGTTCGACGAGCGGCTGCGCTATGTTTCGCCCTCATCGTTCGGCCTCGTCGGTTGGCGCGCCAATCAACTGATCGGAACGCCGGCGCTCGCCGGCATCAACCCGGACGACCGGCCGCACGTTCAGGCGATCATCGACGCCATGAAGCGTGGCGATATGGAAGAGGCGCGCCTCACCTACCGAAACGCGCACCGGCAGAACGGCGAAGTCTGGCTCGAATCGACCATGCGGGTCACGCGCAAGGACAATGGCGATGCCGACGGCGTGGTCGCGATCTCGCGCGACATCAGCGAGCAGAAGAAGCTGGAGACCAGGCTCGAGACACTCGCGATCGAGGACAGTCTCACCGGGCTTGCCAATCGCCGCCGTTTCGACGAGCGGCTGAAGGAGGAATGGGCGCGCGCCTATCGCGACCGCTCGAGCCTCAGCCTGTTGATGGTCGACGTCGATCACTTCAAGGCCTACAACGACGAATACGGCCATCCCGCCGGCGACGCCTGCCTCCGGGTGGTCGCCAAGGTCATCGCGGCGGAGATGCAACGCGCTGGCGACCTGGCGGCACGCTATGGCGGCGAGGAATTCGCTATGTTGCTGCCGAATACCGATGCCGCGGGTTGCGCCAGAATTGGCGATCGGATCCGCCGCGCGATCCGCGAGGCCGGTCTCGTCCACACCTCTAATCATGCGACGGGCTTCGTGACGGCTTCGCTTGGGGGTGCGGCCTGCCGGCCGGCGCTGGAACGCACGGCAGGGGTCGGCTCGCTCGTCGAGGCCGCCGATCAGGCGCTCTACGCTGCGAAGGAGGCCGGGCGTAACCGGCTGATGATGTCGGGCGAGGTGACCAGCCTGCTGCCGAAGGCGTCAGGCCTGTAGCTTTGCATTCAATAATGCGGCGGGCGCTCGTTGGCGGCGCCGGGCGCATTGGCCTCGGCCTCCTGAAGCCGTTCACCGAGTTGCACGAGCTGCCGCGTTAGCGCGTCGATCTGCTTCCACTGCGCGGTGATGGTCTGGTTCAGGGTTTCGATGGTGTCGTCCTGATAGGCCAGCCGCGCCTCCAGCGCGTCGATGCGCTCGCTCAGCGTCTTGATCTCATTCGTCACGCGTTGCGTCCTTGTCCCGTTCGCGCAGCCCATGTTCTCGCAAGCCACGTTCTCGCAAACCATGGCCGAGCGCGACGCGCTCGTCGAACACGAAGCATTCACCGCGCCAGCGGCTTTGCGCCTCCGGCACCTCTTCCAGATATTTCAGGATGCCGCCCTTGAGGTGATAGACCTCGGCAAAGCCGCGCGCCAGCAGATGCGCGCTGGCCTTCTCGCAGCGAATGCCGCCGGTGCAGAACATTGCGATCCTGCGGTGCTTTTCCGGATCGAGCTGTCGTGCCGCAAAGTCCTTGAACTGGCCAAAGCTCGTGAGGCCGGGATCGACCGCGCCCTCGAACGTTCCCATGCCCACTTCGAAGGCGTTGCGGGTATCGAGCAGCAGCGTATCGGGTGCCTCGATCAGCGCGTTCCATTCGGCGGCATCGACATAGGTGCCGACCCGGTGGGTCGGATCGGCGGCCTCGTCCCCGAGCGTGACGATCTCCTTCTTCAGCCGCACCTTGAGCCGGCCGAACGGCATCGTCTCGGCGGTCGAGAATTTTAGTTCCAGATTGTTCAGCCTGCCGCCGAACATGTCGCCGTGCGCGAGTTCGTGGGCGAAGGCGTCGATCGCAGCCGGTGCACCAGCAATTGTGCCGTTGATGCCCTCCCGGGCCAGCAGCACGCTGCCCTTCAGCGCCAGGCCAGCGCAGAACGCGCGCAGCGGTTCGCGCAGCTCGCGGTAGTCGGGCAGGGCGGCGAATTGATAGAAGGCCGCGACCTTGTGAACCAGGTTCTTTGACGTCATGGCGGCTCGTTTAGCAGGCGGCAGGCGCCCAGAAAACCCGCATGGCCGAAAGCCGCAAAGGTCTATACGCCCAGCGGATGGCAGCCATTTCCCTGGTATGCCAGCATTGCCCGGGCGGGCCGGATTGTGTCATGAAGACCCCGGTTTTTCCGAGGCGGCGCGACACACGCGCCCCGACGTCTCAAGAAAGCAAGAATTCGCATGAGAAGCTTCCATTTTCCCGGCAGGTCCACGGTCCACGCCACCAATGCGATGGTCGCGACCTCGCATCCGCAGGCGAGCCTTGCCGCGATCGAGGTGCTGCGCGAGGGCGGCACGGCGGTGGACGCGGCTGTGGCGGGCTCGGCGCTGCTTGGCGTGATCGAGCCGCAGTCGACCGGCATCGGCGGCGATTGCTTCGCGCTGATCCAGCCGCGCGGCGAAGGCAAGATCGTCGCCTATAACGGCTCCGGCCGCGCGCCCAAGGCGGCGAACGCGGACTGGTACCTCGAACGCAAGATCACGTCCGTGCCGCTGACCTCGGCGCATGCGGTCTCGATCCCCGGCGTGATCGACGCCTTCGCGACCGTTTTGCGCGATCACGGCAAGTTCGGCTTCGACCGGCTGCTCCAGCCCGCGATCAAGGCGGCCGAGGAAGGCTATGTCGTCGCGCCCCGCATCGCCTTCGACTGGAAGAATCAGTTCGAGAAGCTGAAGAACGGCACCAACACCGAGCGCTATCTCCTGCCGCAAGGCAAGCCGCCGGTGGCCGGCGACATCATCCGCCAGGCGGAGCTCGGCAAGACGCTGCGGGCGATCGCCAAGGATGGCCGCGACGCCTTCTACAAGGGCGCGATCGCGGAAGATATCGTCGAGACCCTGCGCGGAATCGGCGGCCTGCACACGCTCGACGATTTCGCCGCGCACAGCACCGAGACCACGACGCCGATCGGCACGATGTACAAGGGCTACGACGTCTGGCAGTGCCCGCCGAACGGACCGGGGCTCACTATGTTGCTGATGCTCAACATCCTGTCGCGCTTCGACCTGACGAAATACGCGCCCCTCAGTATCGAGCGCTTCCATCTTGAAGCCGAGGCCGCGCGCATCGCCTACATGAATCGCGAGCTGCACGTGGCCGATCCCGATCATATGCAGTTCGAAGTCGCCAAGATCCTCGCCAAGGAATTTGCCGAGGAGCATATCAGCAAGATCCGCATGGACGGCATGCTGGATCTGCCGAACGTTGCGCCGCCGATGAATCCCTCGACCATCTACATCACCGTCGTGGACAAGGACCGCAACGTCTGCTCGTTCATCAATTCGATCGCGCATTCCTTCGGCTCGGCGATCGTCTCGAACAAGACCGGCGTGCTGCTCCAGAACCGCGCCGGCGGCTTCCGCATTCAGCCGGGTCACCCGAATTGCATCGCCGGCGGCAAACGGCCGCTGCACACGATCATGCCGAGTCTGCTCACCAAGGGCGGCCGTTCCGTGATGCCGTTCGCCGTGATGGGCGGGCAGTACCAGCCGGTCGGTCAGGCCCATGTCGTGACCAACATCCTCGATTATGGTTGCGACGTGCAGGAAGCAATCGACATGCCGCGCGGCCTGCACTACGAGGGCCAGTATCAACTCGAGGACAGCGTTCCGGCCGATATCGTCGAAGGCCTGAAGAAGCTCGGCCACAAGACCACCAGCGTGGTCGGCCCGCTCGGCGGTGCTCAGGCGATCTGGATCGACTGGGACAAGGGCACGTTGACGGGCGGTTCCGATCCGCGCAAGGACGGCTGCGCGCTCGGCTACTGATCGTCCTGCGCGAGACAGGTTCCCCGCACAGGATCAGGAAGATTTGACAAAGGGTGACGCGGCATCTGCTGCGTTGCCCTTTCTCGTTCGGAACTGCGCTCATTGGCCCAAGTTAAGGGGCGATGAGCGGTGCAGGCGCGCGCCGCTTTCCCAAGAAGCGGCGGAGGCCGTCCATGTCAGACAATTCAAGTTCCAAGCGATCCGGATTCGATCGGCGTGCCTTCATGGCCGGCGCCGGCATCGCGCTCGTTCCGCTGACCGCGCGTGCGGCTGTGCAAGACCCAACTCCGGCGGCCGCGCAGGATCCGGCGCTTCCCGTCGAGGTCACGCTGCGAGTGAACGGTCAAGACAAGCGCCTTCGCATCGACGCGCGGACGACTGTGCTCGATGCGTTGCGCGAGCATATCGGTCTCACCGGCAGCAAGAAAGGTTGCGACCACGGCCAGTGCGGCGCCTGCACGGTATTGGTCGGTGACCGGCGCGTGGTTTCCTGCCTGACGCTGGCGCTCGCGGCCGAAGGCCAGGAGATCACCACCATCGAAGGTCTCGCCACCGGCGATCACCTGCATCCAATGCAACAGGCTTTCATCGACAACGATGCGTTCCAGTGTGGCTACTGCACGCCCGGCCAGATCATGTCGGCGGTGGCCTGCGTGAAAGAGGGGCATGCCGGAAGCGATGAAGACATCCGCGAATATATGAGCGGCAACATCTGCCGCTGCGCCGCCTACCCCAACATCGTCGCCGCCGTGAAGCAGGCCGCATCCGACATCATGAAAGGTTAGGTCATGCGATCCTTCCTGTATCAGAGGGCGACAGACCCGGGCATGGCCGTACAGGCGCTCAGCGCAGCCGCTGCGGCCAACAATCCGCTGACCCAGGCTGCCGCACAGCCACTCGCCGGAGGCACCACGCTCATCGACCTGATGAAGCTCGATGTGATGCGGCCCGCCGCGATTGTCGATATCAATCCATTGGCGCAGGGTTGGTCCGGTATCGAGACCGGTGGCGAAAAGTTGCGGCTCGGTGCGCTCGCAAAAATGTCCGACGTTGCCGCGCATGCTGACATTCAGCGCCACTATCCGGTGATCGCGAATTCGTTGAGGCTTGCCGCTAGTGCCCAGTTGCGCAACATGGCAACGCTCGGCGGCAACGTGATGCAGCGGACGCGCTGCAGCTATTTCCGCGATATCTCCTATCAGAACTGCAACAAGCGCATTCCCGGCTCCGGCTGCGCCGCGATGGACGGCGTCAACCGGATGCATGCGGTGCTCGGCACTTCCGATCAATGTATTGCGACCTATCCGGGCGATTTCGCCCAGGCGCTGATTGCGCTGGATGCCACGGTGGAAATCACCGGCAAGTCTGGCACCCGGAGCATGCCGTTTGCGCAGCTGCACAAGGCACCGGGCAACACGCCGGACATCGAGACCACGCTTCAGCCGGGGGAGTTGATCTCGGCCTTCTCCATCCGCGGGCGCTGGCCGCGCTCGGTTTATCTGAAGGCACGCGATCGGCAATCCTATGAGTTTGCGCTCTCGTCGGCTGCGATCGCGCTGGACGTGCAGGACGGCGTGATCCGAGACGCGCGTGTGGCGCTTGGCGGCGTCGCCACCGTGCCGTGGCGCGCGCGCGAAGCGGAGGCGCTGCTGAAGGGCCGGAAGTTCGATAACGGCCTGGCACAGCGCGCCGCGGATGCCGCTTTCGCAGACGCCAAGGGCCGACAGCACAACAGTTTCAAAATATCTCTCGGAAAACGCCTTGTGGCGCGTGCGCTCCAACAGGCTTCGACGATGGAGGTTTGATCATGACCGTTGCCGCTCCCGAGCCGAAAGTGAATATGGGCAACCCTGTGCCGCGCTATGATGCGGTTGTAAAGGTCACGGGGCGGGCGACCTACGCGTCCGACATGCCGCTGGCTAATCCAGCCTATGCATACCTGGTCACCAGCGCCATCGCCAAGGGGCGCGTGGAGAGCTTCGATCTCGCCGGTGCCAACCGCGTCCGCGGCGTGATCGACATCGTCACGCATGAAAACGGGCCGAAGCTGAAGGAGTTGAAGCTCTACAGCAACGGCGGCTATGCCGGAACCACGATCCAGCCGCTGAGATCTGCCGACATCGCGCATGATGGCCAGATCATCGCCGTGGTCATCGCCGAATCCTATGAGGCGGCGCGTGAAGCCGCCAACCGCGTCAAGGTCAGTTACACGGCGGTTGTGCCCAGCGCGACCTTCGATTCCCCGGGAACGACGACGGCCGCTGCGAAAGGGCAGAATTCGCAATTCAAGGAAGATCCGCAGGTCGGCAACTTCGCCAAAGCATTCGAGGATGCCGAGGTCAAGCTGACCGCTTCCTACGATACGCCGACGCAGCACCACAATCCGATGGAGCTGTTTTCAACGAGCTGCGCCTGGATCGGCGACAACCTCGTCATCTACGAACCAAGCCAGTACGTCTATGGCCTGAAGAACGGCGTCGCCGAGCAGCTTGGGATCGATGCCGACAAAGTCCGCGTGGTCAATCCATATGTCGGCGGCGGCTTCGGCTCACGCGGCTCGATGACGCCGCGGACCGCCATTATCGCCGCCATCGCCAGGCGCCTGAACCGGCCGATCAAGCTGGTCCCGACCCGCGACCAGGGCTTTACCATCGCAACTTATCGCGCCGAGACGCGGCATGAGATCAAGCTCGGCGCCAGCCGCGACGGCAAGCTGGTCGCGCTCAGGCACGAGGGTGCCGAGGTCTCCTCGCGCCCCGATCCTTATTGCGTTGGCGGCACCAAGACGACGACGCGGCTCTATGCCTGCCCGAACGTCGACAGCCTGGTGTCGATCGTGCGCGCCGACCGCAACACGCCGGGGTTCATGCGTTCTCCGCCGGAAGTGCCGTATCTGTTCGCGCTTGAAAGCGCGATGGACGAACTCGCGGTCAAGCTGAACATGGATCCGGTCGAGCTTCGCCGCATCAACGACACTACCAACGAGCCGATCGGCGGCAAGCCCTACACGTCGCGCTCGCTGATGGCGTGTTTCGACGAAGCCGCCAAGGCGTTCGGCTGGTCGCAGCGCTCGCCGGAGCCGAAGTCGATGGCGGACGGCGATTGGCTGATCGGCTATGGCTGTGCCGCGACTTGCTATCCGACGCAGATGGGACCGTCGGCAGCGCGCGTGCGCCTGCAGCGAGACGGCCGCACCCGCGTCGAGATCGCCGGGCACGAGATCGGCACCGGCGCTTACACCATCATCGCGCAGACCGCATCAGAACGGCTGGGCGTGCCGCTGGAGAAGGTCGCGGTCTTTGTCGGCGACAGCGAGCTGCCGCCGGCGCCGGTCGCGGGCGGCTCGAACTCGACCGCCAGCACCTGCTCGGCGGTGATGATGGTGTGCGACCAGATCCGCCAGCGCCTGTTCAAGGCGATGATGCCGAACCAAAGCCTGACTGACAGGGCCAAGGAGACCGTCGGCATCGGTCAGACGCCGGCCACGCGGGCGGCGAAGAGCGATCGTTCGCTCGATCTTGAGAAGGCCTTTGATGCGCTTGGCGCCGGCGTTGTCGAGGAATATGGCGAGTGGAAGCCGGAAGACGCGCCGCCGGATTCGTTCCAGGCCATGCATAGTGGCCATGTCCGGCTGGTCGGCGGCCACAGTCTGAAAGACAAAATCGCCTATGCGTTCGGTGCGGAGTTCGTCGAGGTCAGGGTGAACCGCTTCACGCACGAAATCCGCGCCCCGCGCCTGGTCGGCGCCTTCGCGGCCGGCCGGATCATGAATCCGCGCACGGCCCGAAGCCAGCTCATGGGCGGGTTGATCTGGGGCATGTCCTCGGCGCTCCTGGAGGCCACCGAAATCGACCAACGCACAGCGCGCTACGTGAACGACAACTTTGCCGACTACCTTGTGCCGGTAAATGCCGACGTCCCCGGAGTCGAGGTGATCCTGCTCTCCGAGCAGGACGATCACATCAACCCCGCAGGCGCGAAGGGGCTCGGCGAGCTCGCCAATGTCGGCACCAATGCGGCGGTCTGCAACGCGATCTATCACGCCACCGGTCAGCGTATCCGCAAGCTGCCGGTGCGGCTGGAAAATATCGAGGTCTGAGGGGTGGAAACCGCACCGTCGTTGGGCTAGACACCTTCCGCCTCAAACGGAAGGTGTCTTATGCAGCGTCTCCAGCGCGTGCTTCTCGTCCTGATGTCGGCACTGGCGATCACCGTGATCGGCGGCGTGTCGCATTTCGTTTCCACCACGGCCACGGCCCAGACCGCAGGAAAGCCCATGACCACAGCTTCAGGCTTGCAGATCATCGACAGCGTCGCCGGCACCGGTGCTTCGCCAAAGCCCGGCCAGATCTGCGTGATGCATTACACCGGCTGGCTCTACGAGAACGGCCAGAAGGGCAAGAAATTCGACTCGTCCGTCGATCGCAACGAGCCGTTCGAGTTTCCGATCGGCAAGGGCCGCGTCATCGCCGGCTGGGACGAGGGGGTCGGCTCGATGAAGGTCGGCGGCAAGCGCACGCTGATCATCCCGCCGCAACTCGGCTATGGCGCCCGCGGCGCCGGCGGCGTGATCCCGCCGAACGCGACGCTGATGTTCGATGTGGAATTGCTCGCGGTGAAGTGAACCACCGCAAACAAAAAAGACCGGCTGCGGCCGGTCTTTTCGCTTCTAGGAGGGTTCCGATTTTGTCATGGCTTGCCGGCGCGGCTTTGAGCTAGCTTGCGAAAGCACGGAACAACAGAAAGCAGTCCAATGACCGGCCATGATCATTCGCATTCCCACCATGACCACGATCATGACGATCGCTGGAAACATGACGGCGTGCGCGTCATTCCCGGCAATCAGCTCGATACGAACGTGCCGTCCACGCCAGGCATGGACCGCGCGGCCGCGATCAATTTCGCGCGCGTCGGCGCGCAGAAATTGTGGGCGGGCACGGTGAGCATCAAGCCCGATGCCAAGACCGGCGCGCATCATCACGGCCATCTGGAAAGCGTCATTTACGTGGTGAAGGGCAAAGCTCGGATGCGATGGGGCGAGAGCCTGCAATTCACCGCGGAGGCCGGTCCCGGCGATTTCATTTTCGTGCCGCCCTACGTGCCGCACCAGGAGATTAACGCCAGCCGCGATGAGGTGCTGGAATGCGTGCTGGTGCGCAGCGATGGCGAGGCGGTCGCGGTCAACCTCGACATCGAGCCAATCGAGAAGCCCGAGACGGTCCTGTGGATCGACCCCGTCCACCGGGACCCGAACGAGACGAAGTAGGGCTGCCAGGAGGCCTTGCGGTTCTGTGCGACAGAATCCCGCGGGCAAGGGTCTAAAAAATATTCGGAAGCCGTGTCGGATGGCCGCTGGCCCATCCGTCCTTGGGCAGAACCCCGCCCAAGGAGCTTCCGATGCCCAAGATGATCTTCGTCAACCTGCCGGTGACCGACCTCAGGCGCGCCACCGCCTTCTACGAGGCGATCGGCGCGGTCAGGAATCCGCAATTCTGCGACGATACCGCGAGCTGCATGGTCTTCTCCGAGGCCATCTACGCCATGCTGATGACTCACGACAAATTCCGCCAGTTCACGCCGAAGCCGATCGCGGATGCCAGGACCTCGAACCAGGCGCTGTTCTGCCTGTCCGCGGACAGTCGCGCCGAGGTCGACGATATCGTCGGCAAGGCCGAGGTCGCGGGCGGGGTGGCCGATCCCAGCCCGAAGGAGGAGTTCAGCTTCATGTACGGCCGCAGCTTCGAGGATCCGGATGGTCATATGTGGGGTGTGAACTGGATGGACATGGCGGCCGCGACAACGCAGCCCGCCATGGCGACCACCTGACCGAACCTCGATAAAAATCGAAAATCCAGAAGAGGAGAATTCACGATGCCCAAGCTCGTGCCCTGCATGTGGTTCAACGGCGATGCCGAAGAAGCCGCCAAGTTCTACGTCTCGCTGGTGCCGAATTCCGAGATCACGCACGTTCAGCGCAACGTTTCGGACAACCCATCCGGCAAGGAAGGCTCCGTGCTGGTCGTCGAGTTCACGGTGGCAGGTCAGCCCCTCGTCGCGCTGAACGGCGGGATGAAGATGGAGTACACCCACTCGCTCTCGCTGATGATCCATTGCGACGATCAGGCCCAGGTCGACAGCGTCTGGAACGCCTTCCTGGTCCACGGCGGCAAGGAAGAGCAGTGCGGCTGGCTGAGGGATCGCTATGGCGTGTCCTGGCAGGTGGTGCCGAAGGTGATGTTCGAATTTCTAGCGAGCCCGGACAAGGCTGCGGCCGCGCGTGCGATGCAGGCCATGATGAAGATGGTGAAGCTGGATGTCGAGATTCTGCGCCGCGCCTTCGAGGGCAAGTCGGCGGCGTGATAGCGCCGACAAGATATGTAGGGTGGGCAGAGGCGCGTTTGCGCCGTGCCCACCACCTGTCCTCCGCCCAGAAAGGTGTGGGCACGCTACGCTTTGCCCACCCTACGAGACTATGCCTGAGCGAGGCGTCTCAATAATTGATCCTTAGCCCGACGCCGCCGTGGATGGTGTTGCCGACGGGTTGCGGGCCGAGTGTGCCGTTCGCAAAGAGGTCCACGATCCAGCCCTTGGACACGCGGAAGCCGAGGCGGCCGCCATATTCGAACCAGCCCTGGTTGCCCATTGTCGGCACCACCGTGCCGTCGCCGGTCACGGTGGCGACGATGCCGCTGCGGCTGGCGAACGACTGCACCCAGCCGCCATTGACGTTGGCCTCGATGTTGCTGCCATACAGATGCGTCCACTGACCGCCGATCTTGACCAGGCTGGTGCGGTCGGTGCCGGTCGCGATGGTGGCGTCGAACGGATTGAACGCCACCGTGCTGTCGCTGTAGCCCGACACGCGCTGCCAGAGCTGCCAGACCTCGATCGACGCCGCGACCTCGTCCCGGGGTGATACGCGGCTCATCCAGCCGGCGCGGCCATACACGGCGTAGTTCGCGGCGTTGGTCGAGCTCGTCACGCTTACCGGCCCGAAGCTGGTATTGTAGCTGCGGGTGTAACGCACCTTCTCCCACGGCGTCAGGATCGTGCCGACGTCGAAGAACGGACGCGACGAGCCCCAGTCCGTGAAGTCATAGCGCAGCGCGAAGGCGCTGATCGGCGCGCTGGTGACGTTGTAGCCACCCTCGCTGTATTGCGTGTAAGCGATGCCGGCGAGCAGCGACAGGTTGGGGGTAAGCTCCTTGCGGCCGTGGATACCGGCCGAAAACGAGCCGGCCGAGCCGAAGGCGCTGAGGCAATCGCTGCAATTGACCTGCTCGTTGACGCCTAGCAGCACCGTGCCGAGCACCCGGTTGGTAATCATCTGGTTGAAGCGCTGGTTGGCGAGGCCGCCGAGCGAATTGCCGCTGGAATCTGCGCCCGTCGGCGTTGGGCTCGGCGACGGAGTTGGAGAGGGACTTGGATAAGGGCTTGGGGAGGGACTTGGGGAAGGCGTCGGGGACGGCGAGTATGTCGACGTCGGGGACGGCCCGCACTCGGCCTCGCAAGCTTGGGCTGTGGCCGGACGGACATCGAGCACGGCAAACGCGAGCGTGGCAGCCATGGTCACCGCGCCGGCGAGGAAGAGGCGCTTGAAGCGGAGTTGCGCAATCATCAGCGCCCGCACAGCATGCCGTCGTCATGGACGGCGGGCGTGATGGCCGGCGAGGCGTCCGCATATTGATTGATCGAGCACAGCCCGGCGCTTGCGGCGCAGGTCGCGGCAAAGGTCCAGGGCGGCGTATTGCTTTTGGCGATGCCGACCTTGCCGCCGGTCGAGGTGATGATTGCGGTGTCGCCGGGCTGGGTCAGTTGCACGCATTGGAAGCTCAGCGTGCAGACGCGGGCTGCGCCGTCCTGTAGCACGACAATAGAGCGGCCGCGTCGCGAGAGGATGTCGAGCGTGGTGCCGCGCACGCCGATGGTCGCGAGCGGCGTGGTGATCTTGTAGGCGGTCTTCTCCGAATGTCCGGTGACGAAACGAAATGCGCCGGTGGTCATGCGGATCGCGACGTCGCGATAGCTATGCTCGTCGTTGAAGACGGTGCGATCAAGCTTCAGCGTTGCGCTCGGCCCGAGCGACAGATTGGTGCTGTCGGCCATGACGAAGCGCGCTGCGCTGTCGGCGCCGGTGCGCACGATCTCGTCGCGCAGCATACTGTCGCCGACGCTGATCGGCGTCGCGGTTGCGGCCACGCGCACCACTTCGTTCTGGATCACCACGGCCTCGCCGACGCGCGTCTGCGCCTGCGCCTGCGCGCAAGGCGCGGCGCAAAAGGCAGCCGACAACAAAGTGGAGAAAAACAAGAAACGCAAATTCATTTCGCAACCGATCGATGTGTCCCTGATCGTACCGGATCGCGCGCGCTTGCGATGTGGCCAAATTATCACAAGCGGCGCGGGACGTGCGTTATGCTTAGTGACAGTCGCGGTGGAATGCGTTCAATGAGGGGACGCGATTACTTTTGTCCGCGGTGACGCTAATTTGCCACGCAAAACCACTCCACAGCAGCAGCTCGAATTGCCTGCGGTTCCAAAAATGTCGCGGAGCGCAGTGATCGCTGTCGTGATTTTCCTGGTCGCGCATCTCGCGCTTCTGATCGGTCTCGCCGCGCCGGAAAAATTCGTCTTCGACGAGGTGCATTACGTGCCTGCGGCGCGGCAGATGCTTGGCTCCGTGGCGTCGCAGCCGGTGCTCAATCCGATGCATCCGCCGCTGGCGAAGGAGCTGATCGCGGCGTCGATCGCGGCCTTCGGCGACAATGCGCTCGGCTGGCGCTATCCGGCGACGCTGTTCGGCGCGCTCGCGATTGTCGCGATCTACCTCTGCGGCCTCGCGCTATTTTCCGCGCAAGCGCCGGCAATCGCTGCGGCGCTGATCGCGGCCTGCAATCAGATGCTGTACGTGCAGGCGCGCATCGCGATGCTGGACATCTTTGCGTTCGGCTTCGGCCTGCTCGCCACCGCCGCCTTCATGCACGGTTTTCGAAGAGAGCGCCCACATGCGCTGTTCGCGCTCGCGGGCGCCCTGTTCGGCCTCGCTGCCGCCTGCAAATGGAGCGGCCTGTTTCCGCTCGGCGTCTGCATCGTCATCGTCGCTGTGGTCCGCCTGATGCAGGGCTGGCGCACGCTGTTCGCCGATGCGAAGCCGGGAGACTGGTATAGTCCCGACCTCTGGCCCGGCTTTCGGGTGCAGCATGTCGCGCTGTGTTTCGCCGTCCTGCCGGCGGTGACATATATCGCCGCTTTCGTTCCGCTTTATGGATTGTCGCTGTCGGACCTGATCGAGGCGCAGCGCCGGATTTTTGCCGACAACACCACCACAGCGATCGCCGGCCACACCTATATGAGCTCGTGGCCGTCCTGGCCGTTGCTGGCGCGCCCGGTATGGTTCCTGTTCGATAAGTTAGCGGAAGATCGCGTTGCCGCGATCGTCTTCCTCGGCAACCCCTTGGTGCTGTGGCCGGCCCTGCTGGCGATCGCCGTCGTGTTGCGCGACTTCGTCGTCGCGCGCCGCTGGGATGCATTCCTGATCGCGTCGTTCTATTTCGGGCCCTGGCTCGCCTGGGCGCTGCTGCCCCGCGCCCTAGGCTTCATCTATTACTATCTGCCGGCCGCAACGGCGGCATCGCTTGCGCTCGTCTATGTGCTGCGAAGAGAGGGGCTTCCGCGCTGGTTGCTGTGGGCCTATGTCGGCGTCGCAGCCATCGGCTTTGCGGTGATGTTGCCGGTCTCGGCGGCCTTCATCGGCACGTCGATGCAGACCTTCAACCGGCTGATGCTGTTTCAGAGCTGGATATGAAATCGCCGCCTGCCACGATCATGGCAGGCGGCGTGGTTCGTTCGCCGGTTACGTCAAATCACTTGGACGCGGTCTTGGTGTCCATGTTCACGACCTGGACGCGGCGGTTGATCGGGTCGGCGCCGTTGACGGTGTCCTTCAGCTTGGTCTTGCCGTAGCCGACGGTGACGAGATCGGTGCCGGCGAGACCGTAGTTCTGGACCAGGTATTTCTTGATGGTGTCGGCGCGCCGCTCGGAGAGTCCCTGGTTGTACTCTTCGGTGCCTATCGCATCGGTATGGCCGGCGACCACGAAGGTCGAACCCTTCAGCGATGGATCGGATAGCGCCTTGCCGAGCGCCTGCACCGAAGGCACCGAGGTCTTGGCGATGTCGGCCGAGTTGTAGTCGAACTGGATCTCCAGATCGATCTTCGGCTTGGTCGCTGCGAGCTCGGCGATCTGCTCACGCTCGCCCGTCGACAGCGACCGGGTCGAGCGGTTCCGGACGGTATTCAGGAAGGTCGATTCCTTGGCCTGCACCGCCGGATCGGCCTGCGGACCAGCGGAGAGGCCGCGAGTCGCGGGCTTCGGCTTCAACGCGTCCAGGATCTGGTTCGTGGAGACGTTGTCGCCGGCCAGTGCCAGGCCCGCCGACATTGTCAGAACTGCCGAGAGAGTAATCGCCTTCAGTCCAAAAAATCTATCAAAACGGGTCATTGTCGTATCCTCGCTGTTACGCCTGATGGCGATTTGATGCTGCGAGCATAGGGAAGGTTCAAAAGCCCTGATGTGATCTTGGTCACGGTTGGAAACAGGAAGTTCCGGGCCTGATCCTAAACGCCGGGCAGAAGGGCGGCCAAGGGCGTGTCGGCCGTTCCGTTCGGTGAGGCCTCCCGCCCGCGTGGAGGCAAGGGAACGGCGAACCTGACTGCGCAGTTTACTTCCGTGGCTTGCAGCAATCCCTGGACATTGATCGCCGCAAAGCCGTCGCGCGGTGACCTGTCTGCGAACAAGCTTTGGGCCAGATGCGCGCCTAGCAGAATCGATCGTTCGACCATCACAAGCAAAAGGAGCCGAGTCCATCCAGTGCCGAGGCCGAGTGACCAATTCTATCGCAGTGGCCCGCCGGATCGGACAGTGTCCCTGACCTCCATGCCCATCTATATCGGCGCGGCGATGATTGCGGTGGCGATCCTGCTGTCGACGTTGATCACGAGCCTTACCACCCGCTATGCTGGGCTCGAAGGTCCGACCGACGAGAACATGTGGCTGGTCGACCGCCTGACCGGCAATGTCTACCGCTGTCAGTCGGAGGGGCGGGGCAAGGCCTCGTGCGAGCCGGATGTCGCGACCGGTAGCGTCGGGGAGCGCCCAAAAGCCGCACACTAGGGACGGTTATCGTTGCGGCGCAGCAACAAAAATGTCTTCTCCCTGAAAGCTTGTCGCTAAAGAATGGCTTTCGCGTTGGCCGGCATGATGCCGGTTCGTCCTATGGAGGAGGCGTTCGATGAAGATGTTGCTTTCGGCTGTTGCGCTTGCTGCATTCGCGGTTTCGCCGGCTTCTGCGGCAAAGATGCAACCGTGCACAGGCGAGACTATCGGCAAGGCGATGACCGCGATCGGGACGGTTGATTCGCCTGCCAAACAGGCGATGGCAAAGGAAGTGGCTGCCGCCAACACCGACATGAGCAAAGGGGATATGCGGGGCGCCTGCAAGCATTACATGAAGGCGCAGAAGATGGGCGCGATGAAATAGCTCGGATTCGTTTGTTTGCAGGCCGCGCTGTCAGCAGCTGGCAGCGCGGCTTTTCTTTGCCCGCTTCTGCTTTGCAGTTGCGCGAATCCCGCTAAATTCGTCTCCGCAATGTCACGCTCGCAAATACCCTTTCCGCTCACCGCGACACAGGCCCGGCAGATCTGGCTGCGCGCCCAGCGGCTGGACGTACGTGCGCCATTCGGGGAGGGCGCGCAAGCGGTCGCAGACGCGGTCGCCCATCTCGGCTATGTGCAGATCGACACCATCAACGTGATCGAGCGCTGCCACCACCACATCCTGTTCAGCCGCATCCCGTCCTATCGCCGCGCCGATCTGCGCCACGCCCAGAGTGTCGACAAGAGCGTGTTCGAATATTGGACTCATGCGCTGTCCTATGTGCCGGCCAGCGACTTCCGCTTCTTCCTGCCGGCGATGCGCGAGCACCGCCGCGAGGGGCACAAATGGTTTGCCTCGGTCACGCCGGCCGACATGCGCAAGGCGATGCGGCTGGTGCGCGCCGGTCCGCTGACGATTCGCGACATCGAGGACGACGTGCTCACCGAGAAGGAGCATCTGTGGCAGAGCCGCAAGCCGTCGAAGCGGGCGCTGCAGCTCGCCTTCTATACCGGCGCCGTGACCATCAGCGAGCGACAGGGCATGCTCAAGACCTATGAGCTGATGATCCGGCATTTCGGCTGGGACAAACTGCCGAAGCCGGCATCAGCGAAGGAGATCACGGCCTATCTGGTTGAGCGCGCACTGCGGTCGCAGGGCGTGGTGAGTCTCGATTCGGTCTGCCATCTTGACGCGCCGAGCAAGAAGGCGGTCGCCAGCCTAATCGCCGCGCGCGTCCGCCGCGGCGAACTCGTGCCGGTCGCGATCGACGGGGCCGGTAAGCAGGAGCATTGGGCCGAGCCGTTGGCGCTGGAGCCGGGCGAGGTGCCGCCAGATCTCGTCCACATCCTCTCACCGTTCGATCCCCTGATCATCCAGCGCAAGCGCACCAATTTGATCTTTGGCTACAACCATTTGTTCGAAGCCTATGTACCCAAGGCGAAACGCAAGCTCGGCTATTTCGCGCTGCCGGTGCTGGTCGGCGACGAGATCGTCGCCGCGCTCGACCTCAAGACCGACAGACAGGACAAGAAGCTGCTGGTGCAGAAATGGACCTGGGTCGGGCAGGGGAAGAAGAAGGGGCGCAAGGAGCTGAAGCGGCGTATCGAGGACGAGCTCGATCGCTTCGAGCGGTTTCAATTGGCGGAGTGATACCGGTCCCCACGGGCGCGGCAATGGTAGGGTGGGCAAAGCGAAGCGTGCCCACCACTGTCGTGACGTGAAGGAGCACGGTGGGCACGGCGCTAACGCGCCTTTGTCCACCCTACGAGACTGCGCACCTCGACGAGTCGGTCCATCCAGACGCCAAACACAATCCCGATCGCGTAGGCCAGCAAATTCCACAGCGAGAAGATGCGCCCCAACAGCAGCGCGCCGGCCGTGGTCAGCCGGAATGCGTCGAGCCATGGCGTATGCACTAGCCGGGAAAACTCGAGCATGGCCGCGATCACCACAGCGATGGCTGCGATCTGTGCCCGCGACAGTCGCGGCAGCAGAACCCCAAGCAACAAGAACACCATGGTCGCCCACAGCAGCGAGCCGCCATACTTCACGATGAAGGCGGGAAGGCCGAGCGGAAAACCGTACCATCGCAAGCCCAGCCCGCAGGCGATCACGATCAACGCCAGGGCAGCGCGGGTCACCGATATCTGCAGCGGCGTAACAGGTTTATCCGACTGCACGCCGTGCATTGCTTGCTCCATTGACTCTTTGCCGGCGATGCTCAAAACCCCGGATCAGCCCATAAAAGCAACAACCCGAGGGGAGCCATGAGCCAGACCACGACCTTTGCCGATTCTGCCGGCGTCGCCAAAAGCGCAATCGAGACCTCGACCATCCGCGCCATTTCCTTGCGCCTGATTCCGTTCCTGGTGTTGGCCTACTTCTTCTCCTATCTCGACCGTGTCAATCTCGGCTTCGCCGCGCTGACCATGAATGCGGAGCTGAAGTTCACACCGCTGATCTTCTCCTGGGGCGCCGGCATCTTCTTCATCGGTTATTTCATCTTCGAGGTGCCGAGCAATCTGGCGCTGGAGAAGTTCGGTGCCAGCCGCTGGATCGCGCGCATCATGGTGACCTGGGGCATCATCTCGGCGCTGATGGCGACGGTCTCGGGCGAGTGGGGCTTCTATATCCTGCGCTTCCTGCTCGGTGTCGCCGAAGCCGGCTTCTTCCCCGGCATCATCCTTTATCTCACCTACTGGTACCCAGCTGAATATCGCGCCCGCTTCCTCGCCGCGTTCGCGGTCGCAGTCCCGGTCTCGACGGTGATCGGCGCGCCGGTTTCGGGCCTGTTGCTAGGGCTGGACGGTGCGATGGGCCTGAAGGGCTGGCAGTGGCTGTTCATCATCGAGGGCATTCCCTCGGTGCTGCTCGGCATCGTCACCTGGTTCTATCTCACCGACAGGCCTGAGAAGGCAGACTGGCTCTCGGCCGAGCAGAAGTCCTGGCTCAAGACGAAGCTCGATTCCGAGATTGCCGCCAAGCAGGCGGTGAAGCAGCTGTCGCTCGGCGAAGCGCTGTCGTCGCCGAAGGTGATAATGCTGAGCCTGGTTTATTTCGGCTTCGTCGGTGCGCTCTATGGCATGCAGTTCTGGCTGCCGCAGATCGTCAAGGCGTTCGGTCTCACCAACGCCCAAACCGGCTTCGTCACCGCGATCCCCTACCTGTTCGGCACCATCGCGATGATCCTGTGGGCGCGGCATTCCGATGCCACGCACGAGCGCGTGATGCATGTCGGCGCGCCGCTGCTGCTCACCGCCGTCGCGCTCGGCGTCTCCAGCTACCTCACCGATCCCGCCATGACGATGGTCGTGCTGACGGTCGCCGCGATCGGCGTGTTCTGCTGCTTCGGTGTGTTCTGGACCTTGCCGACCGCCTGGCTCTCCGGCACGGCGGCGGCCGGCGCCATCGCGCTGATCAACTCGATCGGCAACCTCGCGGGCTTCGGCGGGCCATACCTGATCGGCTGGGTCAAGGAAGCCACCGGCCAGACCTCAACCGGCCTGCTCGTGCTCGCGGTGCTGCCGCTGATCGCCGGCATCCTGGTGTTCGCCGGCGGCCACGAGAGCAAGCACGAATTTGCCGGGCAGGGGCGGTGAGAGGAGCTCCAGGGTGGGCAAAGGAGCGCTCTTCGCGCGCCATGCCCACCGTTTTTCTGAATGACGGCGGAAATGGTGGGCACGCTCCGCTTTGCCCCACCCTACGATAGCACCTCCATAGAGGCACCCCAATCCTTACCGCCCCTTAACGATCACAGATTTCTGATGACTGACGATTATTGACTTTTATCAGTGATTAGTCGACATTCCTCTCAATCGAGATGCAGGAGTGTCCTTCGATGTTCGTCCGGTCAGTTTTATCCAGCTACTTCAAGCTGTTGGCAGGTGTGTCGCTGGCCTTGATGGCCGCGGCGCTGGCCGGGTGCAATGATACCGTGGCCCAGAAAGCCGAGCGGCCGCGGCCGGTACTGGTCGCGACCGCCCATTATGATGCCGAGACACCGGAGCGCAGCTTCGTTGGCACCGTCCGTCCCCGGATCGAAAGTGACCTCGGCTTCCGCGTCGCCGGCAAGGTCGCCAGGCGCCTCGTCGAAGTCGGCCAGACCGTCGAGATCGGGCAACCGCTCGCGACCCTCGATGAGGTCGACCTCAAGCTCCAGGCCGAGCAGTCCGTGGCCGAGCTGACGGCTGCGACCGGTGTGCTGGCGCAAGCCGCCGCCGCCGAGCAGCGCGCCAAGGATCTGAAAGCCAAGGGCTGGACCACGGATGCCCAGATGGATTCGAGCCGCGCCGCCGCCGACGAGGCCCGCGCGCGCCTGAACCGCGCCGAGCGCGCGGTCGAGCTGACCAAGAATTCCCTTTCCTACGCGACGCTCAACGCCGACGCCCGTGGCGTCGTCACCGCAACGCTGATCGAGCCCGGCCAGGTGGTCGCCGCGGGCCAGGCTTCGATCCGTGTCGCCCGCTTTGCCGAAAAGGAAGCGGTCGTCGCGATCCCTGAGACGCTGGTCGGACGTGCCAAGTCGGGCGCCGCCAGCGTCACTCTTTGGTCGGAGCCTGGCAAGAAGTATACGGCCAAGCTGCGCGAGATCGCGCCCACCGCGGATCCCGCCACGCGCACTTATCTTGCGAAATTCTCGCTTCCGGAGGCCGACGACAAGGTTTCGCTCGGCATGACCGCAACACTGACGCTGTCGGACGCCGCAACCGAGCGCGTCGCGCGGTTGCCGCTGTCGGCACTGTTCAACGAAGGCGGCAAGCCCTCGTTCTATGTCGTCGACGACAACGGCGCGGTCACGCTGAAGCCGGTCGTGGTGAAGTCCTACGAGAGCAACGACGTCGTCATCACCAGCGGTGTGGAAGAGGGCGCCAAGATCGTCGCCCTCGGCGTGCAGAAGCTCGATCCGAGCCAGAAAGTGCGGATCGTGTCGTCACTGTCTTTCTAAGTTTTTATGAGTCTCATCGTTGCGAGCTGAGTTTCGGCCCTCGTGCAAATGCGAAGGCTGAAGCGGCGAAGCGATCCAGAATCTGCCCAGCCCCCTGGATTGCTTCGCTGCCTCGCGATGACGGGTTTGAACAGAGTGGCTGTGGTTTTTTGGCGATTGGATCGTCTTACGGAGAGTGCGATGAAGCGCTTCAATCTTTCGGCCTGGGCCGTCAGCCATCCGACGCTGGTCCTGTTTCTGATGATCGTGCTCGGCGCCGCCGGCTTCTTCTCCTATCAGAAGCTCGGCCGCGCCGAGGATCCGTTCTTCACGGTGAAGGTGGTCAACGTCTCCGTGATCTGGCCGGGTGCGACCGCGCAGGAGATGCAGACCCAGGTCGCCGATCCCATCGAGAAGAAGCTCCAGGAGCTGCCTTACTTCGAGAAGGTGCAGACCTATTCGAAGCCCGCCTTTGCCGCGCTCCAGGTCACCTTCCGCGATTCCACGCCGCCGAAGGATGTGCCCTATCTCTTTTATCTGCTGCGCAAGAAGCTCGTCGACGTGCAGGGCCAGCTGCCCTCTGGCATTCTGGGGCCCGTCGTCAACGACGAGTTCTCCGACGTCGATTCCATCCTGTACATGATGACCGGCGATGGCGCCAATTACGCGCAGCTCAAGAAAGTGTCGGAGGGATTCCGTCAGCGCCTCCTGAAGGTGCCGGGCGTGACCAAGGTCGACGTCTACGGCAATCAGGACGAGCGCATCTTCGTTGAATTCTCGCACGCCAAGCTCGCCACCCTCGGCATCACGCCGCAAGCGCTGTTCGATTCGCTCGCCAAGCAGAACAATGTGACACCGGCCGGCACGGTCGAGACCTCGTCGCAGCGCGTGCCGCTGCGCGTCACCGGTGCGCTCGACGGCGCCAAGGCGGTGGCCGAGACGCCGGTCGAGAGCAACGGCCGCGTCTTCAGGCTCGGCGATATCGCCACCGTCACCCACGGCTATGTCGACCCGCCGAGCTTCGTCGTACGCCAGGAAGGCAAGGCCGCGATCGGCATCGGCGTCGTCACTGCCAAGGGCGCCAACATTCTCGATCTCGGCAAGGAGGTCGAGAAGGCGACCGCTGAATTCATGAAGGCTGTGCCGCAGGGCGTCGACGTCCGACTCATTGCCGACCAGCCCAAGGTTGTCGAGCACGCCGTCGGCGAGTTCGTGCATTCCTTCATGGAAGCGCTGGTTATCGTGCTGTTCGTGTCGTTCCTGGCGCTCGGCTGGCGCACCGGCATCGTGGTCGCGCTGTCGGTGCCGCTGGTGCTCGGCATCGTCTTCATCGTCATGAACACGATGTCGCTCGACCTGCACCGCATCACGCTCGGCGCGCTGATCATCGCGCTCGGCCTGCTCGTCGACGATGCCATCATCGCGGTCGAGATGATGGTGGTGAAGATGGAGCAGGGCTGGGACCGTTATCGGGCCGCGTCCTTTGCCTGGGAATCAACCGCGTTTCCGATGCTCACGGGAACGCTGGTCACGGCCGCTGGCTTCCTCCCCATCGGCTTTGCCAATTCCGCGGTCGGCGAATATGCCGGCAGCATTTTCTGGATCGTGGCGATCGCGCTGGTCGCCTCCTGGTTCGTGGCGGTGATCTTCACGCCCTATATCGGCGTCATGCTGTTGCCCAATATCAAGGTGCACCAAAATCACGATCCGCACGCGGTCTACGAGACCCGCATGTACCGCGGCCTGCGCGCCATCGTGCAGTGGTGCGTCAACCACCGCATCACCGTGGTGGCCGCCACCGTCGGCGTCTTCATCGTCTCGATCGTCGGCTTCGGCCAGGTCCAGCAGCAGTTCTTCCCGCTGTCGGAGCGGCCCGAGCTGTTCCTCCAGCTCCGTCTGCCCGAGGGCACCGCCTTCAACGTCACCGAAAAGGCGGTGAAGAAGGCCGAGACGCTTTTGAAGGACGACAAGGATATCGAGACCTATACCGCCTACGTCGGCCAGGGCTCGCCGCGCTTCTGGCTCGGCCTCAACCCGCAGCTTCCGAACGAGGCCTTCGCCGAGATCGTCATCGTCGCCAAGGGCGTCGAGGCGCGTGAGCGCGTCAAGGCCAAGATCGAGAACGCGGTCGCCGAGGGCATGCTGGCGGAGGCGCGGGTGCGCGTCGACCGCTTCAATTTCGGTCCGCCGGTCGGCTTCCCCGTGCAGTTCCGCGTGATCGGTCCCGACGCCAACAAGGTGCGCGAGATCGCCTACCAGGTGCGTGACGTCATGCGGGAGAACAAGAGCGTCAAGGACGTTCAGCTCGACTGGAACGAACAGTCGCCCTACCTCAAGCTTGTCGTCGATCAGGACCGGGCCCGCGCCATGGGCCTGACCCCGCAGGAGGTTTCGCAGGCGCTAGCGATGCTGATTTCGGGCGCACAAGTCACGACCGTGCGGGACGGCATCGAGAAGGTCGGCGTGGTTGCCCGCGCAGTCTCGTCCGAACGCCTCGACCTCGGCGGCGTCGGCGATCTCACCATCACCTCGCGTAATGGCGTCGCGGTGCCGCTGCAGCAGATCGCCAAGATCGAATATTCCCACGAGGAGCCGATCATGTGGCGGCGCAACCGCGACATGGCGATCACCGTGCGCTCCGACGTCGTCGACGGCGTGCAGGCGCCCGACGTCACCAACCAGATCACGCCGAAGCTTCAGGCGATCAAGGATCATCTCGAGCCGGCCTACCGGATCGAGCCGGGCGGTGCGTTCGAGGAATCGGCCAAGGGGAATGCCTCGATCTTCATCCTCTTCCCGCTGATGGTCATGGTGATGCTGACGCTTCTGATGTTCCAGCTTCAGAGCTTCTCCCGCCTGATCCTGGTGTTCCTGACCGCGCCGCTCGGCATCGTCGGCGCCTCCTTGGGGCTTAACGTCGCCAATGCCCCGTTCGGCTTCGTGGCGCTGCTCGGCCTGATCGCGCTCGCCGGCATGATCATGCGCAACGCGGTCATTCTGGTCGACCAGATCGAGACCGACGTTTCCCACGGCCTGACACGGCGCGAGGCGATCGTGGAGGCAACCGTCCGCCGGGCCCGTCCGGTGGTGCTGACGGCGCTCGCCGCCATCCTCGCCATGATCCCGCTGTCGCGCTCGGCGTTCTGGGGCCCGATGGCGATTACCATCATGGGCGGCTTGTTCGTTGCGACCTTCCTCACGCTGCTGTACCTGCCGGGTCTCTACGCCCTGTGGTTCCGCAAGAGCCTGGATGAGGCCGGTACTGCGGCGCAGCCTCCCGCGCCGCAGCATGAGAGCGATGACCATTCGGCAATTCCGCTTGCTGAAGCCGCTGAATAAATGAAGACTGCTAACTGACGAGTCCTGACAAATGACACTGATTGCGGAGCATATCGAAGGCGACACCCGGGATCGTATTCTCGAGGTAGCCGAGCGGCTGTTCCGCCAGATCGGCTACCAGAAGACGACGGTCGGGGACATTGCCAAGGAGCTCAGGATGAGCCCCGCCAATGTCTATCGCTTCTTCGAATCGAAAAAGGCGATCCATCAAGCCGTGGCCCGCTCACTGATGGGCGAGGTCGAGCTGGAGGCGCAGCGGATCGTGGCCAGGCCCGGTCCGGTGCTGGAGCGCTTCCGCGAGCTGCTGACCACCATCCATCGCATGAACACTGAACGCTATGTCGGTGATTCCAAGCTGCACGAGATGGTCGAGATCGCGATGCAGGAGGACTGGGATGTCTGCGTCGCCCACATGGAGCTCATCACCACGGCGATCGGCCAGATGATCGCGCAAGGCGCCGCCTCCGGCGAGTTCGAAGCTCCGGACCTGGAGCTCGCCTCAATGTGCGCCTGCACCGCCATGATGCGGTTCTTCCACCCCCAGATGATCGCCCAGTGCGCCACCAAGCCGGGCCCGAGCATCGACCAGATGATCGATTTCGTCATTGCGGGTTTGTCGCCGCGTCACTGACGGGCGGCGGAATTTTTCGTATAAACAGATATGCTATCATTCCCGGCGTCGGTCCAGCGGCCGCCCCGGGGATGATACGCACGGACGAATCAACAAACTCCGTTATTGCGAGCGCAGCGGAGCAATCCAGAGTCTTTCCGCGGAGGCAGTCTGGATTGCTTCGCTGCGCTCGCAATGACGAGGAGGAAACAGCGCGTGACCGACAAAGATCTGCACTTCTACGAGCCCGCCAAGGGCCACGGCCTCAAGCACGATCCCTTCAACGCCATCATCGCGCCGCGGCCGATCGGGTGGATTTCGTCGCGCGACACCAGGGGCCACGTCAACCTTGCGCCCTATAGCTTCTTCAACGCATTCTGCTACGTGCCCCCGATCATCGGCTTCTCCTCCACCAACTGGAAGGACACGGTCGAGAACATCCAGCAGACCGGGGAGTTCGTCTGGAATCTCGCCACCATGGATCTGGCCAAGCAGATGAACGCGACCGCGGCGCATGTCGCCCCGGAGGTCGACGAGTTCGAGGTTGCGGGACTTACCGCCGTGCCGGGCAACCTCGTCAACGTGCCGCGCGTCGGCGAGAGCCCAGTGGCGCTCGAGTGCAAGGTCTCCGACGTCGTCCGCCTCAAGGGGGCCGACGGCAAGCAAGCCGACGCCTGGCTGACGCTCGGCGAAGTCGTCGCCGTCCACATCGACAAGGCCATGATCAAGGACGGCGTCTACCAGACCGCCGCCGCCCACCCGATCGTCCGCGCAGGACGGCAGGGAGACTATTTCGAGATCAAGCCGGAAAACATGTTCGAGATGGTGCGGCCGGACTAGGCCCACCTCGCCCTCTCCACGTCATTCCGGGGCGCGCCGAGAGGCGCGAACCCGGAATCCATTCATCGACCAACGCTGCCGCGCGACAGATTCTCAGATGCGCAATTGCGCATCATAGTTCACGCTCCGCGTGCCCCGGAATGACTGCGGCGAGACATTCAGCCCCATTTCCCCTCTCGGAACTGCCACCGCACCCGGCCGTTATGGCCTTGGGCGGCCGCCCGGCCGCGTCAATTTTGCCGGCGAAGTGTTCACTTCCGCCAGCCACTTTCCGCTAAAATGCCCGACAACCGCGCCGATGCATGAGGTCAGCCATGAGCTTCCGCCGCGACACCATCACCAAGCCGATCTTCTCCTGGGCACGCGGGGTCTTGCCGGCGATGTCCGGCACCGAGCGCGAGGCGCTGGAGGCCGGCGACGTCTGGTGGGACGCCGATCTCTTCACCGGCAATCCGGACTGGTCGAAACTGCTGGACATCGCGCCGGCGAAACTGACCGACGAGGAGCAGGCCTTCCTCACCGGCCCGGTCGATGAGCTCTGCGCCATGCTCGACGAGTGGAAGATCTTTTGGGAGTTGCGCGACCTGCCGCAGGACGTCTGGCACTTCGTCAAGCGCGAGAAATTCTTCGGCATGATCATTCCGAAGGAATTTGGCGGCCTTGGCTTCTCGCCCTATGCGCATTCGGAAGTGGTGCGCAAGATCTCGACCCGCTCGATCGCCGCCGCAGTCACCGTGATGGTGCCGAACTCGCTCGGGCCGGGCGAACTCCTGATGCGCTTCGGCACCAGGGAGCAGCAGGAGCGTTGGCTACCGCGGCTGGCCGATGGCCGCGACATTCCCTGCTTCGGCCTCACCAGTCCGGAAGCCGGCTCCGATGCTGCCTCGATGGTCGACACTGGAATCGTCTGCAAAGGGAATTTCGAAGGCCGCGAAGTCATCGGCCTCAGGCTCAACTGGCACAAGCGCTACATCACGCTCGGCCCCGTCGCGACGCTGCTTGGCCTTGCATTTAAGGCCCATGATCCCGATCATCTGGTGGGCGATCAGGAGGAGCTCGGCATCAGCGTGGCGCTGATTCCGACCAACCTTCCCGGTGTCGAGATCGGTAAACGCCATTTGCCGTCGATGCAGGTGTTTCAGAACGGCCCGAATTGGGGCCGCGACGTCTTCATTCCGCTCGATTATGTCATCGGCGGCGAGGCACGGCTGGGGCAAGGCTGGAAGATGCTAATGACGGCGCTCGCCGCCGGGCGCGGCATCTCGCTGCCGTCGCTGTCGGCAGCGGGCGCCGCCTATGCCGCGCGCACCACGGGGGCCTATGCCCGCATTCGCGAGCAGTTCGGCATCTCCATCTCCAAGTTCGAGGGCGTCGAGGAGCCGCTGGCGCGCATCGTCGCCACCGCCTACCAGCTCGATGCGGCGCGGCGGCTCACTTGCGCCGCACTGAATGCCGGGGTTCATCCCGCCGTCATCTCCGGCATCATGAAGCTGCACGCGACCGAGCGGATGCGAACCGCGGTCGACGACGCCATGGACATCCATGGCGGCAAGGCGGTGATCGACGGGCCGCAAAACTATCTCGGCAATCTGCACCGCGCCGTGCCGGTCGGCATCACCGTGGAAGGCGCCAATATCCTGACCCGCAATCTCATCGTGTTCGGGCAGGGCGCCATTCGCGCCCATCCCTATCTGCTCGACGAGATGAACGCGCTGGCCGAAACCGACCGCGATCGCGGGCTCACCGCGTTCGACAAGGCATTCTGGAAACATGTCGGCCACAGCTTTCGGACGTTGTTCCGCGCCTTCGGCCGGAGCTGGACATCTGGTGCTTTTGCGCCGGCGCCGGACGCCGGCGAGGCGACGCCATTCTATCGCCAGCTGTCGCGCTATTCGGCTGCGTTCGCGCTCTGCGCCGACATGGCGCTGCTCACGCTCGGCGGCGCGCTCAAGCGCAAGGAGATGCTGTCAGCGCGCTTCGGCGACATTCTCTCCGAGCTCTATCTGCTCTCGGCGGCGCTGAAGCGCTGGCACGACGAGGGACGGCAGAAGGAGGATTTTGCCGCGCTGGAATGGTGCATGGCGACCGGCTTCAGGACTATCGAGAACAGGTTCGCCGAAATCCTCGCCAACCTGCCCAACCGTTTCGTCGCCGGCTTCCTCAAGCTCGTGGTCCAGCCCTTCGGCGCCCGCGTGCTCGGCCCAAGCGACCGCGTCGTGCACCAATGCGCAAGCCTCGTGCTCGAGCCGTCAGCCGCGCGCGACCGCCTCACGCCCGATCTTGCTTATGTCGATGACGACGGCGGCTTCGCGCGGCTGGAGCGCGCGTTCAAGCTGGTTGCAGCCACCGATGCCATCGCCAAGCGCATGCGCGCGGCGCATATGGGCGACTGGAACGAGGCCGTGGCCAAGGGCGTGATCACGCAGGCCGAAGGCGAGCAGCTTGCGGCGGCCCGTGAGGCCGTCACAAAAGTGATCGAGGTCGATGATTTTGCGCCGGAGGCGCTGTCGCCGATTTACAAGAAAACCGCAGGCGTGCATCAATTCTTCCAGGAACTCGGTGAACAGAGGGCGGCGAGCTGATGGCACGACCGGTTTTCATCGTCGACGGCAGCCGAACGCCGTTTCTAAAAGCACGTTCGGGGCCGGGACCTTTCACACCTGTGGACCTTGCTGTGCAGTGCGGCCGGCCGCTGCTGGCGCGCCAGCCGTTTGCGCCCACGACGTTCGATCAGGTCATCCTCGGCTGCGTCAACGTCATTGCGGACGAGATGAACCCAGCCCGCGTCGCCGCGCTCAGGCTCGGCATGGGCGAGGACATGGTCGCTTTCACCGTGCAGATCAATTGCGGCTCCGGCATGCAGTCGATCGACACCGGCTACCGCTACATCCGCGAGGGCCACGCCGACATGATCCTCGCCGGCGGCACCGAAGCTTTGAGCCACGCGCCGCTGGTCTGGCCAAATTCCGGCGTCCGCTGGTTCGCCGGCCTTGCCACCGCCAAGGGCATGGCCGCAAAGCTCGCCGCGGCCTTCAAGTTGCGGCCGCGCTATCTCAAGCCGATCATCGGCCTCGAGCGTGGGCTCACCGATCCCGTTACGGATCTGAACATGGGCCAGACGGCGGAGGTCGTCGGCCATCTCTTCGGCATTACGCGCGCGCAATCGGATGCCTATGCTGCCGAGAGCCATCGCCGGCTCGCACGTGCGCAGGTGGAAGGATTTCTGAAGGGTGAGGTCGAGACCGCGTTCTCCCGGGACGGCAACTTCTTCGACCATGACGACGGCGTTCGGCCCGACTCGTCGTCCGAGACGCTGGCAAAACTAAAGCCGGTGTTCGAGCGCCCTTGGGGCCAGGTCACCGCCGGCAATTCCTCGCAGATCACCGACGGCGCCTCCTGGGTGATCCTCGCTTCCGACGGGGCGGTGGCAAAGTACGGATTGACGCCGAAGGCAGTCATCGTTGACAGCAACTGGGCTGCGCTCGATCCGAGCATCATGGGGCTCGGTCCCGTGCTGTCGGCGACGCCGCTGTTGAAGCGCAACAATCTCACCATCAAGGACGTCGAGACCTGGGAGCTGAACGAAGCCTTTGCCACCCAGGTGCTGGGCTGCCTGGCTGCCTGGAACGACGACAAGTTCTGCCGCGAGATCCTCGGGCTCGACGGCACCGCCGGCGAGATTGACCGTGACAGGCTCAATGTCGATGGCGGCGCCATCTCGCTCGGCCATCCCGTCGGCACGTCCGGCAACCGCATCGTGCTGCATCTCGTCAACGCCATGAGGCGGCTCGGCACGCGGCGTGGGGTTGCCACCGAATGCATCGGCGGCGGGCTCGGCGGCGCCATGCTGATCGAGGCGGTGTGACCATGGATTCGAAGATCATGACCGCGTTCGGCGACCGCGTGCTGACGCTTGGGCCTCAGCCTGCGGCCGACAGCCCCTACCGCCACTTCAAGCTGTCGCGCGATGCCGACGGTGTCGCCTGGCTGCTGTTCGACCGCGCCGATGCAAGTGCCAACACGCTGTCCTCCGGCGTGTTAGAGGAATTCGACGCCGTGCTCGCGGCGATCGAGACCGAGCGTCCTGCCGGTCTTGTGATCCGCTCGGCAAAGCCGTCCGGCTTCATCGCCGGCGCCGACGTGAACGAATTCCGCGGAGCCGGCGATGCCGCAATGGTGGAGACGCGCATCCGCGCCGCGCATGCCGTGGTCGACCATCTGGAAGCGCTGAAGCTGCCGACGGTCGCGATCATCCACGGCTTCTGCCTCGGCGGCGGGCTCGAGGTCGCGCTGGCGTGCCAGTCGCGCATCGCCATCGACGGCGCGCGCTTCGGCTTTCCGGAGGTGATGCTGGGCCTGCATCCCGGCCTCGGCGGCACCGCGCGCTTCACCGCGCAGGTCAACCCGACGCAGTCGATGGCGCTGATGCTGACCGGCCGCACCATCGATGCGCGCCGCGCCAGATCGCTCGGCCTTGTCGATACCGTGACGCAGGAACGGCACGTCCGCAACGCAGTGAAGGACGCGCTGTTTGGCCGCCTGAAGCGGGCGCGGCCGGGTCTCTTGACTCGCGCGGCGAATTTCGGATCCGTGCGCGGGCTTTTGGCCAAGCGCATGCGCAGCGAAGCGGCGAAGGCGGCATCCCGCGAGCACTATCCAGCGCCTTACGCGCTGATCGATCTCTGGGAAGCTCATGGCGGCAGCAAAGCCGCGATGCTCAGGGCCGAGCAGGCGTCATTCGCAAAACTGATGGTGACGCCGACTGCGCAGAATTTGATCCGGGTGTTCTTCCTGCGCGAGCAGATGAAGAAGGCCGCCGGCAGCGGCAACACGATCAAGCAGGTCCACGTCATCGGCGCCGGTGCCATGGGCGGCGATATCGCGGCGTGGTGCGCGAGCCAGGGGATGCGCGTCTCACTCGCCGACATGAAGGCTGAGCCGATCGCCAGCGCGGTGAAGCGCGCGGCCGAGCTCTTTGGCAAGATCATCCGCAAACCCACCGAGTTGCGCGACGCGCTCGATCGCCTGATCCCCGACATGGAAGGCGAGGGCGTTCGCAATGCCGATCTCATCATCGAGGCGGTGCCAGAAAAGCTCGAGCTGAAGCAGAAGGTCTATGCCGGCCTCGAGCCCCGGATGAAACCGGGCGCGATTCTTGCGACCAACACATCGAGCATCCCGCTCCAGGATCTGCGCACGACGTTGGCGCGGCCGGAGCGCCTTGTCGGTCTTCATTTCTTCAATCCCGTGTCGCGGCTGCAACTGGTTGAGGTCATCAGCCATGACGGCAACGCCCCTGAGGTGCTGAAGCAGGCGCTCGCCTTCGTCGGCGCGATCGACCGGCTGCCGCTGTCCGTGAAGAGCTCGCCCGGCTTCCTCGTCAACCGCGCGCTGACGCCCTACATGCTGGAAGCGATGGTGATGCTGGACGAGAGGATCGACCAGCGGCTGATCGATGCGGCGGCCGAACAGTTCGGCATGCCGATGGGACCGATCGAGCTTGCCGACCAGGTCGGGCTCGATATTTGTCTTGATGTCGGCGACATGCTGCGCACCAAGTTCGGCGATCTCCTGCCGCCGACGCCGGCCTGGCTGCGCGAGAAAGTCGCCAAGGGCGAACTCGGCCGCAAGACCGGCAAGGGCTTCTACGTCTGGAAGGACGGCAAGGCGGAGAAGGCGCCGTTGCCCGAGACCGGCCCACGTGTCACCGACCAGATGATCGACCGCTTGGTGCTGCCGATGTCCAACGTCTGCGTGGCCGCGCTGCGCGAAGGTATTGTCGACGATCCCGATGCGGTCGACGGCGCCATGATTTTCGGAACCGGCTACGCGCCGTTCCGCGGCGGCCCGCTGAACTATGCGCGCGCACGTGGCGTGGAGAATGTCGTATCCACGCTGCGCGCACTGGCCGAGAGATTCGGCGGCCGCTTCGCGCCCGATCCGGGCTGGGACAATTTCAAGTGAGAGACATATGAGCGACCAGACGAATGCCGGGCCGAGCGGCGATCTCTGCATCCGCACGTTGGCGATGCCGGCTGACACCAACGCGAACGGAGACATCTTCGGCGGCTGGCTGCTCAGCCAGATGGACGTCGGCGGCGGCGTGTTCGCCTCGAAAGTCGCGAAGTCGCGCACCGTGACGGTTGCAATCGAGGCGATGAATTTTCGCAAGGCGGTCTATGTCGGCGATCTCGTCTCGGTCTACGCCAACCTTGTGCGTGTGGGGCGGACCTCGCTCACCATACATCTCGAAGCCTGGGCGCTGCGGCGCAGGGAAGCGCATCCGTTCCTCGTCACCGACGGAAATTTTACCTACGTCTCGATCGACGACCACGGTCGTCCGCAGGCAATCAGCCAGACCGATACACGGATCCCGACCTGACCGCGCTGCGTCCGCAGCCGTCGCGTCTTCGCCAAGAACAAGTCATAAAACGGATGAGGTCCCGGCGTACTCAATTGCCTGTCGATTCGGGGTGGAAACGGCCTCAAATGCCCAGGAACCTTTGGGCGGGAGTGTCGTTGTTTGCCCGCACTGAGGAATCCACGGACCATGCCGGACAGCTACATCATCGAAGTCAATTCAGAGGCCGCAGGTATCGTCGTTCGCTCTCAGGGGGGCTACTGCTTCTTCGCCTCCTCCCCACGTTTCAACCGTCTCGAAGGCCAGCTCTTCCGCAACGCCCGCGAAGCCGAGCGCGCGGCGCGCAAGCTGGCTAACGGAGAGGTGGAGGAAGCGGCGTAGTTGCCACCCGCTCGCTCGTCATTCCGGCGCGCGCAATGCGAAGTAGGAATCTTTTGCCGCGAACACCTTCCCTTCTCCCCTTGTGGGAGAAGGTGGCGCGAAGCGCCGGATGAGGGGTTATCTCGGCAAATTCAACTGTGAGGGGCCCGCTCGCGGAGAGAACCCCTCACCCGCTCGCCGCTGCACGGCGACGCACCCTCTCCCACGAGGGCAAGGCAATCGCATATGGCCTTTTGGGCGGCCTGAGCGCGCGCCTCGTCCTTCGAGACGACCGCTCCGCGGTCTCCTCAGGATGAGGCTGAGCGGCATCGGCGCCCGTTGAAACCGCTGCCGCGCACTCCATCCTCATCCTGAGGGCCCGCCCCAAGGCGGGCGTCTCGAAGGATCGGCCACAACAAGATCAGCCCATCTGCGATCATCCTGCACAACAAGGGGAGAGGGGGAAGAAACGCATCACAACTTCGTCGCGGAGCGCGAGAGCAGCTTCCAGTCGTCGCCCTGCTTCTGCCAGTTCATCAGGATGTGAAGGTTGGTCGGCACTTTCTTCCCATCGGCTGCCATTTCCTGTTCTGCGACCCAGTGGAAGCGCACGATCGCGGCGGGGCCGACGACCTTGATGGTCCGATCCTGGTACTCGATCGACAGGAATTTCGATTTGCCGTCGGTGGCATTGGCGATGAAGGTTGCTTTGTCCTCGACCTTGCCGCTGGAATGACTGTAGCTCACCTCGTCGGCGCAGAGTACGCCGAGCGCCTTGGGGTCGGCTGCGATCTGAGCCAGGCGGAACGCCTCGACTTTTTTCGCCACTGCCTCTTCGTCTGCCGAGGCTGCCAGGGCCGGGGTCGCCAAAGCAAGTGCGGAGAGGGCCAGGGTCGAGAGAGCCAGACCTGAGATGGAAAGGTCGCGCCGGTTGATCATGTTTCCTCCTTTTTGATCTTGCACCAAGTGTTGCAGCCGCGTTTGCGTTTGTCGAGGGGGACGTCGGGCTCTTGAAAGCGCTGCATTGCGCATGTCGGCGCGTATTGATACGTCTCGCGCATTGATGAGCAGCGCGCAGGGGAAACACGGAAATGATGCAGGCCGCAGGCAAGGCATTGCTGTTCGATATCGACGGCACGCTTGCCGATACCGATGCCCTTCACCGCGAGGCGTTCAATCGGGTGTTTGGACCGCGCGGTCATGTGGTCGACGAAGCGCGTTTCAAGCGAGAGATTCAGGGCTTCTCCAACGCCTCGATCGGGGAGCGATTTCTGCCGGCGGAATCGCCGGCATTCCGCGCGGCCGTCATGGACGAGAAGGAACTGACTTTTCGCAATTTGGTCGCCGGGCGGATCGAGCCTTTGCCGGGGCTGATGACGCTGCTCGACCTCGCGGACGCGGCCGGCATTCCCATGGTCGCCGTCACCAACGCGCCGCGCCTGAACGCCGAGTTGCTACTGTCGGGCCTGGGCATCACGCATCGCTTCAAGGCGATCGTGATCGGCGATGAGCTGCCGCATGGCAAGCCGCATCCGCTGCCCTATCAGGAAGGGCTGCGCTTCGTCGGCGCGAGCGCGCAGGCCTCGATCGCGTTCGAGGATTCCCGTTCCGGCGTTCAATCGGCCGCGGCTGCGGGAATACCGACCATAGGGATGCGGACTACCCTCGGCCACGCCGACCTTGTTGCCGCCGGCGCGGTCGCCTCGGCCAGCGCCTACGACGATCCGGAGCTGCTTGCGCGCCTCGCCGTTGCCATGGCGTGGTGAAGGGCCTCATTTATTAACCGTGATCGGCTCCTGCATTGACGGGGCGAGCGAACCGCCGCACCATGCGTCTTTCCTGACTTGAGGCCCTCGCCGTGACCGGACTGACCCATCGCCAAGCCGAAATCCTCAACATCGCGCGCGCCTCCGGCCGGGTGATGGTCGAGGAGCTCGCGCGCCGCTTCGAGGTCTCGGCGCAGACTATCCGCAAGGATCTCAACGATCTCTGCGAACGCCGCTCGCTGACGCGCATCCATGGCGGCGCCATTATCGCCTCTGGCGTCGAGAATCTCGCCTATGAGGCGCGCCGTTTCGTCGCCGCGGACGAGAAGAAAGCGATTGGCGCTGCGGCCGCCTCGCTGATCCCGAACGGATGCTCGCTGTTCATCAACATCGGCACCACGACGGAGGAGGTGGCGAGCGCGCTGACCTCGCATGAGGATCTCCTCGTCATCACCAACAATCTCAACGTGGCCATGCTGCTCTACCGTCATCCCCGCATCGAAGTGGTGGTCGCCGGCGGCATGGTGCGGCGGGCCGACGGCGCCGTGGTCGGCTCGACTGCGACGCAGCTGATCGGCCAGTTCAAGGTCGACTACGCCATCATCGGCGCCTCCGCGATCGACGAGGAGGGCGCGCTGCTCGATTTCGACTATCGCGAGGTGCAGGTGGCCCAGGCCATCATCGCCAACGCACGCAGCGTCATGCTGGTCGCGGACTCGACCAAGCTGCGCCGCAGCGCGCCGGTCCGCATCGCTCACATCACCCAGATCCAGACCTTCGTGACCGACCAGGAATTGCCGGAGCGCCTCGCAACGATTTGCCACAGCAAGGGCATCGAGGTGGTCGCGGCGATGCCGAAGGCGGCGGACGATATCGATGATGCGACGGTCGAGGTGCAGGACGCCGCGCCCGAATCGGCGCCTGTGGTGCGCCTGCGCTAGGATTTTATGCGTCGCTCCACGGGTTGAGGAGCGAGACACCGAATGCCGCAAAGTCTTTTACATTGCGCGTGACGAGCGTGAGGTTGTTTGCGAGCGCGGTCGCGGCAAAGAAGCCATCCATGACGGACAGGGCGACGTCGCTTCTGCGGCTCTGCGCCATCAAGTCACCCCAGCGCTCGGCCACCGCGTGGTCGATCGGCAGGATACGCTCGGCAAACCGTTCCGGCAAATCATGGGCGAGCCAGGCAGCCAGCGCCGTGCGTCGACGGCCGTCCTCCAGCAATGCGATGCCGCGGCGAAGCTCGGCGATTGATGCAACGCTGATGAACGCACGATCCTCGTCGATCGTACCAAGCCACGCCAAAACTTTCGGGGAAGGCGCCGGCCGCTGAACCTCCGACAGCACGTTGGTGTCGAGCAGCAGGTTCACGGCATCTCGTCGTGTGGCGCATCGTGAACGCGTTCAAGCTCGAGGTCGGCACCGCGCAGCGGCGAAGCCAGCAGGAATTCGGCCAGCGTGCCTTTGCGCGCGGTCTTTCGCTCCCATTCGTCTGCGGAAACGACCACGGCATTCGGCTTGCCGTGACGGGTGATGATCTGGGGGCCGCTTTGGGCACGGTCGATCACCTCGGACAGTCGCGCCTTGGCGTTGGCAAGCGTCCAAGTGTCAGTTGGTGACGAGTCGGGTGCAGTGCTGTGATCTGTCATGCCGCAAAGAGCCAATATGACTATAATGACTATAATGACTATAATGACTATAATGACTATATATCACGGTCACGCATCCAATCACCAGAGGTTCTGATTACAAATTCGGCCGTTTGGCCGCCGCCTTCTTCATCCGACTGCCCACCAAAAAGTTCCGTCTTTCGCTTCCTTTCTCCCCTCTTTCATCTTGCTTTCGTTTTTCGGTGTGATCTAATCAAAAACGAAAGTAGCCGCTCGACGGAACGAGCGGTCCCAGGGGGATGCGTCTGTTGGAGCGTATTTTCGACCTCGCCATTATCGGAGGCGGTGTTAACGGCTGCGGCATCGCGCGCGACGCGGTGGGTCGCGGCAACAGCGTTTTCCTGTGCGAAATGAACGATCTGGCCAGCGGGACGTCGTCCTGGTCGACCAAGCTCGTGCACGGCGGCCTGCGCTATCTCGAATATTACGAGTTTCGTCTGGTCCGCGAGGCACTGATCGAGCGCGAGATCCTTTGGGGCATCGCTCCCCACATCATCCGTCCCCTGCGTTTCGTTTTGCCGCACCATGCGGGCCTGCGCCCGGCCTGGCTGCTGCGACTCGGTCTCTTCCTCTACGATCACATCGGCGGCCGCCACCTCTTGCCCGCGACGCGCTCGGTCGATCTCAGGCGCGACGAAGTCGGTCGCCCGCTGATCCCCAATCGCTACGCCCGCGCGTTCGAATATTCCGACTGCTTCGTCGATGACGCCCGCCTCGTCGTGCTCAACGCGCGCGATGCCGCCGACAAGGGCGCCGAGATCCGCACCCGCACCCGCGCCAGCGAGATCCGCCAGGCCGACGGCATCTGGACCGTGAGCATGGTCGACACCCTGACCGGTGTCCGCTCGTCGGTTCAGGCCCGCGCGTTGGTCAATGCCGGCGGACCCTGGGTCGAGGACGTGCTCGGCCGCGGCGCCGGCCTCAATGCCAAGGCCAAGGTGCGCCTGGTGCAGGGCTCGCACATCGTGGTCAAGAAGCTCTACGACCACGACCGCGCCTACATGTTCCAGAATGCCGACGGCCGCATCATCTTCGTCATTCCCTACCAGGACGACTTTACGCTGATCGGCACCACTGACCGCGACTATGACGGCGATCCCGCCAAGGTGAAGGCGACACCCGAGGAGATCCAGTATCTCTGCGCTGCCGCCAGCGAATATCTGGCCAAGCCGGTGACTTCAGAGGATGTGGTCTGGACCTATTCCGGCGTGCGTCCGCTCTATGATGACGGCGCCAGCGAAGCCAAGGCCGCCACCCGCGACTACGTGTTCGAGCTCGACATGCCCGGCGGCGCGCCGCTGCTGTCGATCTACGGCGGCAAGATCACGACCTATCGCCGCCTCGCCGAAGAGGCGCTGGAGCGGCTTGCGCCTCATCTTCGCAGCGCGAAGGCGCGCGAGGGCTGGACCGGCAAATGGCCGCTGCCCGGCGGCGACATGGGCGTGTCCGATGTCGACGGCCTGATTGCGGAGCTCCAGCGCGGCTATCCCTTCCTCAGCCACGAGCACGCGCGCCGTCTGGCCCGTGCCTATGGCACCCGCGCCATCAAGCTGCTCGGCGATGCCAAATCGGCGGCCGATCTTGGCCAGCCCTTCGGCGCGACGCTGACCGAGCGCGAGGTTCGCTACCTCCTGGCCAACGAATGGGCCGTGACGGCCGAGGACATCGTCTGGCGCCGTTCCAAGCTCGGCCTGCGACTATCTGCTGACGAGATCGCGGGCCTGGACGACTGGATTGCAACCCACGCCGTGTCGCAAAATCCCCTGCTGGAAGCAGGAGGACGCTCATGACCGTGACGCTCGATCACGTGACGCGCTCCGTCGAGGGAGTTCCGCATATTCGCGACGTCTCGCTGACGCTCGAGAGCGGCACGCTCAACGTGCTGCTCGGGCCGACGCTGTCCGGCAAGACCTCGATCATGCGGCTGCTCGCCGGTCTCGACAAGCCGACCACGGGCAAGGTGCTGGTCGACGGCAAGGACGTCACCGGCGCCGATGTGCGCCAGCGTTCGGTGGCGATGGTTTACCAGCAATTCATCAATTACCCATCGCTCACGGTCTATGAGAACATTGCCTCGCCGCTGCGCGTGCAGGGCAAGCCGCGCGCGGAGATCGAGAAGCGTGTGGCGGAAGCCGCAAGGCTGCTCAGGCTCGAGCCGTTCCTGAAGCGCACGCCGCTCCAGCTCTCCGGCGGCCAGCAGCAGCGCACTGCGATCGCGCGCGCGCTGGTCAAGGGCGCAGATCTCGTGCTGCTCGACGAGCCGCTCGCCAATCTCGATTATAAGCTGCGCGAGGAGCTGCGGACCGAGCTGCCGCGCATCTTCGAGGCGTCCGGCGCGATCTTCGTCTATGCCACTACCGAGCCGACCGAGGCGCTGCTGCTCGGCGGCAACACGGTCTGCATGTGGGAGGGCCGGGCGCTCCAGATCGGCGAGACGCCCAACGTCTACCGCCGGCCGCAGACGCTGCGGGTTGCGCAGGTGTTCTCCGATCCGCCGCTCAACCTCGTCGGCATCGAGAAGAAGAATGGCTCCGTGCAATATGCGGGAGGCATCGCCGCGCCGGCGTCTGGTCTCTATTCGTCGCTGGCCGACGGCGCCTATCGCGTCGGTTTTCGTGCGCATCAGCTTGCGCTCGCCAATGGCGAGACTGACCGCCATGCCTTCCATGCCACGGTGACGGTGACGGAGATCACCGGTTCGGAGAGTTTCGTGCATTTGACCCGCGATGGATCGAATTGGGTTGCGGTGCTGCACGGCGTGCACGAGTTCGAGCCCGGCCAGACTATCGATGCCGTGCTCGATCCCAACGACGTTTTTGTCTTCGATGCTGCCGACCGGCTGGTCGCGGCACCGGGCAATTCCTGAGGGAGATGCTCCATGGCCCGCATTGACCTCGTCGATCTAGCCCATTCCTACGGCGGCAATGATGCGCCGCAGGACAGCTTTGCGCTGAAACCGGTGACCATGACCTGGCGGCAGGGCGGCGCCTATGCGCTGCTAGGGCCGTCCGGCTGCGGCAAGACCACGCTGCTCAACGTCATTTCCGGCATCATCACGCCGTCCCGCGGAAGAATCCTGTTCGACGGCGACGACATCACACCGCTGTCAACCCAGAAGCGCAACATCGCCCAGGTGTTCCAGTTTCCGGTGATCTACGACACCATGACGGTGGGGCAGAACCTGGCGTTTCCGTTGAAGAATCGCGGCGTGCCAAGGGCCGAGATCGACAAGCGCGTCGCCGAGATCGGCCGCCTGCTCGATCTCGAACCCTATCTCAATCGCAAGGCCACGCGCCTCACCGCCGACGCCAAGCAGAAGATCTCGCTCGGCCGCGGTCTCGTCCGCTCCGACGTTGCCGCCGTGCTGTTTGACGAGCCCCTGACGGTGATCGATCCCGAGCTGAAATGGCAGCTCCGCTCGAAGCTGAAGGCGCTGCATCGCGAGCTCGACCTCACCATGATCTACGTCACCCACGACCAGACCGAGGCGCTGACATTCGCCGATACCGTGGTCGTCATGCATGACGGCCGGGTGGTGCAGAGCGGCACGCCGGCCGAGCTGTTCGACAAACCGGCGCACACCTTCGTCGGCTATTTCATCGGCTCGCCCGGCATGAACATCCTGCCGGCTGAGGTGAGAGGACGTGAGGCGCGGATCGGCGGCCATGTCATTGCGCTCAATCGCAGCTATGACAGCCTGCCCGCGGGCGCGAAGATCGAGATCGGCGTGCGTCCGGAATTCGTCGATGCGGTCACGCCGGCACCCGGCCTGCTGACCGCGAAGATCGATCGCATCGACGATCTCGGCCGCATCCGCTTCGCGCGCGTCCGCGTCGGCGATGCCAAGCTCGCGGCGCGCTCGCCTGCCGGCTTCACCAGTTCGGACGGTACGGCCGGGCTGAAATTCGATCCGTCGCACGTCCACGTCTATGCCGACAGCCTTCTGGTGGAGGGAGCCGCCTGATGGACAAGACCGTCAACCAAAAAGCCTGGTTTCTGGTAGCGCCGGTGTTCCTGGTCGTCGCCTTCTCGGCGGTGCTGCCGCTGATGACGGTGGTGAACTATTCGATGCAGGACACCTTCGGCAACAACCAATTCTTCTGGAACGGCGTCGGCTGGTTCAAGGAATTGCTCGATCCCTCGACCGATCTCGGCGGCCGCTTCCTGGCCTCGCTCGGGCGCAATCTGTTCTTCTCGCTGGTGATCCTTGCCATCGAGGTGCCGCTCGGCATCGTCGTCGCGTTGTCGATGCCGCGCCAGGGTTGGACGGTGGCGGCCTGTCTCGTCATCCTCGCACTGCCGCTGCTGATTCCGTGGAACGTGGTCGGCACGATCTGGCAGATTTTCGGCCGCCCCGACATCGGCCTGCTCGGCTATGTCCTCAACGCCATCGGCATCGACTATAATTACGTCTCCAACGACATCGACGCCTGGGTCACCGTCATCGTCATGGACGTCTGGCACTGGACCAGCCTGGTCGCGCTGCTCTGCTATGCCGGCCTGAAGTCGATCCCCGAGGCCTATTACCAGGCCGCCCAGATCGACGGCGCCTCGCGCTGGGCCGTGTTCAAGGCGATCCAGCTGCCCAAGATGAACCGGGTGCTGCTGATCGCGGTGCTGCTGCGCTTCATGGACTCGTTCATGATCTACACCGAACCCTTCGTCGTCACCGGTGGCGGGCCGGGCAACTCGACCACCTTCGTGTCGATCGAGCTCGTCAAGATCGCGCTCGGTCAGTTCGACCTCGGCAAGGCCGCCGCGCTGTCGCTGGTCTACAACCTGATCATCCTGATCGTCTGCTGGATATTCTATACCGTCATGACCAATGCCGGCGTCGAACGCAAAGTCCAGGCGGAGAGCGAGCCGGCGCTCGATTTCAAGGCTTCGGCCGGGCTCAAGCCCGTGCCCGCACTCAAGCCAAAGGAAGGAGTAGCCTGATGCACTCAATTCCCGGCCGGCGCGTCATCATGGCGCTGTTCCTGATCTTCCTGCTGCTGCCGATCTACTGGCTCGTCAACATGAGCTTCAAGACCAACGCCGAGATCGTCTCGACGATGACGTTGTGGCCGCACACACCCACGCTCCAGCACTACAAGCGCATCTTCACCGACGAGAGCTGGTATTCCGGCTATATCAACTCGCTGGAATATGTCGTTCTCAACACCATCATCTCGATCTCGGTGGCGCTGCCGGCGGCCTACGCATTCTCGCGCTATCGATTCCTCGGCGACAAGCACCTGTTCTTCTGGCTGCTGTCGAACCGCATGGCGCCGGCGGCGGTCTATGCGCTGCCGTTCTTCAATCTCTATTCGGCGATCGGGCTGTTCGATACGCCCTGGGCGGTCGCACTTGCGCACTGCATCTTCAACGTCCCGCTGGCGGTGTGGATCCTCGAAGGCTTCGTCTCCGGTGTGCCGCGCGAGATCGACGAGACCGCCTTCCTCGACGGCTATTCCTTCCCGCGATTCTTCATCAAGATTCTGGTGCCGCTGATCGCGAGCGGCATCGGCGTCGCCGCCTTCTTCTGCTTCATGTTCTCCTGGGTCGAGTTGCTGCTCGCGCGGACGCTGACCTCGGTGCAGACAAAGCCGATCGCGGCGATCATGACGCGCACGGTGTCGGCAGCCGGCATGGACTGGGGCCTGTTAGCTGCCGCCGGCGTGCTCACCATCATTCCGGGCGCCCTCGTGATCTGGTTCGTCCGCAACTATATCGCGAGCGGCTTCGCGCTCGGCCGGGTGTGAGGGGAGGCTTTTATGGAATCCATCGCATGGATGGCCTGGACGCTGCCGACCGCGATCTTCTTCGTCGCGCTCGCCTGCACGCTCGCCGTGATGACTTGGCTTGCCGCGGCCTATCCGGAGGCCGAGCGTGTCGGCGTGCTGCGCATCCCGACCACCCGGGGCGACCGCCTGTTCATCTCGCTGATCACGGCCGCGGTCATCCACCTCTTGTGGATCGCTTTCATCGGCACCGACGCGCTTGCTACACTACCAATCAGCGAGGAGGGCATTGAGATTTCGCGCCTGTGGCTCGCATCAGGAATTTCGCTTGTCACGGCCGTGCTCATTTTTCGCACGGTCTAGCTCGCGAAGGGACGGCCAGATCCGGGAGCAAACCCGGGCCTGTATAAAGTTTGTCGCTGCAACGGAGGAACAACATGCGGCAGTTTAGGAGAAGGGAACGTCCATTGACCAAAAGCAGATTTCTAACGATGTCGAGCGCCGCCGCGCTTATCGCGGTGTCGTTCGCCGTCTCGGCGCCGGTCCGCGCCGCCGACGACGCTGCGATCCAGAAGTGGATCGCGGAATTCCAGCCCTCGACGCTGTCGAAGGAAGACCAGAAGAAGGAGCTGGAGTGGTTTGCCAAGGCCGCCGAGCCCTTCAAGGGCATGGAGATCAACGTCGTCTCCGAGACCATCACGACCCACGAATATGAGTCGCAGACGCTGGCCAAGGCGTTCTCCGAACTTACCGGCATCAAGCTCAAGCACGACATCATACAGGAAGGTGACGTGGTCGAGAAGCTGCAGACCCAGATGCAGTCCGGCAAGAACGTCTATGACGGCTGGATCAACGACTCCGATCTGATCGGCACGCACTTCCGCTACGGCCAGACCATCGCGCTGTCGGACTACATGACCGGTGAGGGCAAGGACGTCACCGACCCCATGCTCGAGGTCAACGACTTCATCGGCAAGTCCTTTGGCACGGCACCGGACGGCAAGCTCTACCAGCTGCCTGACCAGCAGTTCGCCAACCTCTACTGGTTCCGCTACGATTGGTTCACCAACCCCGACTACAAGGCCAAGTTCAAGGCCAAGTATGGCTACGAGCTCGGCGTGCCCGTGAACTGGTCCGCCTATGAGGACATCGCCGAGTTCTTCACCAACGACATCAAGGAGATCAACGGCGTCAAGGTCTACGGCCATATGGACTATGGCAAGAAGGACCCCTCGCTCGGATGGCGGTTCACCGACGCCTGGCTGTCGATGGCCGGCAACGGCGACAAGGGCATTCCGAACGGTCTGCCGGTCGACGAGTGGGGCATCCGCATGGAAGGCTGCCGTCCGGTCGGCTCCTCGGTCGAACGTGGTGGCGACACCAACGGCCCGGCCGCGGTCTACTCGATCACGAAGTATCTGGACTGGATGAAGAAGTATGCTCCGCCGCAAGCGCAGGGCATGACCTTCTCTGAGTCCGGTCCCGTGCCGGCGCAGGGCAATATCGCCCAGCAGATGTTCTGGTACACCGCTTTCACCGCCGACATGGTGAAGCCGGGCATCGCCGTGATGAACGCGGACGGTACGCCGAAATGGCGTATGGCTCCGTCGCCGCATGGCGCGTACTGGAAGGAAGGCATGAAGCTCGGCTATCAGGACGCGGGCTCGCTCACGCTTCTGAAGTCGACACCCGCGGATCGCCGCAAGGCGGCCTGGCTCTATCTCCAGTTCATCGTCTCGAAGACGGTGTCGCTGAAGAAGAGCCATGTCGGTCTCACCTTCATCCGTGAATCCGACATCTGGGACAAGTCGTTCACTGAGCGTGCGCCGAAGCTCGGCGGCCTGATCGAGTTCTACCGCTCGCCCGCGCGCGTGCAGTGGACCCCGACCGGCAATAACGTGCCCGACTATCCGAAGCTCGCGCAGCTGTGGTGGCAGAACATCGGCGATGCGTCGTCCGGTACGAAGACGCCGCAAGCCGCGATGGACTCGCTTGCCGCAGCTCAGGACTCCGTCATGGAACGCCTGGAGAAGTCCGGCGTGCAGGGTGCCTGCGGTCCGAAGCTGCACAAGAAGGAAACGGCCGAGTACTGGTTCGCCAAGGCCCAGAAGGACGGCACGATTGCTCCTCAGCGCAAGCTTGCCAACGAGAAGCCGAAGGGCGAGACGGTCGACTACGACACGCTGATCAAGTCGTGGCCGGCAACCCCGCCCAAGCGCGCCTCGCTGCAGTAAGGTACGTCTCATAACCACGAAAGGCCGGGAGAAGTCCCGGCCTTTTTCTTTGTTTCTTTGTGCGGAGCCCACTCTGCACCCACATCGTCATTGCGAGCGTAGCGAAGCAATCCAGCGTCCTTCCGCAGAGGCAGTCTGGATTGCTTCGTCGCAAGGGCTCCTCGCAATGACGGAGGATGAAGCGTTCGCGCAGCCTTACTCCGCCGCCTCGGCCGCTTCCAGCGCCGGATAGTCCGTATATCCCTTTGCGCCGCCGCCGTAGAACGTGTTCTTGTCCCACTCGTTCAGCGAGGCCCCCTTCTTCAGACGCTCGACCAGATCGGGGTTGGAGATAAACGGCTTGCCGAACGCGATCAGATCGGCGGCGCCGGCATCCAGCACCTTGGTCGCAAGATCGAAGTCGTAGCCGTTGTTGGCGACATAGGCGCCGGAGAAGCGCTTGCGCAGGCCCGCATAGTCGAACGGCGCGATGTCGCGCGGGCCGCCGGTGGCGCCCTCGACGACATGGAGATAGACCAGCTTCAGGGCGCTGAGCCCGTCGACGATATGGTGGTACAAAGCTTGCGGGTTCGAATCCGAGATATCGTTGGCCGGCGTTACCGGCGAAATGCGGATGCCGGTGCGGTCGGCGCCGGCTTCGGCGGCAACGGCCTTCGAAACCTCCAGCATCAGCCGCGCGCGGTTTTCGATGGAGCCGCCATAGGCATCTAGGCGCTTGTTGGTGCCGTCCTTGGCGAACTGCTCGAGCAAATAGCCATTGGCGCCGTGGATCTCGACGCCGTCGAAACCGGCTTCCAGCGCATAGCGCGTCGCGCGCTTGAAATCCTCGATGGTCCCTGGAATTTCGGAAAGCTCGAGCGCGCGGGGCTCGGAAACGTCGGCGAAAGTGCCGCCAACGAAGGTCTTGCCCTTGGCGCGGATCGCGCTCGGCGCCACCGGAGCGGCGCCATTGGCCTGAAGCGCGACATGCGAGATGCGTCCGACATGCCAGAGCTGGATGAAGATCTTTCCACCGCGCTCATGGACGCGGTCGGTGACCTTGCGCCAGCCGGCGGCCTGCTCCTTGGTGTAGATGCCTGGCGTGTCCTGATAGCCCTGGCCCTGCTGCGAGACCTGGCTCGCTTCGGTGATCAGCAGGGCTGCGGAGGCGCGCTGGCCGTAATAGTCCGCGGCAAGCGGGCTCGGCACGAAGCTGCCGGGCACGGCCCGGTTGCGCGTCAATGGCGCCATCACGAAACGGTTCGCAAGCGTGATCGGGCCGAGCTTGTAGGTCTCAAACAATTTGGTCGGACGGCTCATGGGATTCGCTTCCAGGCAATGAGAGGTTCCGAACACTTGTGCATTGCGGCAACCAGTGCAAGAGAAGAGCCATACGGAAAGTGCAGGCGAGCTACGCGGCAACGTCCGCGTAGCATAATTCATGTGCAATTTGGATCACGGCAGCGGGTTTTCGCTGCGGCCATATCGAAGCTCAGTTCGCGCCGAGGAAATCGCGCTTGCCGATATCGACGCCGTTGTGACGCAAGATGCCGTGGGCGATCGCCGCGTGGAAATAGAAGTTCGGCAGCGAGAATGCGCTCAGGAATTGCTGCCCCTTCATGGTGATGGATTTGTCGGGACCGGCCGGGAAGGTGACGTCCTTGGCGTCGGCGCCCTCGAACTGCTCCGGCTTGAACGATTTCACGTAGTCGATCGTCTTTGCCAGCCGCTGCTTCAATTCGCCAAAGCTCGTCTCGGTGTCGGAGCTTGAGGGTACTTCGCTGTGGGTCAGCCGCGCGCAGCCTTTGGCGGCGAAATCGCTGACGAGCTGGATCTGTTTCGACAGCGGCAGCATGTCCGGGAAGAGGCGGGATCCCAGCAGGACGGCGGGGTCGACCTTCTTGGCCGCGCAATGCGCTTCTGCCTTGGTGAGCAGGCCGATGAGGCTGTTCAGCATTTGCAAATAGGCGGGGACGACGGCGTCATAAAAGGACATGTGATGCTCGCTCTCATGGTGGGGATCTCAGGAGAAACCTGAGCCACTCACATGGGAACGTCATGGAAAAATACAATCGCGGGAGCGGCTTGTGCGGTGCGAAAATTCTACCGGATCGTTCCCGCCGGCTGGGCCTGCGCCGTAGCGCCGCGCATGCGGGCCAGTAGCTCGGCAGTGGGCCAGGAATCGGCGGGCAGGCCGTATTTGACCTGCATCGCCTTGACGGCGGCGCGGCTCTGCTGGCCCAGCACGCCGTCGACTTTGCCGACGTTGAAGCCGGCGCGGACCAGGAGCTGCTGCAATTCCTTGAGCTCGTTGAACGGCAGTTGCGCGACCGGCGCAGACGGCTTGCGCATCGGGGCCGCGCCCGCGATGCGCGAGGCCAGATAGCCCGCTGTGGTCGAATAGATCAGCGAGTTATTCCACTCGGTGTAAGCCGCGAAATTCGGATAGGCCATGAAGGCCGGCCCGGTCCGTCCCATCGGCAGCAGCACGGAGGCCGCGAGATTGTCGTTCGGCAGCGGCCGGCCATCGGGATAGGTGACACCAAGCTGCGCCCATTTCGAGCGCGGCTGCTGCACCGAAAGATCGGTCTGATCCCATGGCAGGTTTTGCGGCACCTTGATCTCTTCCAGCCATGGCTCGCCGCGCCGCCACTTCAAGCCGTTGGCGATATAGTTCGCGGTCGAGCCGATCACGTCGGGTCCGCTGCGCAAGAGGTCGCGCAGTCCATCGCCGTCATAGTCGACGGCATAGTTGACGTAGTGCACCGGCAAAAACTGCGTCTGGCCGAGCTCGCCGGCCCAGGAGCCGATCATCTCGTCGGGCAAGAGATCGCCGCGATCGATCACCTTCAGCGCGGCGATGGTTTCGTTCACGAACATCTCCGAGCGGCGGCAGTCATAGGCCAGCGACACCAGCGATTTCAGCGTCGGCAAATTGCCCATGTTGGCGCCGAAATCGCTCTCGAGGCCCCAGAACGCGGCAATCACCGCCGGCGGCACGCCGTATTCCTTTTCGGCGCGCGCGAATGCGGCCGCATATGTCTTGATGTGCTGCTGGCCGTTCTGCATGCGATAGGGCGCCGCCATACGGCCGGCAAACTCGGTAAAGAGCTGGCCGAACACGCGCTGGCCGCGGTCGCGGTTGACGATGCCCTGGTCGTAAACGAGGTAGGGCGAGGCCTGCGCGATTGTCCGTTGCGACACGCCTGCGGCAACCGCCTGTTGCTTCACGTCGGCCAGGAAGCGATCGAAGCTCGCGCCATTGTGGCACGACGCCGCGCGGGGCGACGGCGCAGTCGCCTTGGGCGCGGCGGGTTTTGCGGATGGCGGGAGGAATTGGGCGGAAGCAGGAAAGGAAACAGCGACAAGGACAACGGCCGCGGTCGCGAGGCGTGTTTGGAGCATGGGGTTTCCGGCAGACAGAAGGGCGCGGTGGAATCTCGCTAAAGCTTATGTGAAGTGGGCGCCTCAAACCATCCCTTCGTCATGGCCGGGCTTGTCCCGGCCATCCACGCGCTTCGGTCCTTGCGTCTACGAAGAACGCGGATGCCCGGGACAAGCCCGGGCATGACGGAAAAAGCAACGTTGAGCGTAGCCGCGGCTCCGCGACGCACCATGAAACCTTGCGGGCGGGGCGGGGTCATCCCTACCTCAACAGCGCCGGCCCGCCGCGCCTCCAGTGGCCACGGCCGGTCCGGGAGACGGCCATGAACTATTTTCGTACCGCAATCCTCCTCGCAGGCCTCACCGCCCTGTTCATGGGTGTCGGCTACCTTATCGGCGGCGCCTCCGGCGCCATGATCGCGCTCGTTATTGCTGCGGCGACCAATCTCTTCACCTACTGGAACTCCGACCGTATGGTGCTCGGCATGTACGGCGCCCACGAGGTCGATCGTGCCAGCGCGCCGGAGCTGGTCGGTCTCGTCGCCGAGCTTGCGGGGCGCGCCGGCCTGCCGATGCCGCGCGTGTTCCTGATGGACGAGCCGCAGCCCAATGCGTTCGCAACCGGCCGCAATCCCGAAAATGCCGCCGTTGCCGTCACCACCGGCCTGATGCACCAGCTCAACCGCGAGGAGCTCGCCGGCGTCATCGCCCACGAGCTCGCGCATATCAAGCATCACGACACGCTGCTGATGACAATTACTGCGACCATCGCCGGCGCGATCTCCATGCTTGCCCAGTTCGGCATGTTCTTCGGCGGCAACCGCGACAACAACAATGGTCTCGGCATCGTCGGCTCGATCCTGATGATGATCCTGGCGCCGCTCGGTGCCATGCTGGTGCAGATGGCGATCAGCCGCACCCGCGAATACGCCGCCGACAATCTCGGCGCACGCATCGCAGGCCAGCCGATGTGGCTCGCGTCGGCGCTGGTGAAGCTCGATAGCGCCGCGCATCAGGTCCCGAACTTCGAGGCCGAACGAAACCCTGCGACCGCGCATATGTTCATCATCAATCCGCTGTCGGGCCACGGCGTCGACAATCTCTTCGCCACCCATCCCTCGACGCAGAATCGCATCGCGGCGCTCCAGCAGCTCGCGGCCGAGCTCGGCGCGCAGGCGACCGCGTCGATCGGCGCCAATGAGAACTATCCGCCGCGAAGCCCGTGGGGCCGCTCGTCGTCGCGTGGTCCTTGGGGCTGATACGGACCCGGCTACAAATACTGTCCGGCTTTGTGACCTGGCGCACACAGGAGCGTTCAAGCCGATGCTAACACCGCTGCCAGATGATTGCTTCGAAAGGGGATGCGTGGCCGGCCTGTCGCTGGCCACCGTCGAAGATGACCAAAGCTGCGGTGCCATTGCTGATCGTCCTGGGCGTGCTCATCGGCCTGTCCACGCACACCGTTGTGAATTGCGGTGACGAGGACGAGCTCGACATCTGCTCGGCCGTGATCGGCTTCTCGCCGCTCCGCGGCTCGCTGATCGCCTTCGCCTATGAGGGGCGCGGACGGATCGCGTTGCGCCATGGCGACTGGCGTCGGGCGGTCGCCGATTTCGACCAGGCCATTCACCTCAATCCCAACCGCGCCTCGCTCTATCGCGACCGCGGCCTCGCGCGCCGGCAGAACGGGGAGGCGGAGCTCGCCATTGCCGACTACGACGAGGCGATCGCGCTCGATCCCAAGCTCGCCGCGCCCTATCACCAGCGTGGCCTTGCGCTCGCCGCCAAGGGCGATCTCGACCGCGCCATCCTGAGCTACAACACGGCAGTCCGCCTCGACCCGTCGGATGCGCAGGCTCGCTTCGATCGCGGCCTGGCGTTCCTCGCCCGCGGCCAGGCGGACGACGCGCGCACCGATTTCGAAGCGGCCCTGGCGCTGCCCACCAGCAAGGACGGCCGCACGCGCGAGGCGGCCCGCGCGAAGCTCGCCGAGCTTTCGAACGCTGAGCCAACCCGCATCGCCGCGCCGAGAAGGTGAAGATTTAGAGGCAAGCTCGCCGCTTGTCCCTCTCCCCTTGTGGG
>NZ_VSTH01000137.1 GCF_008123965.1 Bradyrhizobium hipponense | reverse complement strand
CTAGCGAAGCGAAGCAATCCGGAGTCTTGCCGCGGAGGGATTCTGGATTGCTTCGCTACGCTCGCAATGACGGGTGTGGTGGCAGCCGTGCGCAGTCAGGCCGACCGGCGGCGTGGCGCCGGCCGCGGTTTCACCGTCGTGTCGGCCTGACTGAGCAACCGTCCGTTCTCGGCGCGCAGTTCCAGCTTGCGCACCGGACGGCCGTTTTTGCGATCGACCAGGATGGTCGCGATCTCCGCGGGGCGATCGTCAAATTCCTCGCTCCATTGCCGGAGCGCGACCAGGATCGGGAAGGTGCCGCGGCCCTTCGGGGTCAGCACATATTCCTGATAGGCGCTGCCGTCGGAGGCGGGAGCCGTCGCAAGAATGCCGTGGTCGACCAGGGCGCGCAGCCGCACTGTTAGAATGTTCTTCGCCATGCCTAGTTTGGTCTGAAACTCGCCGAACCGGCGCAGGCCGAACAGCGCCTCGCGGATGATCAGGAGCGACCACCAGTCGCCGATCGCCTCCAGCGAGCGCGCGATCGGACAGGCATCGCCCTCGAAGCTCGTTCGTTTCACCATCGTGTCGATCCCCTCGTGCGGCTGCCGGGCCCGGCAGCGATCACGCGCCTGTGTGGTTGCATAATAAAACCAATTGCCCTAGATGGCAACCTAGTTTAATGATGCAACTACTGGAGGCGAGCGTGAGACTGACGAACAAGACGGCACTGATCACTGGCGGCAATAGCGGCATTGGCCTCGCGACAGCAAAGCTGTTCGTGGCCGAGGGCGCCAAGGTGGTGATCACCGGGCGCAACAAGGAGACGCTCGAGGCCGCCGCGAAGGCTCTCGGGCCCAACGCACTCGCGGTGGCGGCGGACGCCACCGATATCGCCGCGACGGAAGCTGCGATCAAGCAGGGTGCCGAGAAGTTCGGCAAGTTCGACGTCGTGTTTGCCAATGCCGGAATCGCCGGCGGCACGCCGCTCGGCTCAGCCACGCTGGAGACCTTCGAGAAGGTCATCAGCACCAACCTGACCGGCGTGTTCTTCACCGTTCAGTCGGCGCTGCCCTATCTGAATGACAATTCCTCGATCATTCTCAACGGCTCCGTGATCTCCGTGCTCGGCATTCCCGGCTATTCGGCCTATGGCGCCGCCAAGGCCGGCGTACGGGCGATGGCGCGGATCATGGCCTCGGAACTGTCGCCGCGCGGAATCCGCGTCAATGTCGTCGCGCCCGGCGCGACCCGCACGCCGATCTGGGGGCCTGCGACCGCGACGCCCGAAGCCGAGAAGGCATTCGAAAAAAGGATCGCGCTGTCGACGCCGCTCGGCCGCATCGGTGAGACGGATCACGTTGCGAAAACCGTGCTGTTCCTCGCTTCGGACGATTCCGCGCACGTGCAGGGCCAGGAGATCTTCGTCGACGGCGGCGCGGTTGCATCGCCAGCCGGCGCGCCGATCTATCGCGGCTGATCAAATGAGATGAAAAGTTGAATCGGTTGGCGCGCGCAGAGCGGTTGCGCCAGCCGGTTCCCAGGTCTTGCGGGCTGTATTTTCGAAACCTTGCAGGGTGCGTTGAACCTTCGCGCGCGCTGCCAAGACCCTTTTACGGGCACGGGGGTCATAAGGGGAGCCCGTTATGCCAAAGGCAGCTCGCATTTTTTCATCGATTTCAGCACCGCGTATTTACACCGAACGATCCGCCATTCCGGCGAAGCGCTCCGGCACATCCGAGCTCGTGGCAGTGGCGTTGTTCTCCGGCATCGGCCTGTTCGTCTCGCTCATTGCCGTGATCCTGGGCATCCAGGGCGTCTGGTTTTAGCAAAGCCGAACACGGGCGCGTCCATCAGCCGCCGTGGGCAATCCAGCGGCGGCTGATGATGTGCGCGTGGCCTCAGGCTGCCTGGAGGCTGGTTGCCGCCTGCAGCGCGCCGGCGAGCGATTTCTCGCGATGGTCTGGACCGACCTGAATGCCGTCGGCGATGATGAATTCGGGATTCTGGATGCCCATGAAGCCGAATACGCCGCGCAGATAGCTTTCAAGGTGCTCGAGCGACGCGGCCGGCGTGCCCGCGCCGTAATAGCCGCCGCGCGAGATCGCCATGATCACGCGCTTGGCGCCGGCGAGGCCCTGCGGCCCGTTCGCGTCATATTTGAAGGTCTTTCCCGCCACCAGGACGCGGTCTATCCAGGCCTTGAGCTGGCTCGGAATGGTGAAATTGTACATGGGTGCGCCGAGCACCACGATGTCGGCGGCGAGGAACTCGTCCAGCACGGCCGCGCTCGCGGCAAGGTCGGGACCGAGTTCGGCCGGCGCCGGCGCACCTTGCGCCGCGGCGAGGTGGGATCCGGAGAGATGGGCGAGCGGGGTCTGGGTCAGATCGCGATAGACGATGTCGAGCGTCGGCGTCGCCTGCCGCAGCCGGTCGACGATGGCGGCGGATACCTGCCGGCTGACGGAGTGGGGGCCGAGCACGCTGGAGTCGATATGGAGGAGTTTCATTGTGGTCACCCATGGTATATGTTTGTAACCAGGACTACATGAGTGACTATCAAAAACCCCGCAAGAACGCACTTTTTTGAGCCATGGGCACATCTCTGAAACCTGCGCACATCGATTTGCCTGCCACGCAGATGCCGGATCCCAACCACGCCGACTGCCGCGGCGTCGCCTCGATCCTGTCGCGCGTCGGCGATAAATGGACCGTGTTCGTCATCATGATGCTGAGCGATGGGCCCAAGCGCTTCAACGAGCTCAAGCGCATGATCAACGGCATCTCGCAGCGGATGCTGACCCTGACGCTGCGCGGACTCGAGCGCGACGGCCTCGTCACGCGCACCATCTTCCCGACCATTCCGCCGCGCGTGGACTATGAGCTGACCGATCTCGGCCGCGGGCTCCAGCAGCCGGTGGTGGCGCTCGGGCAATGGGCGGTGGAGCACCAGCAGCAGATCGCCGCCGCGCGAGCACGGTTTGACGAGCGCAACGGCGGTTAAATCATCGAGACCAAGCCGCCGCCGTGGCGTTCGAGCCGGCCTGCAAGCTCGAGCTCCAGCAGCACCGTGCGCACGATCGCGGGCGAGGCGCCGGACATCCGCACGAGATCGTCGATGCCGATCGGCACCGGGCCGAGCAGGCCGGTGATCTGATCCCGGTCATGTCCTTGCGGGTCGCTCTCGAACGGCTCGCTGTCGGGCTCGCCTGCGGTGCGCATCGCCGGCCGCTCCATGATCGGCTGGACGGCGTTGATGATGTCGGCGGCCTCGGTGACGAGTGTCGCGCCCTGCTTGATCAGATCATTGGTGCCGGCGGCGCGCGGATCGAGCGGCGAGCCCGGCACCGCGAACACCTCGCGGCCCTGTTCGGCGGCCATGCGCGCTGTGATCAGCGAGCCCGAGCGGTGCGCCGCCTCCACCACGACCACACCGAGCGAGGCGCCGGAGATCAGGCGGTTGCGGCGAGGGAAATCGCGGGCACGCGGCTCGTGACCGAGCGGCATCTCGGAGATCGCGGCGCCGTTCTGGTCGAGGATCGCTGCGAGCAAATCGCCATGTTCGGGCGGATAGATGCAGTCATGGCCGCCGGCGAGCACGGCGATCGTGCCGCTCGCGACACTGGTGCGGTGCGCGGCCTGGTCGACGCCGCGGGCGAGGCCCGAAATGATCACGAAACCGGCCTTGCCAAGCTCGCGCGCGAGCAGGCCTGCGAACTTCAGCCCGGCGCCGGAGGCGTTGCGCGAGCCGACGATGGCGATCATCGACCGCATCAAGGTTTTTGTATCGCCGCGCACCGCGAGCAGCGGTGGCGCGTCGTCGATCATTGCCAGCCGCGCCGGATAGCCGTCCTCGCCGGGCGCGAGCCAGGCGATGCCGAGCTTTCGGCTCGCGGCGAGTTCGGCCGTCGCCTCGTCAGCACTCCAGATCCGCGCCGATCGCGCCGCGCCGCCGCGGCGTGCGAGATCCGGCAGCCGCTCCAGCGCAGCGCGCGCCGTGCCGAAATGATCGACCAGCGAGCGGAAGGTGCGCGGGCCGACATTGTCGGAGCGGATCAGCCGCAGGCGGTCGACCCGGTCGGCCTCGGTCAGCTCGATATTGGGATTGATGGCGTCCACACGGCGTCTCCTTGCAGGCACAGCATGGAACAACCTGAGGGCGTTGCGCAACAGCTCCGTGCGCTTGCGCGACCTCGGCGCGATGCTAAAAGCGATGCCAATAAGAAGGGTATTGCCATGATCTCACTCGCCGACCTCCAGCGCCGCATCGAGAGCGGCGAGCTTTCGCCCGATGCTGCGATTTCGCAATCGCTCGCGGCGATCGAGGCCAAAGAGAAGGACGTCCACGCTTTCGTCCGCCACGACAAATCCGCGAAGGCACAAGGCTCCCGTCCGCTGCGCGGCATCGCGGTCGGCATCAAGGACATCATCGACACCGCTGATTTCCCGACCGAGATGGGCTCGCAGATCTACCGCGGCTGGCAGCCGCGCTCGGACGCGCCTGTGGTGATGATGCTGAAGCGGGCAGGGGCCACCATCATCGGCAAGACCACGACCACGGCGTTTGCCTCGCGCGATCCGACGCCGACGCTCAATCCGCATAATCTTGGCCATACGCCGGGCGGCTCGTCCTCCGGTTCGGCGGCTGCCGTCGGCGCCGGCATGATCCCGCTGGCGCTGGGCACCCAGACCGGCGGCTCGGTGATCCGGCCCGCCGCCTATTGCGGGGCTGCCGCGATCAAGCCGTCGTTCCGGATGCTGCCGACTGTGGGCGTCAAATGCTATTCGTGGGCGCTCGACACGGTCGGGCTGTTCGGAGCCCGCGCGGAGGATCTCGCGCGCGGATTGCTGGCGATGACCGGTCGCACCGAGTTCTCCGGCATCGTCGCAGCAAGATCGCCGCGCATCGGTGTGGTCCGGCAGGAGTTCGCCGGCGCCGTCGAGCCTGCGGCTGAGCAGGGGCTGCAAGCCGCAATCAAGGCGGCCGAGCGCGCCGGCGCCAGCGTGCAGATCATCGATCTGCCCGAGGCGGTGCAGGAGGCCTGGCGCATCCACCCGATCGTCCAGGACTTCGAGGCGCATCGCGCGCTGGCCTGGGAATTTTCCGAGCATCACGACGAGATCGCACCGATGCTGCGGGCCAGCCTCGATGCGACGGTCGGCCTGACGCCGAAAGAATATGACGAGGCGCGCCGGATCAGCCGCCGCGGCCGCCGCGAACTCGGCGAGCTGTTCGAGGGCGTCGATGTGCTGCTGACTTATTCGGCGCCGGGCACCGCACCGGCCAAGGAGCTCGCCTCCACCGGCGACCCCCGCTACAACCGGCTGTGGACGCTGATGGGCAACCCTTGCGTCAACGTGCCGGTGCTGAAGGTCGATGGCCTGCCGATCGGCGTGCAGGTGATCGCGCGCTTCGGTAACGATCCGGGTGCACTTGCGGCGGCATGGTTCCTGGAGGATGCACTGGCGCGGGCCTGAGCTGTCCACGTAGCTCAACTTTATGTGAGCGCGGCGCGTGCAACCGCGCCGCGGCTGGGCCGACCAACTGAACTACCAACTGAACTCATGGCTCTCCCGGACAAACACATCAAGCGCAGTTCTCAATTCTTCAGTGCGGGCGAAGCGCTGGGCGATATCGTCGAGTCCTTCTGGGATGTCGAGCTCGACGACGCCGCGGCGGCCAGCGCACGGACGATCAAAGTGCTGCCGACGACGTCGCCGGTCCTGATCGTGCATTACCGCGCGCCGATGGCCTCGCAGCGCGGGGTCTACAAGCGTACCGTCAACGGCATGCACACGCGCGCCGCGGCGCTGAAGCCGAGTGGTCCGCTCGGCGCCGTGCTGGTGCGGCTGAAGGCAGACGCGGCGGACCGCGTGCTCGGCGTCAGGCCGGCGGAGCTTCTGGACGCGAGCGTCGAGATCTCGGACGTGTTTGGCGACAGAGCCTCGGCGTTACTTGAGGAACAGCTTGCCGAAGCTGCCGGCGCGGCTGTGCGCGTGACTTGCATGCGAAACTTCCTCCAGCAGAGGATGGAGCCGGCTCGCCTCGATTCGCTGGTTGTGCAAGCGATGCGAGCGATCAAGCAGAATCCGGCAATCTCCATGCGCAGGCTCGCCGATCGCCTCGATATCGGCGAGCGCAGCTTGCAGCGGCGGTTCAAGGCCGAGACCGGCGCGAGCGCAAAGCAGTTCGCGCGGATCGAACGGATGCAGCAGGCGATTTCCGCGCGCCGCGCCGGTGCCGACTGGGCCGATGTCGCGCACGCGAACGGCTTCACCGATCAGGCGCATCTCATCCGCGATTTCCGCACGCTCGCGGGCGCTTCGCCGGACGCATTCTGCCGGCGTGCCGCGACCGACAGCGTGCAAGCCTGGAACGCCGGGCTTGGGGTGTCGGATTTTTACAATACGTTCGTCGCCTAGGCCGCTACCAGCGCGTCTCCCTGGATTGCAAGGAGATGCAAAACATGCCGACCGAGATCGCCCGCGGCACGCGGCTGCGGAATGCCTTCAACAAGGAGACTTTTGTTTTCTCCGGACCGCTCGACCACGCCGACGTCGCGCGTTTCGGCGTGATCCTCGAAAAGGGCGGTTCGGGCGGCGGCAATGCGCTGGTGCACGTTCATCCCGGTGCGGATGAGCACTTTGCGGTCAAGTGCGGTCGCATCAAGGTCGTCGTCGACGGGCGCGAGCAGCTCGTCGAGGCGGGTGGCACCGCCGTCGTGCCTCGCGGCCGGCCGCATTTTTTTGCCAATGCCGGCGACGGAAATGCTGTGCTCGAGATCTCGTTCACCCCGGCGCAACAGCATCTGCGCTTCTTCGCCAATTTCGCCACGCTCGCCGTGAGGCAGCCCGCATGGTTCTCGAGCGCGGGCGATCCGAACTTCCTCCTGATCGCGCTCGTGCTGCACACCTACCGCGACCACCTCTATCTCGCGGGCGTGCCGATCTGGCTTCAGAAGCTGCTGTTCGCGGTGCTTGCGCCGGTGGCGCGTCTGCGCGGCTACCGGATGGCGATCCAGCCGCTGGGCGAGGCGCTTGCGCAGGCGGGGGCCGGTCTCGCCGCCTGAGTTGAAAACTCAGAGCAGCGCCGGTTCGGCGGCGGTCAGCGCGCATTGGGCCTCAGTGCCGACCGTGCCTTGCCCGAGCCAGCGTCCGGCGGCCTCGCGGCCGCTCCGGTGTAGCAGGCGGATGAAGCCGCGGCCAAGATCGGCCGAAGAGCGCTGCGCCAGGCCGTCGACCGAATCCTCCGCCGCGATCCTGGACAGCCGGAGCGCCGGTGCCGCGTTGGATTGCGCCCATTCGATCGCTGCGATCTCGGTATTGAGCGCGGCGTTCGCCGCGATCTGGTCGAGACGGCGGTCGATGGCGGCGAGCGTGATCGGCACGTAATTGTCGCGCGCCGGCGTGACCTGGATCAGCAACAAATCGGACGTCGTTGTTTCCTGCGCCAGCCGCAGCAGCGGCGGATTGCCGCCGAAGCCGCCGTCCCAATAGCCCTCGCCGTCGATCTCGACGGCGCAGTGAACCAAAGGCGGGCAGGTCGAAGCCAGCGCGACATCCGCGGAGATGGCCTCGTTGCGAAAGATCTGCTGTTGCCCGTCGCGGATTCGCGTCGCCGCGATCAGCAGCTTTGGGCACTTCGCATCGCAGAGCGCCGCAAAATTGATGTCGCGCGAGAGTGCCTGCCGCAGCGGATCGAGGTCGAACGGATCGAACTGGCCGGAGCGCAGCGTCGGCCCGAATGCGACCGAGCTTCCCGCCGGCGAAAATCCGCCGATCAGCATCAGCGAGCGGAACGAGGCCTCGTGCATGAGGCGGATCCAGAACCGGCTCAGCCGGGCGCGGGCACCTTCGCGGCCGCCTTCGGCGAAGCCGGACGCGAGCAGAAGCGCATTGATAGCGCCGGCGCTGGCGCCGCTGATGGTGTCGATCTCGATGGTAGGTTCTTCCAGCAGCCGCTCCAGCACACCCCAGGTGAAGGCGGCAAAGGTGCCGCCGCCCTGGAGCGCGAGCGACAACTTTCGCACCGGCCATTGCTCGGAACGGACTTGGCCGTGTGCGACAGGCGCGGGAGTTGTTACGACTAGGGCCGGGGCAGGGCCTTGCGCGACGGGATCTGGCGTCCGCGTTGGCGGCGAGACAGGGGGCGGCTCTGCGGCGGGAGGCGGCGAAGGAGCGCCCGACCAGATGTCCGTTGCGAAGAGCAGCCGGCTCGCCGCGGTGCGCGCAGCACCTTGCAAACCACTGTCATGATGCGCGCCGACAATCTTCTCGCTCATTCTGAGCAACCGCGTAAGGCCATCCCATTCGGGGATGACAGGCCTGGAATCCATTCGCCAATACAGCCGTGATTCGGCTGCAAGTTGCGAACGGGATTTGGCACATAATGCGGAAAGGGCGCGGCGATATCCGTACTTTTTTCCGGCTTATGCCCTCTCGCCGATCCGGCTTTCATTGCCCGATTGCAGCCGCTTGATGTTCTCGCGGTGCGCGTAGAACAGCAGCAGCGTCAGCACGGCGGCCAGCGCGGCCAGTGCGAGGTGACCGAACCACCACAGGAACAGCGGCGTGATGAAGGCCGCGACCAGCGCAGAGAGCGAGGAGTAGCGGGTGGTGAAGGCGGTCGCTAACCAGAGCAGGCAGAACACCAGCGCGCCGGGCCAGAACAGGCCGAGCAGGATGCCGATATAGACGGCGACACCCTTGCCGCCGCGAAACTTGAGCCAGACCGGGAAGAGATGACCGAGGAAGGCGCCCAGCCCGGCCAATATCGCGGCATTGGGGCCGGCGATGTAGCCGGCGATCACCACTGCCGCAGTGCCCTTGAGGGCATCGAATAGCAGGGTTGCCGCGGCAAGGCCCTTGCGTCCCGTGCGCAGCACGTTGGTGGCGCCGATACTCCCGGAGCCGATCGAGCGCAGATCCTGCGTGCCCGCCAGTTTTGTCAGGATCAGCCCAAACGGGATCGAGCCGAGCAGATAGCCGATGACGAACGCCACCGGCAGGAACATTTCAAGCCCCATCGCCGCACCTCCATGCTCGGCCTTCATGGTTCGAGACGCCCGCTTTGGCGGGCTCCTCACCATGAGGGTCTAAGATGTCGCCGAGAAGCAGAACCTCATCCTGAGGAGCGCGCTTCTTCGCGCGCGTCTCGAAGGATGGGCCACAGCGAAAACGCCGCGCCGGTTTCTTTCTGTAGGCGATTCCGCCGCAAGCGGGAGAGGTTACCTGCCGCCCGATCGCCTCAATACGAAGCCATTCCGCCTTAGACATGCTCAAACACCGTCCGCCCGCTGACGATGGTCCGCACCACGCGGCCTGTAAAGCGGGCTTCATCGAACGGCGTGTTCTTGCAGGGCGATTTGAGATCCGCGGGATCGAGGATCCAGGGCGTATCGGGATCGATCACGATAACATCCGCCGGGCTGCCGACGCGCAGGGTTCCCCCGGGCAGGCCCAGAATCTCGGCCGGCCGGGTCGACATCGCAGAGATCAGCGTCTTCAGCTCCAACTCGCCATTGTGTACCAGCCGCAAGCCCGCCGGCAGCATGGTCTCGAGCCCGACCGCGCCGGGGGCGGCTTCCGCGAACGGCAGGCGCTTGCCCTCTACGTCCTGCGGATTGTGGTCGGACATGATGACGTCGACGAGGCCGGAGGCGACGGCTGCGACCAAGGCGCGGCGGTCGTCCTCCGATCGCAGCGGGGGCGACAGCTTCAGGAAGGTCCGGTAGGGGCCGATGTCGTTCTCGTTCAGCGCGAGGTGGTTGATCGAGACCGAGGCGGTGACGGGGAGCCCGGCATCGCGGGCGCGTTTGAGGATGTCGAGCGAGTCGGTGCAGGACAGCGAGGCGGCGTGATAGCGGCCGCCGGTGAGCGCAACCAGGCGCATGTCGCGCTCCAGCATCACAGCCTCCGCCGCGTTCGGGATGCCCATCAGGCCAAGCCTGGTGGCGAACTCGCCCTCGTTCATGACGCCTTCGCCGACCAGCTTGGGGTCCTCGGTGTGATGCACGATCAGCGCGTCGAAATCGCGCGCGTAGGTCAGCGCCCAGCGCATCACCTGCGCGTTGGTGACGCTCCTGTCGCCGTCGCTGAAGGCGACCGCACCTGCGGCCTTTAACAGACCGAACTCGGTCATCTCCTCGCCGTGCATGCCCTTGGTGAGCGCCGCCATCGGCAGGATGTTGACGATGGCAGTGTCGCGGGCGCGGCGCATCACGAAGTCGACCGTTGCCGAATTGTCGATGACAGGCTCGGTCTCGGGCTGGCAGATGATGGTGGTGACGCCGCCGGTGGCCGCCGCCTGGCTCGCCGAGGCAAATGTCTCGCGATGGCTGAAGCCGGGCTCGCCGACAAAGGCGCGCATGTCGACCAAGCCGGGGGCCACGATCTTGCCGGAGCAGTTGACGATGTCGGTGCCTTCCGGGACGCCGGCCGCGCTGATGCCGCGGCGGGTCTCGCGGATGGTGCCGTCGGCGATCAGGACGTCGGCGATGCCGTCAAAATCCTTGGAGGGATCGACGACGCGGGCATTGGCAAGCAGGATGGGACGTCGGTCAATCAGCATGGCCATCACGCGTTCGGCAGGTTGCGGGCGAGCGCTTCGAGCACCGCCATGCGCACGGCGACCCCCATCTCCACCTGTTCGCGGATCAGGGACTGCGCGCCGTCGGCGACCGCCGTATCGATCTCGACGCCGCGGTTCATGGGGCCGGGATGCATCACCAGCGCGTCAGGCTTGGCGTAGGCGAGCTTCTTCTGGTCCAGCCCGAAATAATGGAAATATTCGGATGACGACGGCACGAAGGAGCCGTTCATGCGCTCGCGCTGGAGCCGCAGCATCATGACGATGTCGGCGCCCTCCAGCCCTGCGCGCATGTCGCGGGCGACCTCGACACCCATCCGCTCGAGCCCGGGAGGCAGCAGCGTAGAGGGGCCGACGACACGGACGCGGGCGCCCATGGTGTTAAGCAGGATGATGTTGGAGCGAGCGACGCGCGAATGCAGCACGTCGCCGCAGATTGCGACGACGAGGCCCTCGATGCGGCCCTTGTTACGGCGGATGGTGAGTGCATCCAGCAGCGCCTGCGTCGGATGCTCGTGCGCGCCGTCGCCGGCATTGATCACGGAACCGTCAACCTTGCGGGCCAGGAGTTCCACGGCGCCGGAGGCGTGATGCCGGACCACCAGGATATCCGGGTGCATGGCGTTCAGCGTGACCGCGGTGTCGATCAGCGTCTCGCCCTTTTTCATGGACGAGGAGGACACCGACATGTTCATGACGTCGGCGCCAAGGCGCTTGCCCGCAAGCTCGAACGAGGATTGGGTGCGGGTGGAGGCCTCGAAGAACAGGTTCACTTGCGTCCGTCCACGCAGGACGGTGCGCTTCTTGTCCACCTGGCGGTTGAGCTCGACATATTCTTCGGACAGGTCGAGCAGGCCGGTGATGTCGGCAGCGGAAAGGCCCTCGATGCCCAGCAAATGCCGGTGGCCGAGGACGAAGGTCGATTTCGATGTCATTAAAGCGAGAGCTATAGGCGGGGATGGCCGGGGGGGCAAGGGCCAAAGCCGGGGCGGTGAGTTATCCCCTGATCTGTCTTGCTTTCTCCGCCATGGCCGGGCTTGTCCGGGCGTGACGATCTGGATGGGTCTCGTGAAATCAATTCGAATTGCGATTGTATTGCTGACAACCGCTTCCGCCGCCCACGCCCAATCGCTCCCCGGCGGCTTCGTCTATTTGCGCGACGTCGACCCCAGCATCATCCAGGATATCCGCTATGCCACATCGAACAATTTCGTCGGCCGTCCGCTGAGCGGCTACGGCGCCGGCGAATGCGTGGTGACGCGGGAGGTGGGGATGCAGCTCAAGGCGGTGCAGCAGGAACTGGCGGCGCGGAACCTGTCGCTGAAAATGTTCGACTGCTACCGGCCGGCGCGGGCGTCGCGCGACATGATCGCGTGGTCGCAGAACGGCCGCGAGACCGCCGCCGAGCGGCGCTACAATCCAAAAATTCGTAAGACCGAGCTGTTTCGCCTCGGCTACATCGCGAGCCGCTCGCAGCATTCCACCGGTGCCGCGCTCGACCTGACCCTGGTCGATCTCAAGGCCGACAATTCCGCCAGATACGATCCAGCGAAAGCCTATGGGGACTGTACGGCGCCGGTCGAGGCGCGGGCGCCGGAAGGCAGCGTCGACATGGGCACGGGCTATGACTGTACCGATGCGAAAGGGCATACCTCGGCACCGTCGATCACGCCGGACCAACGCGCCTGGCGCAGGCGGCTGGTCGCTGCAATGGCCAAGCAAGGCTTTGTGAACTATTCGAAGGAGTGGTGGCATTTTTCCCTGCCGGGGGCGGGCGGAGCGGCCTATGATTTCCCGATCCCGCCGCGCCGGAACTGATTCCGCGCCGAGGAAACAACATGATCCAGCCCAGCTTCATGATCCAGCCCAGCTTCGCAACCCACGAGGTTTTCAACCAGTCGCCGCCGTTCGAGGACGTTGACCTGTTCGCTCTGGATCGGCCGCTGGTCGAGGCGGTGAAGGCCAATGGCGGCGCGGCGGCGGAACCGGAGCTGTCCGACTTCGGGAAGCATTGGGGCTCGGCCGCGATGGCCGAGCGCGGTCGTCTGGCGAACGAGAACACGCCGAAGCTGCGGACCTTCGACTCCAAGGGTAACCGCCGCGATCAGGTCGAGTTTCATCCGGCCTATCACGAACTGATGGCGCACAGCGCCCATGCCGGCGTGCACAATTCGACCTGGAGCGCCGACGGCAAGCCGGCGGGCGATGCCGCCGAGGTCATTCGCGCGGCCAAATTCTACATCGCCGCGCAGGTCGAGACCGGTCATCTTTGTCCCATCACCATGACGCGCGCCGCTGTCGCGGCGCTGGCGATGCAGCCAGACCTGCTCGCGCGCGTGATGCCGGTGCTGTCGACCAGGAGCTACGACCCCAACTTTGCGCCCTGGTGGGACAAGCGCGGCATGACGCTCGGCATGGGCATGACCGAGAAGCAGGGCGGCACTGACGTGCGCGCCAACATGACGCGGGCGGTGCGCGATGGGAATGCCTATCGCATCACCGGACACAAATGGTTCATGTCGGCGCCGATGTGCGATGCGTTCCTGGTGCTGGCGCAGGCCGAGCAGGGGCTGACCTGCTTCTTCATGCCGCGCTTCGCGCCGGATGGTTCGGTCAACGCGATCCAGTTCCAGCGGCTGAAGGACAAGCTCGGCAATCGCTCCAATGCCTCATCGGAGGTCGAGTTCGTCGGCGCTTATGCCGAACGTGTCGGCGAGGAAGGCAAGGGCATCCGCACCATCATCCAGATGGTGCAGCTGACGCGGCAGGATTGCGCGATTGCCTCCAGCGGCCTGATGCGCTCGGGGCTTGCGCACGCGCTGCATCACGCCCGTCACCGCAGCGTGTTCCAGAAACACCTTGCCGACCAGCCCTTGATGCAAGCGGTGCTGTCGGACATGGCGCTGCACGTCGAGGCGAGCGTCGCGCTGGTGATGCGGCTCTGCCGCGCCTTCGACCAAACGCCGCACGATGCGACGGAGGCCGCCTACATGCGGCTGCTGACGCCTGCGATCAAATACTGGACCTGCAAAAGCGCGCCGGCATTCCTTTACGAGGCAATGGAATGCCTCGGCGGCAACGGCTATGTCGAGGACGGCATCTTGGCGCGCCACTTCCGGGAGTCTCCGGTCAACGCGATCTGGGAAGGCTCCGGCAACGTCATGTGCCTCGACGTGCTCCGTGCGCTGGCGCGCGAGCCGGATGCGGCGATGGCGGTGCTGCAATCGCTTGCGACCGAGACGAACGGCTTGCCCGGCGCGGGCGATGCCGCCGCGTTCATCGGCCAGAGCTTCCGTCGCGTCGACGGCGAGCGCGTCGCGCGGCTAGCGGTCGAGAAGCTGGCCCTGCTTGCGGCAGCCGCCGCGCTCAACGGCGTGTCGCCCGGCCATGCCGAGCTGTTCGCCGCCACGCGGCTTGGCGCCAACCACGCCGCCATGTATGGCGCGGTGGAGCTGGAGAGCGGTGAGATGCGTGCACTGCTGGAGCGGGCGCTGCCTTGATCGGGGTGTACTCTCACCACTCGTCGTGGCCGGGCTTGACCCGGCCATCCACGTCTTGCCGCGCGGCACGAAGAACGTGGATGCCCGGGCCTTCGCCTCGCCGAAGCGGCTTCGGCCGCGCAGGCGGGACAAGCCCGGGCATGACGGCCTCTCGACAGCTTGCGCGCCTAACGAAAGCCATCTGATGGACACCCTCAATCCCGACCATCCGCCGCTCATCATGACGCCTGCGGACCACACGCCGGGCGTCTGGAAATTCTGGGGCACGGCGCTGTGGGGTCTGCTGATCTTCGTCGCGATGTTCGTCGGCCAGGTCGGCGCCATCCTGCTGCTGGTGGTACTTCGCGGCATTCCGATCAACATGGCCTCGATTCAAATTGTCGGCAGCGAGCCGCAGGCGCTCGCGCTTTCGGTGACCATGGGATTGCCCGCGACGCTTGTGGCGGTGTGGCTTGCCATTCGCATCAAGAAGGCGTCGTTCGTCGACTACCTCGCGCTGCATTGGCCGTCGTGGAAGCATCTCCTGTTCGGCGCGATCGGTCTCGTCCTGCTTGTCGTGGCCTGGGAGACGATGTCGCGCGGCCTCGGCCGCGAGGCGACACCGGGCTTCATGACCGATCTCCTGAAGTCCGGCCGCGACAAGGGCGCCGCGCTATTGCTGCTGTTCGCTTTCAGCGTGGCGGCGCCGATGTCGGAAGAGGTGCTGGCGCGGGGCTTTCTCTATCGCGGCTGGTCGGCAAGCTTCCTGCGCGTGCCCGGCGCGATCATCTTGTCGTCGCTGGTGTGGACGGTCGTGCATCTGCAATACGACATGTATTTTCTCGCCGAAGTCTTCACCATTGGCGTCTGGTTCGGCTACATGCGTTATCGGGCCAATTCGCTGTGGCTCACCATCGTGCTGCACGCGCTGAACAACATGACCGCGGTGGTGCTGACGATGTGGTTGGGGAGCTAGCCCGGCGGTTGCGTCACGTTCCGTCATTGCGAGCGCAGCGAAGCAATCCAGACTACCTCCGCGGAAACACTCTGGATTGCTTCGTCGCAAGGGCTCCTCGCAATGACGAAGTGAGGGAGCTGCGCTCGCAATGACGATCTCACGCCACCAGCGCGATCGCGATCGGCATCGTGATCGCCGCCAAAATCGTTTGCAGCGTGATGATCTGCGCCAAGAGCGGCGCGTCGCCGCCCATCTGGCGGGCCAGCACGTAGGCGCTGGGCGAGGTCGGCACCGCCGCGCAGATCGCAACGATCGCAAGGCTGTCGCCGGACAGGCCGAACCATGCGGCCAGCGCCAGCGCCAGCACCGGCATCAGCACCAGCTTGAACGCCACGCCGATCGACGCACTCACGCTCGGGCGCAGCAGGCCTTTGAGCTGCAGGCCGGCGCCGGTGACGAGCAGGCCGATGGCCAGCGACGAGCGGCCGAGTGCGTCGGCGACCTCGTGCCAGATCCTTGGCAACGGCAGATGGACGATGTTGACGAAGAGGCCGATCGCGCAGGCCCAGATCAAGGGATTGCGGATCACCGTCATGACAATCGCGAGCGGAGATTGCTTCTTGGGCGATGCATAGTGCGCCAGCACTGCGACGCTGAACACGTTGACCAGCGGAATGATCGCGACCATCGCCACCGAGGCCAGCGCCAGGCCGACATCGCCGAACATGTTGGCGGACACCGAAAGCGCGACATAGGTCTGCCAGCGCGTCGCACCCTGGAAGATCGAGGTGAAGGCGGGGCCGTCGATGTCGAGCCGCGCGAGGGCAGGGCGGAGCGCGAGGCACAAGAGCGAGATCGCGAGCACCGACAGCAGCAGCGCGCCGCCGACGCCGGCCACCGGCACCCTGGACAGGTCCGCCTTCACCAGCGTCTGAATCAGCAGCATTGGAAACAGCACGAAATAAGTCAGCCGCTCCAGCCCGTGCCATTGCGTATCCAGCCGCATCAAGCTGCGCCTCAGCACGACGCCGAGCACGATGAGGATGAAGACCGGCAGCAGCGCCGCGATCACCACGGGCATGGGTCAGCCAGGCCCCGAAGTTGCGCGAAGATTGGCGAGCCGGTCGAGCGCACCTTGCAGGATGAAGATCGCTGCGTGCTCGTCGATGACCTCGGCGCGCTTGGCGCGGCTGACGTCCATGCCGATCAATTCGCGCTCCACTGCGGCGGTCGACAGGCGTTCGTCCCAGAGCCCGATCGGCAGTGTGGTGAGGCCGGCAAGATTGCGGGCGAAGGCGCGGGTCGATTGCGCGCGCGGGCCTTCGCTGCCGTCCATGTTGATGGGCAGGCCGAGCACGAAGCCGACGGCCTTGCGCTCGGCCGCAATCGCGAGCAGGCGGGCGGCATCCTGCTTGAAGGCCTTGCGCTGGATGGTCTCGACGCCGGTCGCCAGCCGTCGGTCCGGATTGGACACGGCGACACCAATGGTCTTGGTGCCGAGGTCGAGGCCGACCAGCCCGCCGCGTTCGGGCCAGTGGGCTGCAGCATCGATCAGGGGCAGGATAAGAGCCGGCATGGCATCAGCGCTTAGCACGCGCCGCGCCGCGGAGTGAACCAGAACAATGGATGCACTGACACTATTCGGCCTGTTCGCCGTCACCGCGATGCTGGTCTGCTATGCTTTGGAGGACTGCAGCCACTGGTTCGTGCTGCTGTTCGCCGGGTCCTGCGCCCTCGGCTCGGCCTACGGCTTTCTGCAGGGCGCCTGGCCGTTCGGCGTGGTGGAGGCGATCTGGGCGGTCGTAGCGCTGCGGCGCTGGCATCTCACGCCGCGATGATGAAGCGCAACGCGGGCGAGGGCGCCTGCCGGGCGGCAGGCCGTTCCTCGCCCGCGGGTAGGCTTGCCGATCAGCGGATCGCAATCGGGTTGATCATCGCCTGCACGCCTCCGGTCCAGCGCGGCTGTCCGAGCACGAACAGGAATTCATATCCCTTGTCGCGGGCAAGCGCGGCCGTATCCATATTCTCGAGGATATAGGTCCCGTTCATCGCGAGCAGGATCTGGTGTACCTCGAACACGTTCTTGGACTCGAACGGCAGCACTTCCAGCGCCCAGGTGTCGGCGCCGATCGCGACGACGCCCTTGCTTGTGAGGTACTTTGCACCTTCGACGCCGAGGCCGGGCTCGCCGGCCGAATAGCGCTTGTCGTCCTTGCCGATCAGGCTGAGCCAGCCGGTGTGGAAGATGACGACATCGCCCTGGCGGATCTCGACGCCCTGCTTCTTGGCGGCCTCCTCGATCTCCTTGACGTTGAAGGCGGTGCCTTCCTTCACCACGTCGGTGTTGTAGTAAGCCGCCATGTCGAGCAGCACGCCGCGGGTGACAATCGGCGGCACCTTCTCGATGCCGAGCTTCTTCAACCCGTTGGGATCGGCGAAGTCGGCGAGCTTGTTGCCGTTGTAATAGACGTGCTCGACACCGAGATGGCCGAGCCCGTCAATTTGGCTGCCGATGCCGACCCATGTGTCCAGGATATCGTCATTATAGGTCGCCTTGTTGGGGCCGAGGCCGGGGCTGCCGGCCTGTCCGGGCTGCACGATGGTGAGCTTGAATGCGCGCGGCGGATAGGCCGGCGTCTGCGGCGTGACGGGAATGCCCAGCGCATAGGTCTTTCCGGTCTTCACCAGAGACGCGGCCTTCAGCACGAGCTCGGGCGTCATGTAGTTGGCGGCACCGATCTCGTCGTTCGGTCCCCATTTCGATTTGGTCCAGTCCTGTGCGCTTGCTGTTTCGATCGTCGCCGACAACGCAGCGACACAGCACAACACGAGCGTATTGCGCATCGATAGTCCTCCCAATGTCTTTTGCCGATGTTTGGCTTCGTTATGGTTTCGCGCCGATCAGTGGCGCATCCTAACGTAGAACCATCGCGCGCTTCAAAAGCTTTTCGGTGCTGCGCTGCGCTGCGTCACCGCCGATGGGTTCAAACGTGACGAATTTGTGTCGATGAATTTCGCGCGCTGGAATGTGTTCAGGCCGCGATGACGTCGTCATCTTTCTTCAGGCAGGAGATGAAACCACCGAGCGCGCTGTATTGATGTCCGGCACGGCGCTGGATGAAGAGGGTCTCGACGCGCGCGTGCGATGGGCTCAGCGTGTGGATCGACACGCTGCCGTTCATCGCGTTGCGCTCGACAACGGCGCGCGGCAGCAGCGTCACGCCCATGTCGGCAGCGACGCAGCCGATCATGCCGTCGAGCGTACCAAGTTCGAAGCGCGCGGCCGAGGGCCAGCCGAACTCGACGAAGGTCTGTTCGAGCCGCTGGCGGTAGGTGCAGCCGGTGCGGAACACCAGCGCGGTTGGGCCGGACTCCGGCGTGCCGGCGCGCAGCTCGGCAAGCGAGCTCCAGCGCCGCGCGCTGACCAGAACCAGCTCCTCGCGGAATGCACTTGTCGCGGTGAGGTCGGCATGCGTGATCGGGCCCGCGACGAAGGCGCCGTCGAATGCGCCTTCGAGAACGCCCGCGACGAGGTCGGCGGTGGTTGCCGTCCGCAGGCTCAGCCGCACGGCGGGAAAGCGGCGGTGGAAATCGGCGAGCAGCGGCGGCAACCGCACCGCTGCCGTGGTCTCCATCGAGCCGATCGCCAATGGTCCTTTGGGCTCGCCATCGTCACGGGCGGCGAGCACGGCTTCGCGCGACAACGCTGTCATCCGTTGCGCGTAAGGCAACAGCCTTTTGCCGGCGCCGGTCAGGGTCATGCCGCGGCTGTGACGCTCGAACAGCGGCGTGCCGATCTCCGCCTCCAGCGCCTTCACGCGCTGGGTGACGTTCGATTGCACCGTGTTGAGCTCTTCGGCGGCACGGGTGATCCCGCCGGTGCGGGCCACCGCGGCGAAGGTCTGGATGTCGCTGAGTTCCATGGCATCGTTTCGCTTTAGAGATGGCAACGTTCGCTAGAATTCAATTTCCGCGAATGCTAATCCGGCCTAACCTTGCTGTCGAGAGTGGAGGAGCCATGTCGATCACGACGCCTTTGACCCAGCTCCTGGGGATCAAGCATCCGATCCTGCTAGCGCCGATGGACGTCGTTGCCGGCAGCCGGCTCGTGACGGCCGTCAGCCGCGCCGGCGGCTTTGGCATTCTGGGCGGTGGTTATGGCGAGAGGGAATGGCTGGAGCGAGAGACGGCGAAGCTCGCCAGCTTGTCAGCGCCGTTCGGGATCGGCTTCATCACCTGGAGTCTCGCCAAGCGGCCTGAGCTTCTCGACATCGCGCTCGCCGCAAAACCATCGGCGATCATGTTGTCGTTCGGCGATCCCGCACCGTTCGCATCAAGGATCAAGTCTGCAGGTGCGCGCCTGATCTGCCAGGTGCAGGACGAGGCGATGGCGCGGCAGGCGCTCGATGCCGGCGCCGACATCCTGATCGCGCAGGGGACGGAGGCGGGCGGTCACGGCGCCTCCCGCACAACCGTCGATCTCGTGCCCGCGATCGTCGATCTCGCGGCTGGCCATGTGCCGGTGGTCGCGGCGGGCGGCATTGCCGACGGGCGCGGGCTTGCCGCGATGATGATGCTGGGGGCAAGCGGCGTGCTGCTCGGCACGCGCTTCTATGCGAGCCAGGAGGCCGACGGCGCGGAGGAAGCCAAGCGGCGCATCTGCGCGGCGAGCAGCGGCTCGACCGTGCGCGGCATCATCTTCGATCTCTCCCGCAACAATGTGTGGCCGGCGCCGTTTACGGGAAGATGCCTGGTCAACGACCATGCCAGGCGCTGGATCGGCCGCGAGGTCGAACTGATGCAGAATGTTGCCGCAGTCGCAGCGGAGTATGCTGCGGCAAAAGCGGCGGGCAATTTCGCCGTCGCGGCGGTGATCGCTGGCGAAGCGGTTGGCCTGATCCATGATATTCCACCGGCGGCAGAGATTGTGGAGCGGATTGCGACCGAAGCCGAGCAGCTGCTGGAAGGAAAACGTAGTTCGGTGGTCGGTGTCTTCCCTTCTCCCCTTGNNGCGCCGGATGAGGGGTTCTATCCGCGGAGAATAATGTCAAATCTGAGAGGTCTGTCTCCCGCGGATGCAAACCCCTCACCCGTCTCGCCGCTATCGCGGCGAGCCACCCTCTCCCACAAGGGGAGAGGGAAGAGCGAACATGAGGCAAGACCATGTGGCCTGACCATCGATTGATCGATCTCTTCAAGACCGAATTCCCGATCGTGCTGGCGCCGATGGCTGGCGTGATGGACGCGGAGCTGGTGATCGCGGTCGCGGAAGGCGGCGGGCTCGGCTCGCTGCCGAGCGCGATGCTGTCGCCCGAGAAGGCGCGCGAGCAGGTCAACATCATCCGCCAGCGCGTCCGGGCTCCCGTCAACATGAACTTCTTCTGCCACACGCCGGTCGAGCTTGATGCGGCGGCGGAAGCGCGCTGGAAGGCGCGTCTTGCGGGCTACTACAAGGAGTACGGACTCGACCCGGCGGCGCCGATCAATGCGGCCAACCGCGCGCCGTTCGACGCCGGCTTCTGCGCGGTTGTCGAGGAGCTGAAGCCGGAGGTCGTGAGCTTCCATTTCGGACTGCCGGATCAGGCGCTGCTCAAGCGCGTCAAGGCGGCGGGCTGTCTCGTGATTTCCTCGGCGACGACGGTGAAGGAAGCGGTCTGGCTCGAGCAGCACGGCGCCGATGCCGTGATCGCGCAAGGCGCGGAGGCGGGCGGCCATCGCGCCATGTTCCTAACCGAGAACATCAGCGAGCAGCCCGGTACGTTCGCGCTGGTGCCGCAGGTGGTGGATGCGGTGAAGGTGCCCGTGATTGCAGCCGGCGGCATCGCGGACGGGCGCGGCATCGCAGCCGCCTTCGCACTCGGCGCCGCGGGCGTGCAGATCGGCAGCGCCTACCTTCGCTGTCCGGAATCCAAGGTGAGCGCGACGGGGCGCGCCGCGCTTGCCGAGGGGCGCGATGATTCCACCGTCATCACCAACGTCATGACCGGGCGGCCGGCGCGCGGTGTCCAGAACCGCCTGATGCGCGAAGCCGGCCCGATCTCGCCGGATGCGCCGCCATTTCCCCATGCCGCGACCGCGCTGGGGCCGCTGAAGGCTGCCGCGGAGAAGCAGGGCAGGGTCGATTTCACCAATCTTTGGGCCGGACAGGCCATTGCCATGGGCCGCGAGTTGCCGGCGGCAGAATTGACCCGGGATCTCGCGAAATCGGCCCTGGCGCGCCTGCGCCAGATGGCAGGCTAGGGCGCGATGAGATTGAGAAGAGTGATCATCGCGCCTTAGGTTATTGTTTAAGCATGATCTTTTCGGAAAACCGCGGCGCACTTTTCCGGATCATGCTCTAGAGCGCCGGTTGCGGCGCAAAACCGGCCTCTGCTATACGGCGGATAGGTTTTGCCGTGAGAGGCCTTACATAATGTCCGTCGACGCTGCTACCGTCCGCCGCATCGCGCATCTGGCGCGCATTGCGGTCTCCGAGGACGATGTTCCGCACCTGCAGGGCGAGCTCAACGCGATGCTCGCCTTTGTCGAGCAGCTCTCGGAGGTCGACGTCGCGGGCGTCGAGCCGATGACGTCGGTCACCCCGATGCAGATGAAGAAGCGGGCCGATGTGGTCAATGACGGCGAGATCACCGACGATATCGTTGCCAACGCGCCCGCGACCGAAGGCCATTTCTTCCTAGTGCCGAAAGTCGTCGAGTAACTACCTCAATCAGGACCGTGTCCGATGTGCCTGCTATGCGACGATGAGAAGGCCTATCAGGCCTATATGAACTATCTCGACAAGATGGAGCGGCAGGGCAAGGCTGCCGACCCCAATGTGGCCGTCAATGCCATCCTCGACGAGATCGAGGCGGCTGCGAGAGCTTCGTCCAGGAAAGACGACCCGGCCAACGACAAGACCCTGTCTCCATTTTTCTGTAGCCCGATCAATAAATGACCGATTTGACATCACTGACGCTCGCCGAGGCCCGCAAGGGCCTCGCGGCCAAGGCTTTTACGTCACTCGAGCTGACCGATGCGCATCTTTCCGCAATCGAAGCCGCGCGCGTGCTCAACGCCTTCATCCTGGAGACGCCGGACCAGGCGCGTGCCATGGCGCGCGAGGCGGACGCAAAGATCGAGAAAGGTGACGGCGGTCCGCTCGCCGGCATCCCGCTCGGCATCAAGGATCTGTTCGCGACCAGGGGCGTGCGCACCACGGCGTGCTCGAAGATCCTCGGCAATTTCGTGCCGACCTATGAGTCCACCGTCACCTCGCAGCTCTGGCGCGACGGCGCCGTGATGCTGGGCAAGCTGAACAACGACGAGTTCGCGATGGGCTCGTCGAACGAGACCTCCTGCTTCGGCCCAGTCGGCAATCCCTGGCGGCGCGACGGCTCCAACACGACGCTGGTGCCGGGCGGCTCGTCCGGCGGCTCGGCCTCGGCCGTGGCCGCGCTGCTGTGCATGGGCGCGACCGCGACCGACACCGGCGGCTCGATCCGCCAGCCGGCCGCGTTCACCGCGACCGTCGGCATCAAGCCGACCTATGGCCGCTGCTCGCGCTGGGGCATCGTCGCCTTTGCCTCCTCGCTCGACCAGGCCGGTCCGATCGCGCGCAGCGTGCGCGATGCCGCGATGCTGCTGCGCTCGATGGCCGGTCACGATCCGAAGGACACGACGTCTGTGGACATTGCCGTGCCGGATTACGAGGCCGCGATCGGCAAGTCCGTGAAGGGTATGAAGATCGGCATCCCCAGGGAGTATCGCCTCGACGGCATGCCCGCCGAGATCGAAAAGCTTTGGGAAGCGGGCGCGGCCTGGCTCAAGAGCGCCGGCGCCGAACTCGTCGAGGTGTCGCTGCCGCACACCAAATACGCGCTGCCGGCCTATTACATCGTGGCGCCGGCGGAAGCCTCTTCCAACCTCGCACGCTATGACGGCGTGCGCTACGGCTTGCGCGAGCAGGGCAGGAACATCACCGAGCTGTACGAGAACACCCGCGCCGAGGGTTTTGGCGCCGAGGTCAAGCGGCGCGTCATGATCGGCACCTACGTGCTGTCGGCCGGCTATTACGACGCCTATTACCTGCGCGCGCAAAAGGTGCGCACGCTGATCAAGAAGGATTTTGAGGATTGCTTCGCCAAGGGCGTCGACGCGATCCTTACCCCGGCGACGCCGTCGGCCGCCTTCGGTATCGGCGAGAAGGGCGGCGCCGACCCTGTCGAGATGTACCTCAACGATATCTTCACGGTGACGGTGAACATGGCGGGCCTGCCGGGCATTGCCGTGCCCGCCGGCAAGGACGCGCAAGGCCTGCCGCTCGGTCTGCAGCTGATCGGCCGCCCGTTCGACGAGGAGACGCTGTTCTCGCTCGGCGAGGTGATCGAGCAGGCCGCAGGCCGCTTCACACCCGCGAGGTGGTGGTGACGCTGGCGGCCTACATCGCCAGCCTCGACGGCGCTTCGCCGGCGCCGGATCTCGGCGCGCCGCTTGCCGGCCTCTGGTGGGCCGCCAAGGGCGACTGGGACCAGGCGCACAAGATCGTCCAGGACGAGAGCAGCCGTGAGGCCGCCTGGGTGCACGCGTACTTGCACCGCGTCGAAGGCGACCTCGGCAATGCCGGCTACTGGTATCGCCAGGCCGGCCAGCCGGCGGCAACGGATTCATTGCAGGCGGAGTGGGAGCGGATCGCTGCCACGCTGCTCGGGAGCAAGACATGAGCACGGCCACGCACAAGCTTCTCAAGGGCGCCACCGGTGACTGGGAGATGGTCATCGGCATGGAGATCCATGCCCAGGTGACCTCGAACTCAAAGCTGTTCTCCGGTGCCTCCACCGCGTTCGGCGGCGAGCCGAACAGCCACGTGTCGCTGGTCGACGCGGCGATGCCCGGCATGCTGCCGGTCATCAACGAGGAATGCGTCAGACAGGCTGTCCGGACCGGGCTCGGGCTGAACGCACAGATCAACCTGTGCTCGGTGTTCGATCGCAAGAACTATTTCTATCCGGACTCGCCGCAGGGCTACCAGATCAGTCAGTACAAGTCGCCGGTCGTCGGGGAGGGCGAGGTCGAGGTCGAACTGGACGGCGGCAGGACCGCGACCATCGGGATCGAGCGGCTGCATCTGGAGCAGGATGCCGGCAAGTTGCTGCACGATCAGTCGCCGAACATGTCCTATGTCGACCTCAACCGCTGCGGCGTGGCGCTGATGGAGATTGTCTCCAAGCCCGACATCCGCGACGCCGAGCAGGCCAAGGCCTATGTGACCAAGCTGCGCTCGATCCTGCGCTATCTCGGCACCTGCGATGGCGACATGGAGAAGGGATCCTTGCGCGCCGACGTCAACGTCTCCGTGCGCAAGCCCGGCGCGCCGCTCGGCACCCGCTGCGAGATCAAGAACATGAACTCGATCAATTTCATCGGGCAGGCGATCGAGTACGAGGCGCGGCGCCAGATCGAGATCCTCGAGGATGGCGGCCAGATTGACCAGGAGACCCGGCTTTACGACCCCAACAAGGGCGAGACGCGCTCGATGCGGTCCAAGGAAGAGGCACATGACTACCGCTACTTCCCCGATCCCGATCTGCTGCCGCTGGAGTTTTCGCAGGAATTTGTCGACGAGTTGAAGGCGAAGCTGCCGGAGCTACCGGACCAGAGGAAGATGCGCTTTGTCGCCGACTTCGGCCTGTCGGCCTATGACGCGAGTGTGCTGGTCGCCGAGCGCGAGAGCGCTGTGTTTTATGAGACCGTGCTGGACAGGCTCGCCAATCGCGCCCGCGACGGCAAGATGGCGGCGAACTGGGTGATCAACGAGCTGTTCGGCCGCCTCAACAAGGAAGGCCGGGATATTACGGGCTCTCCGGTCAGCGCCGAGCAGTTAGCTGCGATCGTCGATCTGATCGGCGAGGGCACAATCTCCGGCAAGATCGCCAAGGATCTGTTCGAGATCGTGTGGCAGGAGGGCGGCGATCCCCGCGCGCTCGTCGAAAGCCGCGGCATGAAGCAGGTCACCGACCTCTCGGCGATCGAAAAGGTCGTCGACGACATCATCGCGGCCAATCCCGACAAGGCCGCGCAGGTCAAGGACAAGCCGCAGTCGCTCGGCTGGTTCGTCGGCCAGGTCATGAAGTCGTCGGGCGGCAAGGCCAACCCGCAGAGCGTCAACGACCTGCTCAAGTCCAAGCTCGGCATCTGACGCGTTCTTCTTTGCCTCTCCCCCGCGTGCGGGGAGAGGCCGGAATTCAAGCGCAGCTTGAATCCGGGTGAGGGGGACTCACCGCAAACTCCTCTGTCACCGTCTTTGCGGAGACTTCCCCTCACCCCAACCTTCTCCCCGCAAGCGGGGAGAGGGAGCGCACCGCCGGTGTCGCGAAGAGTCGACATCCATTCTCAATCGCCTGCGCACGTCGCGTTGCTCGTCGTCACCGCGTCTATTGCACCTGCGAATCGCCGCGACGCGATTCGCGCAAAAAGGTGACTTGGACGCGCTCCGGACGGCGTTCGCGCCGTTGTGCACGAAAATATTTTCGTTGCCAAAATTCGCGACTCAGAGTCCGCGGAACGCCCTTGCGGCACGGTCAAACGAACGGCGACGTGCACCATCTCGTCGATCATGCGCAATGCATATGCGCAGAATAATACTTGCAGCATAGAGTTTTCTCGCAATCGCTGCCTTCGCCAACGTTGACGCGACGGCGCTGTTTGCGATCACAGGCATGCGCCACCTCGCGCACTTCCATCGAGCGCGCGAGGCGCAAGCCCTTTGCGTCGTCAACACTTCCTTAAGCGAGACGCTGTTTTTTTCGTTGTGTTGGTGTATTCGGGATGTAGTGCATCTCGATCCCCGAGTGCACGCAGCGATTAAAGCCATCTCACACATCGGAGGGCAACATGGCCAAGAAAGCGAAGAAGGCGAAGAAGGCGAAGAGCGCAGTGAAGAAGACTGCGAAGAAGACCCGCAAGGTCGCGAAGAAGAAGAAGTAACTTCGACTTCTGAAGTTGCCGGCTCCTAGAGAGCCGGCACGTCATCAGCGCCTCCTAGAAGGTTCTGGTCGACGATAGAGGGTGTCGGCGAGACATCAGGTCAACGGTCGGATCGTCCTCTTCCGCGGGTTCGCTCGCCGAAGTCCGGTCCGGCAGAAGAAACGAGTTTTCTTCGTTCGGTGCGGGCGTCCTTCACGGGGCTCCGCAATTTCACCGGCGGCCTACGGGCCAACGTGGAATCTGATCCTGACGTGTTCGCCGACGCCCTCGTTCCTTGAGGCCGGGGCATTGCCGGCATTTCCTTTCCCGACATTGCTGATCTGACCGTGACGTGGCAGCGCTGGCCCTGGGGCAGGCGAGAGCCGTGGCTTTGTCGTACGCGACGCCGTGCGCCCCATGCGGCAGGGCTATCGCATACGTAAAGAGACCGGTGGGCCGTGTTCGTTGTCGCGATCCTTCGAGACGCCCGCCTCTGGCGGGCCCTCAGGATGAGGTCTTGTTGTGCGATGAAACCTTAGACCCTCATGGTGAGGAGCCCGCCCTAAGCGGGCGTCTCGAACCATGAAGGCCGAGCGAGCGCGCGGGGGCGTTACCATGCGCGATGGTTATCGTTGTCCCAAAATCCTACGGTAAACCGAATCTGACGAATCGCAGAAGTGCCCGTCAATTGCGGACTTCTTGCATTCCGCTTTCGCGCGTGGAACTCGCGCGTTTACGTTGCCTTCATCGCGATGCTTAAACTGCCATTCAAATTTGCCCCCCATCATCGCCTCCAACAAGCCGGCAAACGGCGTGGGCAAAAAGACTCGGGGATGAGTTGAACAGCGCATGATCCCGGAAAACTGGTTTTGCGGTTTTTCGGGACGGATCATGCACCAATCAGAGTTGGACGGGAGCCGCGCTCGGGGGAACGAGGCGGCACAAGAAAAAGGGGATGCGTGATGTTTCAGGGTACTTTCGATCTGGAGACGGCGACGCCGATCGACGCAAGCGCGTTGTCGGACGTGCTGTTCGAGCGCGGGATCTATTGGGCGAGCGGCCGCTCCGGTCTCGTCGATCTCGTCGCCGCGCACAAATGGTTCAATCTCGCCGCGCTCAAGGGCCGCAAGGACGCCGTGGCGCTGCGCCAGGAGATCGCCGGGCAGATGTCGGACATCGAAATCTCGGCCGCACAGCGCGAGGCGAGGGCGTGGGTCTGCGCGCACTGAGCGGAGAAGCGCATCGAGCCCCCGTGCTCTCGTGGATGGGCTTGGTTGCGCAGAATCAAGTTCGTTCCGCCGACTGGCCTCACACGGCATGGGCGGGCCCGACAGGAGTGGCCAATGTTTGTCGATCCAGATCGCGCCCGACGAATGCGATATGGAACTCGATCATCCTGATCAACATCTGGGCCGGCAACGCGGTGCTGATTTCGCCCTGCAGTGGCGGATCTGGCGGTTCTGCCTCTCGACGGAGGCCCGCGCATGCAAAGAGAGCACGAATCGGGCCGAGCTCGCGGCCCGCAGATGCTTTGGCCAGGCCTGCGCGGCCGGCTAATGGCGGCTTTCAGGTGAAAGAAAGCGCCGACCTCAATTCTGCCGCTTGCGGCTCGCCGCCGGGTCGGGCATACCCCGCATATTGGAGACGTGGCCGAGTGGCTGAAGGCGGCGGTTTGCTAAACCGTTATAGGCTTGTAAAGGCCTATCGAGGGTTCGAATCCCTCCGTCTCCGCCAAAAATCCCAAATAAGTGATTGATTTATCTGGCTTCGTGCCGGTTTGGCTTGAGCTCGTCCTCGGCCGCCTCAAGCCGGCGATGGCGCATGTCCTGCGTTTGCCGCCGATGCTGCCGGGAGCGATCGGGGAAAGGGGTCTCTACTCCACGCTGGCGGTACCGCGGCGCAGGTCGGCCTCGATCTGCAATCGCGTGCCGCCGCCGAAGCGGGCGCGGTACACCTGCAGGTTCTCCATGATCCGCTGGACGTAGTTGCGTGTCTCGGAGAATGGAATCAGCTCGACCCAGTCGACCGCATCGACCTTCGGGTCGCGCGGGTCGCCGTAGCGGTCGACCCACTTCTTCACGCTGCCGCGTCCGGCATTGTAGGCGGCAAACGTCATGATGTAGGAGCCGCGATAGTCTTCGAGCAGACCGCCGAGCTCGGCCGAGCCGAGCGTGGCGTTATAAGCCGAATCGTTCTTCAGCCGCGACAGATCGTAGGTGCCACCGTGCCGCTTGCAGACATAGCGCGCCGCGTCGGGCGTCACCTGCATCAGGCCATAGGCCTGCGCCGGCGAAACTACCGAGGGGTTGAAGGCGCTTTCCTGCCGCGCGATGGCATAGATGATGCTGCGCTCGACCTGCGGGCCGATCGGCGTGAACTGCGGAATGCCGTTGACGGGATAGGCGTAGAAGTCGAACGGCAGACCGCGATTGAGCGCAGCCTTGCCGAGCAGCAGCATCCCGCGCGCGTCGTTGTAGCGCTGGGTGAGCTCGCCGAGGCCGGCAAGCGCTTCGGGATCGCCGTTCTCGCCCATGTCGGCGAGAACAGGCACGGCCATCTCGCGTTCGTCGAGTTCGTAGAGCAGATGCACGGCGCGCACGATCTCGAGACGTTCGGCGCCACGGCCCCTGGGCTGGCTGTTGAGCTCGATCTGCGGCAGGCCGAGTTTTGCGCGTGCGAGCTGTCCGTAATAGCTCGTGGATTGCTCCGCGGCCCGCGCATAGGCGTTGCGCGCCTCCTGCTGGCGGCCCGCCGCTTCCGCGGCGCGGCCCTGCCAATAGCCGGCGCGCGCCAGCGTGGTCGGATTGACGCTGCCGACCCCGATGCGGGCGAAATGCTGCGTAGCCAGCGCGGGATCGTTGAGAAAGCGCAGCGCGATCCAGCCCGCCGTGAATTCCTGCTCGGTCTTGTAGATATCGCGCGAGGGGAGCGCCGCATCGCGCGCGATCAGATAGGCGCTGCGGAATTCCTCGGTGTCGATCATCTTGCGTGCCAAGAGACGCCGCTCGATCCACCATTCGTCCAGATTGTAGAGCCGGTTCGGATCCTTCGGCGCCGACAGCATGAGCTGGGCTGCCTCGGCAAACTTCTCCTCGCGGCGCAGCAGCTGGATCTTGCTGAAGATAAAGCCGGGATCATTGTGCAGCTCGCGCGGCACGGCCTCCAGCAGCGCACGCGCGTTCGGCGCTTTCTTGAGGGAGGCGATGCGAGCCTTGGCGAGCGCGACATAGCCGGCGCCGAGGCGCTTGGCCGCGCGCAGCGCCGCCTCGTTTTCGCTGCCATAGAGCAGCGTGTCCATCCGCGCCTTCTGGTCGCCCGGCGTCAGCAGCGCACCGAACTGATCGAGCGCGTTGTTCTCGGTATCCTCCGACATCGGATCGCTGCGCCAGGCCTCGCGTACCAGCCGCTCGGCATTGGCGCGGTCGCCGCGCGCCAGCATCGCCTTGGCGAGCGTGAAGCGGCCCTTGGCCGAGACCGGGGATTCGTTCTCGAACCACGACCACGCGACCTGGTCGTCGCGCCGATCGTCCCACATCGCGGCCTCGAGCCGCCGGCGCAGGAAGGTCTGCGACGGCCAGCTCGGATTGGCGGAGAGGAAGGCGCGGTAGCGCTCAACAGTTGCGCCATTGTCCTCGCTGCGCAGGATGATCCATTCCGCAAGTTTTCGCGCGACGGGATCCGAGATCGTGGCTGCGGCGTTTGTGGCGTCGCCAGCTTTGCGCTTGCGCACGAGCTCGATGACGCTCTCCAGCGTGTCCTTGTCGGCCTGCGAGGTTGACGAGGTTGCGGCAACCGCGGCGGGAGTGACCGGCTTGCGCGGCGCTGCATGTTGGCGGGTTGCCGGAGCAAGCACGGGAGCGGCGACCGGTCTGGCAGCGGCCGGGGCGGCTTTGGGCGGCGAACCGTTGGCGGCAGGCTGTGACTTCGGGGCGGGGCCGGCTGCCGCAGGCTTGGGCTTGTCCTTGTTTTTCGCGGGTTCCTTTGCGACGTCCTTGACCAGTTTCTTCACCGCATCCTTGGCCGCGTTCTTGGCCGCATTCTTGGCCGGGGCGGTGGTCGCTCCCTTGCTCGTTCCCTTCGCCGCCCCCTTGGCGTTGTCCTTTGCGCTGTTCTTTGCGCTGTCCTTGGCGGAGGTCGGCTTCGGGGCGTCCTTGGCCGCTTCCGCGGTCGTCTCATTGGATTTGGCCAAGGCGGCGCAGCCGACCGACAGCCCTGCCATCAGGCACACGGCCAGACCGGTGGATCGCCATGCGGCACGAGGAAAGGAGGTCACGGCGTTACGTCGCCCCGAATCAGTCAAGTGGCCCAAGACCTGGTTGTACAAGACTTGGCTGTATTTGATTGAATATGCGGATAAAATACCAACAGCCGCTTACCGCGGCCGGCTTTGCACCACCACCGCGGCAAAATCGCGGCCTAAACGGTGCGTCGCTCGGTAGCGGCCCTTTTATGGGCGGTATAGACCCGATAAGAAGGGGCCTTGCTCTCAAGCTCGCCGCGTACGGAGGAAGTCCATGGCAGCCAAGACGAAATTCCGGGGATCGTTCACCGCCTTGGTCACGCCCTTCAAGAACGGCTCGCTCGACGAGGCCGCGTTCCGCTCGCTGGTCAACTGGCAGATTTCCGAGGGCACGAACGGCCTGGTGCCGGTCGGCACCACCGGCGAGAGCCCGACGCTCAGCCACGACGAGCACAAGAAGGTGGTCGAGTGGTGCATCGGTGAAGCCAAGGGGCGGGTGCCGGTGATCGCCGGAGCGGGCTCCAATTCGACCAAGGAAGCGGTCGAGTTGGCCCAGCACGCCGAAAAGGCCGGCGCGAACGCCGTACTGGTGGTGACGCCCTATTACAACAAGCCGACCCAGGAAGGGCTGTACCAGCACTTCAAGGCGATCAACGATGCGATCGGAATTCCGATCATCATCTACAACATCCCGCCGCGCTCGGTGATCGACATGTCGGTCGACACCATGACGCGGCTATGGGAGCTGAAGAACATCGCCGGCGTCAAGGACGCCACCGCCAGCATGGTCCGCGTGTCGCAGCAGCGTGCGGCGATGGGCGAGGATTTCAACCAGCTCTCCGGCGAAGATGCGACCATCCTCGGCTACATGGCGCATGGCGGCCATGGCTGCATCTCGGTGACGTCGAACGTCGCGCCGCGCCTGTGCTCTGAGTTCCACGCCGCCTGGCAGAAGGGCGACCACGCCACGGCGTTGAAGCTGCACGACAAGCTGATGCCGCTGCACAACAATCTCTTCATCGAGAGCAATCCGGCGCCGATCAAGTACGCGCTGTCGCTGCTCGGAAAAATGGACGAGACGCTGCGGCTGCCGATGGTGCCGGTCTCGGAACCGACGCGCGTTGCCGTGCGCAGCGCCATGGTCCACGCGGGCCTGATCAACTGATGCGTTAGCGTCTCCGGAGACTTGTCATGAACGCGGTCGACGAAAAGGGCAGGCGGATGCTCAAGGAGTTCCGCGAGTTCGCCATGAAGGGCAACGTCGTCGATCTCGCGGTCGGCGTGATCATCGGCGCGGCTTTCGGCGCCATCGTCAATTCGCTGGTCGGTGACGTGATCATGCCGATGATCGGCGCCGTCACCGGCGGACTCGACTTCTCGAACTACTTCACCCCCTTGTCGAAGGCGGTCACCGCCACCAACTTAGCGGATGCGAAAAAGCAAGGCGCCGTACTTGCTTGGGGCAACTTCCTCACGCTGACGCTCAACTTCATCATCATTGCGTTCGTGCTGTTCCTGGTGATCCGCGCCATCAACACGCTGAAGCGCAAGGAAGAGGCGGCCCCCGCCGCACCGCCGAAGCCGTCGGCCGAGGTTGAGGTGCTGACCGAGATCCGCGATCTCCTCAAGAAGTCTTGACGCGCGCGCTTCATCCAAACTGTTAGCGTCTAAGCGCATCATGATCAGGGTTTTCCACGATGGCCGACAAGAACGAACGCCCGATCAAGGTCATGGCGGAAAATCGCAAGGCCCGCTTCAACTATGCGATCGAGGACACGGTCGAGGCTGGCATTGCGCTGACGGGCACCGAGGTCAAGTCGATCCGCAACGGCAAGAGCACGATCGCCGAATCCTATGCCGATTCGAAGGACGGCGAGATCTGGCTGATCAACGCCACGATTCCCGAATATCTCCAGGGCAATCGCTTCAATCACGAGCCCAAGCGGCCGCGAAAGCTGCTTCTGCACCGCAAGCAGATCAACAAGCTGATGGGGGCGGTCGACCGTGAGGGCATGACGCTGATCCCGCTCAAGCTCTATTTCAACGAGCGCGGCCGCGCCAAACTGCAGCTCGCGGTAGCAAAGGGCAAGAAGCTGCACGATAAGCGCGAGACCGAGAAGAAGCGCGACTGGAGCCGGGAGAAGGGCCGCCTGCTGCGGGCGAGGGGATAGCCATATGAATCAACGGAACTTGCTCGAGGTCGATTGGAGCCAGATTCCTGCACCCGTTGATGACGGCGGCGCCGCGCATCTAAAGAGCATGGCGCTGCCTTCGATCAGCCTGCTCGCGACCGACGATACGTCAGTGATGCTGTCGGCGCTGCGGGGGCGCACCGTGGTGTTCGCCTATCCGCGCACCGGCGAGCCTGGCAAGATTTCGCTGGTGGATGATTGGGACATGATACCGGGCGCGCGAGGCTGCACGCCGCAGACCTGCGCCTTCCGCGATCTCTTCGCCGAGCTCAAGGCGGCCGGCGCCTCACACGTGTTCGGCCTCTCGACCCAGAGCAACGAATACCAGACCGAGATGGCGTCGCGGTTGCATCTGCCGTTCCCGGTGCTCTCAGACGAGAACCTGGCGCTCACCCGCGCCCTCAACCTGCCGACCATGGAGGTTGCCGGGCTCACGCTGATCAAACGCCTTGCGCTGATCGTCGACGACGCACGCATCACGCACGTGTTCTATCCGGTCTTCCCGCCCGACCGGAATGCCGGCGACGTGCTGGACTGGCTGAAGGCCAATCCCGCCAAAGACTAGTCGAGGCCGGCCTTCACCTTGGCAAACACGCTGCGGAACATGTCCGGCGTCAGGACCCCGGTGTTCGTGTTGTAGCGCGAGCAGTGATAGCTGTCGTACAGCCTGAAGGCGCCGGCCTGATGCACCGCGCCGTGGCCGAAAGGGGCTTGCGACGCCTTCAGTTTCAGCGGCTTGAGCACGCTATCGTGCGCAATCCGCCCCAGCGCGACGATGGCGCGCAGATTCGGCATGGTCTCGAGATTCGCCTCGAGAAACTGGCGGCACGTGTTGATCTCTATCGGCAACGGCTTGTTCTGCGGTGGCACGCAGTGCACCGCATTGGCGATCCTGCAGTCGACCAGCTTCATGCCGTCATCGGGCCGCGCCTGATAGGTCCCCATGGCGAAGCCGTATTCGAGCAGCGTGGCGTAGAGTAAGTCGCCGGCATAGTCGCCGGTGAAGGGACGGCCGGTACGGTTGGCGCCTTGCATCCCTGGCGCAAGGCCGACGATCAAAAGGCGCGCCTCGATGTCGCCAAAAGGGGCCACCGGAGCATTGTGCCAGAGCGGCTCGCGCGCGCGGTTCGCCTCGCGAAAGGCGACCAGGCGCGGACAGAGCGGACAGTCACAGTCAGGTACGAGGACGGGGGCCCGGCGGATTGACCGGGCTGCCTCACTCCTCGAAGTCGTCATCGCCCCTCGGCGCCATCGTGGTTGCGCGCTGGAGGAATTGCGGGGCGTGGTGGCGCGCCTCGCGCTCGCCGCGATCGCGCGGGGCCGGGCGTTCGGATGGATCGCGGCCGAGCTTGGATTGCAGCTCGACGAGATCGGTGAAGACGTCGGCCTGGCGGCGCAGCTCGTCGGCGATCATCGGCGGCTGGCTGGCGATCGTGGAAATCACGGTGACCCGCACGCCGCGGCGCTGCACGGCCTCGACCAGGGAACGGAAGTCGCCGTCACCCGAGAACAGCACCATCTGGTCGATGTGCTCGGCGAGCTCCATGGCGTCGACGGCAAGCTCGATGTCCATGTTGCCCTTGACCTTGCGGCGGCCGGAGGCGTCGATGAATTCCTTGGTCGCCTTGGTGACGACGGTGTAGCCGTTGTAATCGAGCCAGTCGATCAGCGGGCGGATCGAGGAGTATTCCTGATCCTCGATGATCGCGGTGTAGTAGAACGCCCGCAACAACGTTCCGCGGCTCTGAAATTCCTTCAGCAGGCGCTTGTAATCGATGTCGAAGCCGAGAGTTTTGGCCGTCGCATAGAGATTGGCTCCATCGATGAAGAGCGCGATCTTGTCGGTAGAGGAAGGTGACATTCAGTTTGCTCGCGTAGTGTTCGTGATTGATCGTTTATTGTTGGCGCCGCGGCAGCAAGCGCGCCCTTCAGAGTGCTGCCGAAACCCGTCGAAACCGCAAATCCGGAGAAGTCGGGGCAATCAAGGTATAGTTATGGCAACCCTGCAGACACCCGGCGCCGCCCTCAATGGCAGCCCGGGATACCGGCCATCCCAGCCCCAATGTGGGGTTATCAGAGCCGTTTGGCGAGGCCAAATCACAAAATGGTCTTGCGAAACCGCCCTGGCCCCTATAACTAGCCCAGATCATCCACATAATTCGTCCCACCCACAACGGAGCGACAGTCCATGGCTCGCGTCACCGTAGAAGATTGTATCGACAAGGTCGACAACCGGTTTGACCTGGTCCTGCTGGCCGCCCACCGGGCCCGCATGATTTCGTCAGGTTCACAACTAACGGTTGACCGCGATAACGACAAGAACCCTGTTGTGTCTTTGCGTGAAATTGCCGAGACGACCATTTCGCCGGAGGACCTCCGCGAGGAGCTGGTGCACTCGCTCCAGAAGTTCGTCGAGGTCGACGAGCCCGAGCCCGATACGGTGCCGCTGATCGGTTCCGCCGGCGCGAGCGTCGATGCGGACGATACCGAAGTTGCCGTCGAACGTATGACCGAAGAAGAGCTCCTGAAGGGCCTCGAAGGCCTCGCGCCGCCCGAAGAGCAGCCCGAGGAGGACGAGTAAATCGTCCCGTCGCAGTCGTCGACTTCTTGTGATCTTATCGAAGGCCCGAACCCGCGTTCGGGCCTTTGCTTTTGTTGGCGTTTTCGTGGTTACCATAGCGTCGTCGGATGGCCCCGCGCCCTGTCACCGAATTGATCGGACGCGCGCGCGATCGGGGCTAAGATGTATACAACGGGCTGTCTCGTGGCCCGTTTGAAGGCAGGACGGAATGGTGTATCGGCGCCGCAGACCAATGCAGATGCAGGGCGCAACCGAAACGGTTGCCGTGGCCCCGACTGCGCCGGTGACGCGCCCGGCGAAGCCGCGCGCGCGCATGATGCGTCAATATGACCTCGTCGAGCGTGTCAGGTCCTACAATCCCAACACCGACGAAGATCTTCTGAACCGCGCCTATGTCTACGCCATGAAGGCGCACGGTTCGCAGACCCGCGCCTCGGGCGACCCGTATTTCTCGCACCCCCTCGAGGTGGCGGCGATTCTCACCGACCTGAAGCTGGATGATGCGACCATCGTGGCCGCGCTGCTTCACGACACGATCGAGGACACCGAGGCGACGCGGGCCGAGATCGACCAGATCTTCGGGCCCGAAATCGGCGCCCTGGTCGAGGGCCTGACCAAGCTGAAGCGGCTGGAACTGGTGTCGCGCGAGGCCAAGCAGGCCGAGAATTTGCGCAAACTGTTGCTGGCCATTGCCGACGACGTCCGCGTTCTCCTGGTGAAGCTCGCCGACCGCCTGCACAACATGCGGACGCTGGATTTCGTGCCGCCGGAATCGCGCCGGCGAATCGCCGAGGAGACGCTCGACATCTATGCGCCGCTCGCGGGCCGCATGGGCATGCAGGAAATGCGCGAGGAGCTGGAGGACTTGTCCTTCCGCACCCTCGATCCCGAGGCCTATTCGGTGGTGATGCAGCGGCTCGACGCGCTTGCCGAGCGTAACCGCAACCTGATCGGCGAGATCGAGTCTCAGCTCTCCAACAATTTGCGCCACCGCGGCCTCGGCGCGCGTGTCTACGGCCGCCGCAAGAAGCCGTTCTCGATCTGGACCAAGATGGAGCGCAAGTCGATCGGCTTCGAGCAACTGTCCGACATCTTCGGGTTCCGCGTTGTCGTGAACGACATCGAAGCCTGCTATCGCGCGCTTGGCATCGTCCACACCACTTGGCCGGTCGTGCCCGGGCGCTTCAAGGACTACATCTCGACGCCCAAGCAGAACGACTACCGCTCGATCCACACCACCGTGATCGGCCCGGGCAACCAGCGCGTCGAGCTTCAGATCCGCACCGAGGCGATGGACCAGATCGCCGAGCGCGGCATCGCCGCGCACGTCTTCTACAAGGAAGGGGCGGGCTCGCCGACCGAGTTCCTCAAGCGCGAGTCGAATGCTTTCGCCTGGCTGCGCCACACCATCGGCATCCTCTCGGAGAGCGCCAACCCCGAAGAATTCCTCGAGCACACCAAGCTCGAGCTGTTCCACGACCAAGTGTTCTGTTTCACTCCAAAGGGCAAGCTGATCGCGCTGCCGCGCCATGCCAACGTGATCGATTTCGCCTATGCCGTGCATACCGATGTCGGCAACAGCGCGGTAGGCTGCAAGATCAACGGCAAGTTCGCTCCGCTGTCTTCGGAGCTGCAGAACGGCGACGAGGTCGAGGTCCTGACCTCGGAAGCGCAATCGGCGCCGCCGTCGGCCTGGGAATCGCTCGCGGTCACCGGCAAGGCGCGCGCCGCGATCCGTCGCGCCACGCGCACCGCCGTGCGCGATCAATATGCCGGTCTCGGCCGGCGCATCGTCGAGCGCCTGTTCGAGCGCGCCAAGATGGAATACGCCGACGACAAGCTCAAGGGCGCGCTGCCGCGGCTCGCGCGGGCCTCGATCGAGGATGTCATGGCGGCGGTCGGGCGCGGCGAGATCAAGGCCTCCGATGTCGCGCGCGCAATGTATCCCGACTACAAGGAGGAGCGCGTCGCGCGCTACGGCATCAAGAAGGGCCTCGCTGCCAAGCTCAAGGAGAGGGTGGCGCCGGCGCCGCGCAGCCGGGTCGCCATTCCGATCCGCGGCATCAATTCGGACCTGCCGGTCAAGTTCGCGCCGAATGGCGGCGCGGTGCCCGGCGACCGTATCGTCGGCATCGTCACGCCGGGCGAGGGGATCACCATCTATCCGATCCAGTCGCCGGCGCTGAAGGATTTCGAGGAGGAGCCGGAGCGCTGGCTCGACGTGCGCTGGGACATCGAGGACTCGATGCCGCAGCGCTTCCCGGCCCGCATCAAGGTCGAGAACGTCAACGAGCCCGGCGCGCTGGCGCAGATCGCGACCGTGATCGCCGAGCACGACGGCAACATCGACAATATCAGCATGCAGCGCCGTTCGCCCGACTTCACCGAGACGACGATCGATCTCGAAGTCTACGATCTGAAGCATCTGAGCGCGATCCTGGCTCAGCTGCGTGCCAAGGCGGTCGTCGCCCGCGTCGAACGTGTTAACGGATAGACGTGTTTCGTATTCGTCTGTCCCTATGATTTCGTGAGGCCCAGAATGCCTGCACTTCCGCTTCGCCTCGGCGTCAATGTCGATCATGTCGCGACCCTGCGCAACGCCCGCGGCGGCCGCAATCCAGATCCGGTGCGCGCCGCGCTGCTTGCGATCGAAGCCGGCGCCGACGGCATCACGGCGCATCTGCGCGAGGATCGCCGGCACATCCGCGACGAGGACATGGCGCGGTTGAAAGCCGAGATCTCCAAGCCGCTCAATTTCGAGATGGCGGCGACCGACGACATGATGCGCATTTCGCTCGCCACCAGGCCGCATGCGGTGTGCCTGGTGCCTGAGCGCCGCCAGGAGGTGACGACCGAAGGCGGCCTCGACGTGGTCGGCCAGCACAACGCGCTGGCGCCCTATATTGCGCGGCTGAACGATGCCGGCATTCGGGTGTCGCTGTTCATCGCAGCCGATCCCGCGCAGATCGAGATGGCGGCGCGGCTGCGCGCCCCCGTGATCGAGATCCACACCGGCGCCTGGTGCGACGCCGTAGTCGACGGCCACAGGGATAAGGCCGAAACCGAATGGCAGCGGATCGTGGCGGGGGTCAAGCTCGCGAAGGCAGCGGGGCTGGAGGTGCACGCCGGGCACGGGCTGGACTACGTGACGGCGGAGAAAATCGCAGGCCTGCCGGAGATCATGGAGCTTAACATCGGTTACTATATGATCGGCGAAGCCCTGTTCGTCGGGCTTGCCGAGACGGTTCGCAGCATGCGCGCGGCGATGGACCGGGGCCGGAGCCGGGTATGATCATCGGCATCGGCTCCGACCTGATCGACATCACCCGCGTCGCCAAGGTGATCGAGCGTCACGGCGAGCGTTTTCTCGACCGCATCTTCACGGAAGCCGAGCGGGCCAAGGCGGAGCGCCGCTCCAAGAACGAGAAGATGGTGGTCGCAACCTATGCCAAGCGCTTCGCCGCCAAGGAGGCCTGCTCCAAGGCGCTCGGCACCGGTATCCGGCGCGGCGTCTGGTGGCGCGACATGGGGGTGGTCAACCTGCCGGGTGGGAGACCAACCATGCGGCTGACCGGGGGCGCTTTGGCCCGGCTCCAGGCCCTGACGCCGGAGGGGTGCGAGGCGCAGATCGACCTTTCGATCACCGATGACTGGCCGTTGGCGCAGGCCTTTGTCATCATTTCCGCCCTCCCCTTGGCCAAGCCCTGACGGATTGGCGATAATTTATAATTCTCATTAAAAATCAACGCCTTATTTGTTTTTGATGCGATCCTTGATTGCGTGGCCTCCGACAACCGTTTAAAAGTCCGCGAACGCAAATCAGCCTGGGCGAATTCGGCTTTACGCCGGAATTGGCCCTCATTATCAGAATCAGGACAATCTCCTTGCGCCGCGCAGCGATGGGCCCGTTCGCGGCAGGAGGGTGCTCTGTGATCGCCGGCCGGAAATTGAGAGAGCAATGAGCGTGACTTCGGGAACGAAAACTGAGAGCGGCGTCGGCGAAACGATCCGCGTCGTGATCCATGCTCTCCTGATCGCGCTGGTGATCCGCACCTTCCTGTTCCAGCCGTTCAACATCCCGTCTGGTTCGATGAAGGCGACCCTATTGGTCGGCGACTACCTCTTCGTCTCGAAATATTCCTACGGCTATAGCCACTACTCGATCCCGTTCTCGCCGCCGCTGTTCTCGGGGCGGATCTGGGGCTCGGATCCGAATCGCGGCGACATTGTCGTGTTTCGCCTGCCGAAGGACGATTCGACCGATTACATCAAGCGCGTGATCGGCCTTCCCGGCGACCGCGTCCAGATGAGGGACGGGCTGCTCTACATCAACGACACCCCGGTCGAGCGGCAGCGCATGAGCGAATATGTCGGCGAAGATCCTTGCGGCTCCGAAGGCGGCGGCGTCTCTCGGGTGAAGCGCTGGAAGGAAACACTGCCCAACGGCGTGTCCTATGAAACGCTGGACTGCGCCGACAACGGCTACATGGACAACACCAACGTCTATAACGTGCCGCCCGGCCACTTCTTCATGATGGGCGACAACCGCGATAATTCGACGGACAGCCGTTTCCTCGGCCAGGTCGGTTATGTGCCGCAGGAGAATTTGATCGGCCGCGCCCAGATGATCTTCTTCTCGATCGCCGAAGGCGAGCATGCCTGGATGTTCTGGCGCTGGCCGTGGGCGGTGCGCTGGAACCGCTTCTTCAATATCGTCCGATGAAAGACGAAGCCAAGGACATCACGATCCAACCGATCGAGGCGCAAGCGGGCCCTGACGGCGAAGCTGCGACCAAGACGCTTACGACCAAGACGCCTGCGAAGAAGAAGCGGGCGCGGGGCGGCAAGGCCAAGGTGGCGGACGCGAATGCGGCGCTCGAGGCGCGTATCGGGCACGGTTTTGCCGATCCGAACCTGCTGATGCAGGCCATCACGCACGTCTCGGCGCTGAAGTCCGGGCGCAAACGCGGCGACAGCTATCAGCGGCTGGAATTTCTCGGCGACCACGTGCTCGGGCTGGTCGTCTCCGACATGCTCTATCACGCCTTTCCGAACGCCGATGAGGGCGAGCTGTCCAAGCGCCTTGCCGAACTCGTGCGCAAGGAGAGCTGCGCCGACGTTGCCAAGTCGCTCGGTCTGCTCGACGACATCAAGCTGGGCTCGGTCGGCCCCAGCGCCGACGGCCGTCTGCGCAAGTCCATACTCGGCGACGTCTGCGAGGCCGTGATCGGCGCCGTCTTCCTCGACGGCGGCTACGCGGCGGCGTCCGAGTTCGTCAAGCGCAACTGGACCGAGCGCATGCACAAGCCGCGGCGGCCGCTGCGCGATCCCAAGACCGTGCTGCAGGAATGGGCGCAGGGGAAAGGATTGCCGACGCCAGTCTACCGCGAGGTCGAGCGCACAGGTCCGCATCACGATCCGCAGTTTCGCGTCGCAGTCGACTTGCCGGGGCTTGCGCCGGCCGAAGGCATCGGCGGCAGCAAGCGGGCGGCGGAAAAGGTGGCGGCCTCCGTCATGATCGAACGCGAAGGTGTTGGCGGCAGCAATGACGATTGAAGCAAGCAGCGAGACGCCTGCCGCAACGCGCTGCGGCTTCGTGGCGCTGATCGGCGCGCCCAATGTCGGCAAGTCCACGCTGGTCAATGCGCTGGTCGGGGCGAAGGTGACGATCGTCTCGCGCAAGGTGCAGACCACGCGCGCGCTGATCCGCGGCATCGTCATCGAGAACAACGCGCAGATCATCCTGGTCGACACGCCGGGTATCTTCCTGCCCAAGCGCCGTCTCGACCGCGCCATGGTCTCGACCGCCTGGAGCGGCGCGCATGATGCCGACCTCGTCTGCGTGCTGCTCGACGCCAAGACCGGAATCGACGAGGAGGCCGAGGCGATCTTCGCCAAGGCCGCGAGCGTCAATCACGAGAAGATCTTGGTGCTGAACAAGGTCGACCTGGTTCAACGCGAGAAGCTGCTCGCGCTGGCACAGGCCGCCAACGAGCGCATGCCGTTTGTGAAGACCTTCATGGTCTCGGCGATCTCGGGCGATGGTGTCGACGACATCCGCACCACGCTCGCCGAAATGGTGCCGCCGGGCCCGTTCCTCTATCCCGAAGACCAGATGTCGGATGCGCCAATGCGGCATCTTGCGGCCGAGATCACCCGGGAAAAGATCTATCGCAAGCTGCACCAGGAATTGCCCTACCAGTCCACGGTCGAGACCGACAAGTGGGAGGAGCGCAAGGACAAATCTGTGCGTATCGAACAGACGATCTTCGTGGAGCGCGAAAGCCAGCGCAAGATCGTGCTTGGCAAGGGCGGCGCCACCATCAAGTCGATCGGCGCGGACTCGCGCAAGGAGATCGCCGAGATCCTCGGCGTGCCGGTGCATCTGTTCCTGTTCGTCAAGGTGCGCGAGAACTGGGGCGACGATCCCGATCGCTATCGCGAAATGGGCCTTGAATTCCCCAAGGGCTAGCCAAGAAAAGATCGGTATCTGATGAGCGTACCCAGCAACGTCCAGCGCTTCGAAGCGCTGCTCTATGCATCGCTGATGCTGGACGCCCTGTCGGTCGCGGTCCAGGACCGCACGCCCACGACAGAAATGACCGACCAGATGATCATGACGGCGACGCTGCTCGCCGGCGGGATGATTTTGCTGCTGGTCTATTTCGTCCGGCTCGCGGCGCACTGGCGCAAGAACTGGCCGCGCTGGGTGCTGGCGGCGGCGCTGGTGTTGTCGGTGATTTCGCTCAGTCAGATCATCGGCGAAAAGGGCATGGAACTCGACAGCGCCATCGAGATCGTCTCCTGCGTGCTGACGGCGATGGGATTGTATTTCTCCTTCACCGGAAACGCCCGGGGCTGGTTCAACGCGTGAGACCGCGCGACGCCGTAGGGTGGGCAAAGGCGCGCTCCTGCGCGCCGTGCCCACCGCAACCGCCGGCGCGCGGTTGATCAAAACTGGTGGGCACGCTTCGCTTTTGCCCACCCTACGATCCGTCGAAATGCGCTACACTCCACCCATGGAATGGACCGACGAAGGCATCGTGCTGGGGGTGCGGCGGCATGGCGAGAGCAGCGCCATCGTCGAGCTGCTGACGCGTGCGCACGGCCGGCATCTCGGCCTCGTCCGCGGCGGCGCCGGTTCGCGGATGCGGCCGCTCTTGCAGCCAGGCAACAGCGTCACTGCGGTTTGGCGGGCGCGGCTTGACGAGCATCTCGGCACCTATGCGATTGAGGGGCTGAAGCTGCGCGCGGCGACGCTGCTGGGATCCTCCCACGGCGTCTACGGCGTTACCCATCTCAGCTCGATCGCGCGGCTGTTGCCGGAACGCGACCCGCACGAGGAGATCTATGCGATGCTCGAGCATTCGCTCGACGATTTCGACGACATCGGCAGCGCGGCTGTGCACGTGATCTATTTCGAACTGGCGATGCTCTCTGAGCTCGGCTTCCGGCTGGGGCTGGAAAAATGCGCCGTTACGGGCGAGACCACGGACCTGATCTACGTCTCGCCCAAATCCGGCGGTGCAGTATCGCGTACCGCCGGCGAGCCGTGGCGCGACCGGCTGTTGCGACTGCCACCGTTCCTGCGCCACGGCGAAACCACGAGCGAGCTCACGGACCAGGATCTCCAGGACGGCTTTCGACTGACCGGCCTGTTCCTGCTGCGCTACGTGCTGGAGCCGCGTGGGCAGGGGCATTCTGATGCGCGGGCCGGCTTTATCAACGCGCTGACGCGGCAACAGGCGAGGGCGGCAATTCCGGCGCCATGACTTCATTGCGCCGCTGCATTGCTTAATAAGATGGCACTTTTCCTGGAACCAAACCGGGTTTCGCGGACTTGCCCTCGGGTTCCATCCCGGGGATAACCTGATGATCAAAGGATTTATCGTATCGGCAGCGCTGGTCGCGCTGGCGCCCGACGCAATTGCCGGCGAACAGCCAGGACTGTTTCGCCGCGCCTCCTGCACCGTCGTCAGGTTCTATGTCGCCAAATATTCGGCCGCAGCGGCAGAAGCATGGGCGCGGTCCAAGGGCGCGACGGAAGCCGAGATCGAGACAGCCCGGCGCTGCTTGACCAATGCTCCGAGCACCGCGCAGGCCCAAAAGCCGCAGACTCAAGCCGTGACCGCGGGCTGGGCTGGCCAGTAGCCGCCCACAGGAACCAATCGATCCTTGCCCGATTCGCTTCCACGGTTTAACCGGGCGGCATGGGAAAACGATTGATTCCGCCGGAGGAGCCGGCTGAAATTCACGAGGTGCAACTGCGCGACGCGCTGGAAGAGCGCTATCTCGCCTATGCGCTCTCCACCATCATGCACCGCGCCCTGCCGGATGCGCGCGACGGGCTGAAGCCGGTGCACCGGCGCATCCTCTATGGCATGCGCCTGCTCAGGCTCGACCCGGGTACGGCCTTCAAGAAATCCGCCAAGATCGTCGGCGACGTGATGGGCTCGTTCCACCCGCACGGCGACCAGGCGATCTACGACGCCATGGTGCGCCTGGCGCAGGATTTCTCCTCGCGTTATCCACTGGTGGACGGCCAGGGCAATTTCGGCAATATCGACGGCGATAACCCCGCCGCCTACCGCTACACCGAAGCGCGCATGACCGATGTCGCGCGGCTGCTGCTCGACGGCATCGACGAAGACGGGGTCGAATTCCGCCCCAATTACGACGGTCAGTCGAAGGAGCCCATCGTTCTGCCGGGCGGCTTCCCGAACCTGCTCGCCAACGGCGCGCAGGGCATCGCGGTCGGCATGGCGACGTCGATTCCGCCGCACAATGCGGCAGAGCTCTGCGACGCGGCGCTGCATCTGATCGAGAAGCCCGACGCGAAATCCAAGGCCTTGCTCAAATGGGTCAAGGGTCCGGATTTCCCGACCGGGGGCATCATCGTCGATTCCAAGCAGGCGATAGCGGAGGCCTACACCACCGGCCGCGGCTCGTTCCGGGTGCGCGCCAGATGGGAGCAGGAGGAGGGCGCCCGCGGCACCTGGGTGGTCGTCGTCACCGAGATTCCGTTCCTGGTGCAGAAGTCGCGTCTGGTCGAGAAGATCGCCGAGCTTTTGGACCAGAAGAAGCTGCCGCTGGTCGGCGATGTCAGGGACGAGTCGGCCGAGGACGTTCGTCTCGTGATCGAGCCGAAGTCGAAAAACGTCGATCCCGCCTTGATGATGGAATCGCTGTTCCGGCTGACCGAGCTGGAAAACAAGATCCCGCTGAACCTCAACGTGCTGATGAAAGGCCGCATCCCCAGGGTGGTTGGCCTTGCCGAAGCCCTGCGCGAATGGCTCGACCATCTGCGCGACGTGCTGATCCGCCGGACCAATTATCGCAAGGTCCAGATCGAGAACCGGCTGGAAGTTCTCGGCGGCCTTCTGATCGCCTATCTCAATATCGACGAGGTGATCAGGATCATCCGCACCGCGGACGAGCCGAAGCCGGCGCTGATCAAGGCGTTCAAGCTCACGGAGGTGCAGGCTGAGGCGATCCTCAACATGCGGCTGCGCTCGCTGCGCAAGCTCGAGGAAATGGAGATCCGCACCGAGGACAAGAACCTCCGCAACGAGCTTAAGGGCGTCAACGCGCTCCTCGCCTCGGAAGGCGAGCAGTGGAAGAAGGTCGGCGAGCAGGTCGGCAAGGTCCGCGACCTGTTCGGGCCCAAGACGCCGCTCGGCAAGCGCCGCACCACCTTCGCCGATGCGCCCGAGCACGATCTCGCGGCGATCGAGGAAGCCTTCGTCGAACGCGAACCGGTCACCGTCGTCGTCTCCGACAAGGGCTGGATCCGCACCATGAAGGGGCACATGGAGGACCTGTCGGGGCTCGCCTTCAAGACCGACGACAAGCTCGGCTTCGCCTTCTTTGCCGAGACCACTTCGAAGTTGCTGCTGTTTGCCACCAACGGCAAATTCTACTCGCTCGATGTCGCCAAGCTGCCGGGTGGGCGTGGTCACGGTGAGCCGATCCGCATGTTCATCGACATGGAGCAGGAGGCCGCGCCGGTCGCGCTGTTCGTCAACAAGGGCGGCCGCAAATTCCTGGTCGCGAGCCACGAAGGCCAGGGCTTCGTCGTCAACGAGGACGATTGCGTCGGCACCACCAAGAAGGGCAAGCAGGTCCTCAACGTCGACATGCCGAACGAGGCGCGCGCGATCACCGAGGTGCTCGGCGATACCGTCGCGGTCATCGGCGAGAACCGCAAGATGCTGGTCTTCCCGCTCGACCAGGTACCCGAGATGGCCCGCGGCCGCGGCGTGCGCTTGCAGAAATACAAGGACGGCGGCCTCTCCGACATCGCGGTGTTCGATGCCAAGGCGGGTCTCACCTGGAAAGACTCCGCCGGCCGCGAATTCAGCGCGACCATGAAGGACCTCGCCGAGTGGCAAGGCACGCGCGCCGACGCCGGCCGCCTGCCGCCGAAGGGATTTCCGAAATCGAACAAGTTCGGACGGAAGATCGGGTAGGGGCCCGGCGTTCGCGGGCGCGGCGGAGGCGCTAATCGCCGACGAAAGCTTTCGCTCGGCTCAGCTGGAACTGTCGCAGGGTCTTCCTTTCGCCGTCGAGCTCGGACGTGCGTTCGGCCGCGGCCGTCATGGCGGTCGCGGCGCGGTTGTAGCTGTCTGCCGTGGACTGAAAGGGAAAGACGAGCTGACCGTTCGTGACCTTGTAGATTCCGAACTCGCGGAGCAGCAGTGCGACGCATTTTTCGTAGGCGCTATAGTAGTCCGCGCGCGCGGCGAGCATTTTGGAGGTGAGCGCAATCCAGGCCGCATGCTGTTCGTCGATCATCGCCATGACACCGGATAGCCAGTCGTCCCCGACGCCGAGTGATCGGGCGTCCTTCTCCACTTGGTCCCGTGTGGCCTTGATCTGCGCGGCATAGCGCGGTGCGACGCTTGCGGCATCGCTTGCCGCACTCTTCAGATCGCGGCGCAACGCCTCAAGGTCGCTGCGGCTCAATGTGCCGAGAGCACCGAGCTTCGGAAGGGGCTTTGGTTCGAGTTCGTTCAGCAATCTCTGGGCGGCTGCATCGATTTCGTTTGCGTCCTTACTTGCCAAAGCGAAGAGCCTGAGGAGCTTGTTCGAAGGATGGAGTTTGACCGCCTGATCGAGTTGCTCCGGGTCGGCCACATCGCGCAAGGCGGTGCGCGCCTCTTGCGCGGAATTATCGCGCTGAAGAGTCGACAGATCGCCGACGTAGTACATGGCGCCAAAGCAAACGCCCAGCAGCAGGGACAGAAGCAAAAGCACCACGACGGGTCTTCGGCCCAGCCTGGCGTTCTGATGCGAAAGCGATTCCACGGCTCCGCCCCCTCGAGCTGACCTTCTTACCGTCTTTCAGGGCTACAGGGGAGTCCAGGCAAGTTGGGATGCGAGGCGGGCGCCGAAGAGGGTCGCAAGAACAACGCTTCCGAGACCCAGGCTGTGATGTACGATCGAGCACCGGCGATTCTGAGGGGGCCCGTTCGCCCCGTCGGCCGCCGATCGGGCAGTTGGCGAAATCTCGCTCATTTTCGCCATCCTGGTTTTCTGGAACGTTGAGAAGTAACGCGATGTACGATGTCATTGTTGTCGGCGGCGGTTCCGCCGGCGCCGCGGTTGCGGCACGGCTTTCCGAGGATCCCTCAAGGCGCGTCCTGCTGCTCGAAGCGGGGCTCGACTGGCGCGCCGACGAGGCGCCCTGGGAAGTGATGACGCCGAATCCCATCCCGATCATCCACAAGCGCGAATTTCAGGAAAAATGGCAGTGGCCTGATCTGCTGACGCGCCGGGTGGCGGGGCAGGAGCCGCGCTTCTACTGGCGCGGCAAGGGGCTGGGCGGCTCATCGATGATGAACGGCCAGATCGCCATCCGCGGCGTCGCCGATGCGTTCGACGAATGGGCCGCCAACGGCTGCACTGGCTGGTCGGCCAGGGACGTGATGCCGCTGTTCTCGGTGATCGAGGATGATCTGGAGTTCGGCGACGTCCAAGGCCATCGACGCGGCGGACCGCTGCCGGTCTACCGCGCGCCGCCGGAAAAATGGGGCCCGATCGATCGGGCCTTGCGCGACGCGGCGCTGGCGAGCGGCTATCCCTGGTGCGCCGACCTCAACGGTCCGGACGGCGAGGGCGTGGCTTGTTATCCGATCAACAGCCGCGACAGCCGGCGCATCACCACCAACGAGGGCTATCTGGAGCCCGCGCGCGGCCGTGCCAATCTGGAGATCCGCGGCAAGGCGCTGGTCGACCGCGTGATCATCAAGGACGGCCGGGCGACCGGAGTCCGGATCCATGTCGATGGTCAGGGCACGAGCGAGTTGAGCGCACGCCAGATCGTGCTCTGTGCCGGCGCCATCCACAGTCCGGCGATCTTGCTGCGCTCGGGCATCGGACCGGCCGACGAGCTGAAGGCGATGGGAATCGCGGTCGAGCAGGACCTGCCCGTCGGCCGGCACTTCTTCGACCACCCGCTGTTTCGCGCAACGATCCAGCTCCGCGAGGATCTCCGGCCCACCGACCCAGATACCCGCCACACCAATTGCTGCGTGACCTATTCCTCCGGCCTGGCCGGCGGCGGCAAGCGCGACATGATCCTGATCGCCTTCAACCACCGCGGCATCGGCGTGCCCGGCGCTATCGGCGCCGGGCTGTTCAACGCGTTTTCTCGTGGAGTGCTTAGATTGGCCTCGATCGACCCCGAGGTCGATCCGGTCGTCGAGGAGAACATGCTGGCCGATCCCCGCGACATGCTGCGGATGATGGATGCGGTGAAGCGACTGGCCGCGCTCACGGTCCAACCTGCGCTGGCCGGCATCGCCGACTGGATAAGGCTGGCTGACACCGATCTGACGCTGCCGCAGGCTGCGGCGCTCCCTGATCACGAGCTCGATGCGCTGCTGCGCCGTGAGACCGGCGACATCCAGCATGCCGCCGGCAGCTGCCGCATGGCCGGCGTCAATGACACTGATGGCGTGGTCAATCCCGACGGCACGGTGAAGGGCATCGCTGGGCTGCGCGTCGCCGACGCTTCGATCATGCCGTCCGATTGCCGCGCCAACACCCACTTCACGACGGTGGTGATCGGCGAGGCGATTGCGCGGATGATGATGCGATAGTCCAACTGCGGCAAACTCGCTCATCTCTTCATCCCGAGTGAGGGTGATTGTATTGTGCGCGTGGCTACTCCTCGTCATTGCGAGCGCAGCGAAGCAATCCAGAATCTTTCCGCGGAGACAGCCTGGATTGCTTCGCTGCGCTCGCAATGACGGCGCAAGTGGCGAGGTCATCGCTTTCCAGTTCACATTTCAAACAGCAGGCACACCATCGCCTTCTCGCGGCGCATTGCGCCCGAGTTTTGCTCGTGTCGCCCTCGCTGAAACAAGGGTTGGCCGTGCCGAGGCCGACGGCGTAAGGCTCAGGCTTCCGCTTGGAGGCGGACCGGCGATAGAACGGCGACACTGTCAATGGAGAGTCGCGCCAGCATCTCGCGCAGCAGCAGGGTAGCCTCCTGTCGCTCGTCGTCGGACATCAACTTGAAATTGGCATCGAGCTTGAAGTGGGCCATCTCCGCGCGAACCTCGTGCTTTTCTTTCAAATTCTCGTGGAGGTCGATCACCCGGTAGGTATGGATGGGATGGCTGAAGCCCTTCACCTTGATCGGCTCGCACTCCTCGCAGTAGACCTGATCCTTGACGTGCGCGAAGGTCTCGTAGGCAACGAGGATCTCGCCCGGCGCAGCAGCAGTCTCCAACCGCGCCGCGAGATTTACGCCGCTGCCGATGATGGTGTACTCCATGCGATCCTCGCTGCCGAAGTTCCCGACGGTGCAGTAGCCCGTGTTGATACCGATCCGGCACTCCAGCGGCTTTTCGACGCCCGCATCCCGCCAGACGTGCTTTAGGTCATGCAGCCTTTCACGCATGGCGATAGCCATCTTGACGCAGGCGAGGGCATCCTCCTTGACGCCCTGCGTCTCCGGGTCACCGAAGAATGCGACAATGGCGTCTCCAACGTACTTGTCGACGGTCGCACCGAAGGACAGCGCGATCCGGGACATCTCTGTCAGATAGTGGTTGAGAAGCTGCGTCAGATCCTCGGATTCGAGCCTCTCCGACGTCTCGGTGAAGCCGGCGATGTCCGAGAAGAAGACTGTTAGCCGCTTGCGATCGCTCGTAATTCTAACTTCCTGCTTGCCGGAGAAGATCGAATCATAGACCTGCGGCGATAAGTATTTGGCGAGCTTGCTCGATAGCGCCTCCAGCCTCTTGTTCTTGAGCGCGATCTCCTCGGATGCCAGCCGCACCCGCTCGTTGGCCTCCGACAGTTCCTGCGAGCTGAGTTCGAGCGAGCGCTCGAGCAGTGCGCGTTGATTGTCCGCACTGGTATAGCCGGCATCGACGGCTGCGATGAACGCCTTCAGCTCCTCCGGAACTTGGTCCTTGATGCTGAGATGCTTCCGAAGCTGGCGACTGAGGAGGCTATGCATTCCAAACTCCCCGTAGAAGCGGGACGCCGGCTCCGCGGAGCTGTCATCCCGCTGTACAGTTCGTGCCTGAGTAGGATCGTTCCTCGAATTTGCTACGCTTTCTTGAACCCTGCTCTATGCTTTGACGGGCTTTCTTCACGCGAACCGGCGTCCCATTTTCGCTCGAAAACGCGCTCTAGTGCTCCGAAAACACGGTTATCGTCATCGTCTGATTATGCAGCCGGCAGGCTTCGCCCTGGCTGAACGGCGCGAGTTCACCGTAGGAGTAGAACCCCGCGATGGTGGCATCGTCGCCGAGCACCTCCCGTACGGCCTCGGTCTCCTCCTCGGTGCGCTGATCCATCACGAGCTTTCGCCCGACGCAGCTGACCAGCAGCGCCAGATCCGGCTTCTGCCCTCCGAGTCCCTTCATGCTCGTCTCGGCCGCGGCCCTGGCGCCCTCAACGAGATCGTCAACATTGGTCTTCATAAGCTGAGCAGTTCCGCCCTGGGGGATGTCGCCGGCGAAGGTCATGGACTTGTTTTGCTCGTCGATCGACAGGATGGTGCGCACCACGCTCACCTTGGAGTTGGCCTCGGTGACTGCGATGGGAAACAGAAGGGCGGATGCCGGCAGCTTCTCGGCATGCGCCCCGAGATACGTCTTGTAGAGATCGAGCGCGCTCCGCCCGTCGAGCTCGTAGAGCACGTTTCCTTCGGCCCGCGTGATCTCGCGGATCGGCCCGAACGACTCCCAGCCTCCCATCGAACCATACCCAATCTTGAGATGGTCACCGTAGAAGCCGATGGCGGCCGCGCGTTGCGGACCGGCGCCGGTTTCGTCGACAACCAGGGTTTCGGCGAAGTTGGCGCCGTCTCCGGACAGCCCGCCGGTCACCGACACGGTAGAGGCGACGCCGCTGGCGATACCCTTCGCCAGTTCGGATCCGTTGACCTTCAAGCCGTCCGACATGACGAACACGTGGCGCAGCGTGTTGTCGTTCAGCTGTCGGGCAAGCTCCTTTCCAACCTCGAAACTGGTCTGTCCCTCGCCAATCGTCGCGTGGGCTGCCCGGAAGTTCGTCTGATCGAAACCTATAACGGTCGCCACCAACGAGTCGTCCGTCACTTCATCCCCGGCAATCTCGCCTGAGGTCGAGCCCCCGATCAGCATCGCCCCGGGAAAATGATCCTGAAGCTCGCCCGTCAGCGCTCTGTCCTTCAGCAACTGCTTTGCACCGAATGTAAATATGAGCCTCTGCGAGCCGGCCTCGGCAGCCGGCAATTCCGGAGTCCAGCCGCGGCTTTGAATCCATTGGTATTGCGCATGTTGCATGACCTTTTCCTCCTGCAAAAAAGGTGATCACGCCGGGTAAAATGTCTAACGCGTCAGGGTCTCTGCACGACCACCTTCACCAATGACCATTTGCAGCGCATCTGAAATACGACTTCGCCACATGGAAGTCATTTAGCCTACACTGAAGTGGTTTGATTTAAAAGGACTACTCGTTTTTCCTGTTTACTCGACCACGAATAGGACGGCTGGGGGCTTATCAGGCGATCGACTGGCGCAACCCGCAGCATACGTGGATCGCTCATCTGAAGCTGCAGATCGAGCTTTCAACCCAACTCGGACCCTGCATCCTAGGGAATTCCTGTGAACCTCTGCGGCCACTCCCAGACCTAATCAGTGGGGGCTCAACGGAGGGATTAGGTCATGGCCATTGTACAATTTACACGCTTCAAGAGCGACAAGCCTGAGGAAATGATCAAGACTGCCAAACAGGCGAAGGCGATCTTCGAAAAACATGGCGCAGAATTTCTTCGGCTTTCTCGGTTTCACACTGGTACGTGGGCCGGGGAGTTTCTTGTCGCTACGCGCTATTCCAGTTGGGAAGTGTACGGAAAGGTACAGGAAGCATTGGCAAAGGACGAGGCATTCGCAAAGCTGTACGCGCACACGACTACCTTCGCCGAATTGATGGGCCGTAACATCGCGGTCGGCATCGATCTCTGAGGATCCGCTGCAAGTTGCGGTGTCGCTTTCGAGTATTGAGGTCCTGTGAGCCGCATCGGCCGCGGGGTGCTCTCTCACAACCGTCTCGGAGTACTGGATCGCCCGCCCCAGTGCGCAAGTGCGCACAAGGCGGGCGATGACAGTGAGAGTGGGGCTAGACTTAGCGTCGCGCCGATACACGTTTCAAACAGCGGGCGAGAGTCCACATTCTCGCGGTGCGTTTCGCCCGAGTTTTGCTCCGTCGCGCCGCCCGTATGAAGAGCCCGTATGAAGACAAGGGCGCAGGGAAGGCCGGGCGCCGGCTGGCACCCGCAGGTCCGTGCGCGACAGAAATGCACACGGGGTGGACCACAGGTTTCGCCGGATCGCCCGGCCTTCCCTGCGCGAATGGTTTTAACGGTGTCCTTCGTGCTCTCCTCGGGGAGCGATGCACTATTGCCCCCGTCGCCTTTCGGATGGCTGACGCGCGCGCCCGGTTGGGCAACACACATCACCGCAAGACTTGACGCACAGACCCCGGACGTCAGGACCACACGACTTCTCCGTCCGCGCACGTCTTCGCGTGCATCCTCGAAGGTTGGCGTGTGCTCACCCTCGCGGCCGTGCGAAGACGCTGTCGGCGTCGTGTCGTTCGCGCGAAGGCAATTGCTCACGGCCAAAGCCGCCGTGCAATGCCATCCGCGCCCGCCGCCGTCGCGTCCATCGCACCCCAGCCCGCGGTTCGTGACGATCGCGATCCGCCCCTTGTCTCGGGCCATGGTGTTTCGCTTGTACGACAAATCCGAATTTCGGTAAAGTGGAATAAGGCAGGACGCCTCGCTGCGCTATCCTCTTTGCCGTGCCACCGGCCGTCGTGCCCTACCGCGCGAGCGGCTTAGTCCAATGACCCTTAGCCGTCATCCGTGTGGTGCTTGAGCTGACAGAGCGAGCTGCGAAATCAGCTGCCGAGCACCATCCACCAATTCGTGGACGATATCCGCTGCGGGCTTAATCGCATTGACTAAACCGACGCCCTGTCCCGCAAGAAAATCCATCGAGTCAAGATCGCCCGAGGCATCTGGCGTCGGTGGAAAGCCCATGAAGCGCAGGAGTGGCGTTGCCCGGCCGCCGATCTTGGTTTCGCCAATCTGCGGCTCATCGGCGCGCTGTTCACTGCCACGCGCCTCATCTGGTAACCAGCGCTCGACAAAGGACGTGCGCAGGGTGCGATGTGGCGCATTGGGCCAGCCATGACCGAAAAGTGTCGTCCGCACCGTGTGATCTTCAGCCGCGTCGATAACCTTCTGCTTATAGACCGGATGTGCGTAGGCTTCTGTCGTGGCAATCAGCCTCGTTCCGATCATCACCCCCTGCGCTCCGAGGGCGAGAGCGGCGGCGAAGCCGCGCGCATCGGCGATACCTCCGGCTGCAATCACGGGAACTGGAGCTACCGCGTCCACGACCCGCGGTACCAGCGCCATTGTTGTAATTTCGCCAGCGAGGTGGCCGCCGGCTTCCACACCTTGAGCAACGATGGCATCGACCCCGGCACGAGCCCATTGGCGCTAAAATA
>NZ_VSTH01000136.1 GCF_008123965.1 Bradyrhizobium hipponense | reverse complement strand
CCAACTTTCAGCGATAGCTCACTTCGTGCTCCCGGCGCTCTGTCCCGATGGATCGCACCATACGCTACGATATAGAATATCGTAGCGTAACGTTAGCACTGAGAGATCTCATACTGGTTACTAACCAGGATCGACTGCTTGCTGGTACCATTGGCGGACTAAAGGGCGCTAGGCGAAAACCCCGAAGCTTGTCTTGACTCAGTGGCGACATCGATTTCTCTATTCACCAGCAGAGTGCCGATCTCACGCTAATCGGGTGGACCCAAACGGAGGTCTGCGGCGCCATCCTCATGCGTGCAGCAATTCGCTACGACCTTTGTGGAGTCACTGAAATGCCTTGAGCTCCTCCTGCTGACTTGCCATTGATTTTCGTCCCTCAGGAGCCATTTTGGCAAAGTCTGTGGTCGCTGGGCATTTCCGTCTCTTGTTGTTCAGATAAACTGGAAGTAAGGTCACGCTGCCGAAACTTCATTCAGCGTTTCGGCCAGCGAGTTCTCGAATATCTCAAGTCCCTGACTTAGTGTCTCAGAATCGATCGTGAGCGCGGGCAACAATTTTAAAACTTGGTCGGCGGGGCCGCATCGTTCCACAATCAATCCTTTGTCAAACGCCTTGCGTGCCGCAGTCTCCGCAATTTCGGCCGTTTGGCAATCAAAGCCCCATGCCATGCCCCGCCCTCGAACATCGAAACGATTCCCCAGTTTGAATGAAATGGCCTCAAGTCGGTGTCGCAGGAAATTTCCCATGCGATGAACATCTTGGGAGAACGTCCGGCAGCGCCAATAGATATTTATAGCTGCAGTTGCAGATACAAGCGCAAGGTTATTTCCTCGAAAGGTACTAGTATGTTCTCCGGGCTGCCACGCGTCGGCTGCCTCTTTGATCAACAACATTGATAGTGGCAGACCATAACCACTTAGCGATTTCGACAGCACGACTATATCTGGCGACAACCCTGCGAACTCAAAGCTAAAGAATTCACCCGTGCGGCCACAACCCATCTGAATGTCGTCGACTATGAAAAGAGCACCAGCCTCCTTTGCTATGGACTGAATTGATTGCAACCATTCTCTGCAAGCGACGTTTACTCCCCCTTCTCCTTGTACAGTTTCGACGAGAATGGCAGCCGGAGAATCGGTACCGCTGCTCTTATCCAGCAATACCTTTCGCATGTAGTCCGCCGTATCAATAGCCGGCCCAAAGTAACCATCATACGGCATAAAGGTTACGCCAGACAAAGAAACCCCGCTCGCTGTGCGATGAAAGCGGCTACCGGTCGCAGCAACCGCTCCTAGGCTCAGGCCATGATATCCACGTGTGAATGAGATTATATTTTGACGCCCTGTAACCTTGCGCGCGAGTTTTAACGCTGCTTCGACGGCATTAGCACCCGTTGGCCCCACGAATTGGAACCGGTATTTCAGCCCCCGTTCGCGTAGTATAGCAGAGCTGAAAGTCTCCATGAATTCGAGCTTTGCAGGAGTCGCCATGTCGAGCCCGTGGACCACAGCATCCGATGCTAGATACTCGGCAATAGCCGCTTTGAGCTGGTGATTGTTATGGCCGTAGTTAAGCGCTCCAGCACCAGAAAGGAAGTCAATTACCTTCCGACCATTCTGCGTTAGCAAAATGGAGCCACGCGCTTGGCTAAAAAGGGTCGGAAACAAACGTGAGTATAGGCGAACGCTCGATTCTAGAGCTTCGAAAGCTTGCATACTTGTGGACTCGCCGATCACTTCGCTCATGCTGTATCCTTCGCAAGTAAGTCGTTCGTCAAGCGAGCGCGCTTCTCATAGGCATCAATGACTGTCGTTGCGATGCGCTGCGGCGTGTCCGTGTGAAGCGACATGTAAGTTCGAGAACTGCAGCAACACTTAACTGAAGATCGGAGGTCAGAAAACTACTAAGTCTGGTCGCCTGGACGATTGGAATTTGCGCATGCCTCGATTTAGGCGTTCTCTTTCGAGACCTGAAGGGGCCGGTTTCAACGAGCGGTTCTGAGCTGGCGGGATCGGAGCGCGCTACACGGACTTTTCGGTGATGAGGTGATCAGGCGCTGTGGTTCCGGCACATGGATGACCTCGATGTAGTCGTTGACTCTGAAACCTGCGATGACCTTCGGCAATTGATTTGTGCCTTTGAGCCGCCGCCAGCTCCTTGATGCGGCGATCACCAGCTTGAACACCATCAGCATGGTGGTGGTCGGCAAGGACGAGCCCTTGGTGCGCATGGCCCTGTGTTGCACGGTCGCGAACCCGCTCTCGATCCGATGATAAGCGGTATGGGACATCCAACGTTCCGCTGCGGTGTTCTCCATCGCGGAGTATGGTGCGACCAACGGGACAAAAGCACTGGGAGCACGAAGCGCGGGCAGACCGATACACACGATGAGCCGAGAGCTCGAGTTAGTAGCTGGCCGTCTCTGCGACTCGCCCGATTGCGCCGAGAGCTCGACTCCGTAGTTGTCGTGTCGCCCGCGGACTCCGTCATGTGTCTGGACTCGCGCAGATCCTTGTTCATGGCGGCCCGCACCGAGAGCGGGACCTTGTCCAGGATATTGACGGTCTTGTGCACCCAGCACCGCTGATGCCGCGTGCCGGGAAAGACCTCGTCGAGCGCCTTCCAGAAGGCAAGTGCGCCATCGCCGACGGCAATTCCCGGGGCGATCTGCAATCCGCGCTGCTTGACGTCGAGCAGTTCGCGCCAGCTCTGCGCGGTTTCCCGCACGCCGACGTGAACGCCGATCAAGTTCCTCCTTGCCCTTCCGGCGAAAGTCTGTCGCCCGCGGTAGTATCCCGACTGACGGCCGAGTGGCAAAGCGAGTACGAGCGCTGGCAGGGGCACGATCTGTCGGCGCGGCGATACGTGTACGTCTTCCTGCAGGCCCGCATCGAAGACCACGACGAGTGCACGCTGGTGTGTTGCTAGTCTCGTTCATGGCGTATCGCTCACCGTGAGATGTTCTGGCAGGCTTCCACAGCCGCCTCGATACGCCGCCTACCTCAGGCCGTCATGACCCAATTTCCCGCATAGCTCCATCGGAGCCCCGTCAAGACGTCAGGGCGGATTCGAACTCGCTCCCATTTACGTTGCTCAGTTGGGCAGTGGACTCGCCCAAGCCTGATAAATCCGCATTTCCGGTGAGAGACCGCTCGGCGGCAGCGTCGCAGAGCGTTTCCCAGAATTAGCGCTCCGCGTGCAGCTAGGGAAATGACCTCGCTGCGAGATTGCCGGCTAAGATTTGGAAAGGACGAGCGCTCGACGGCCTGTTTGCAATCCTCTTTGAATCTCTCGCCAGGGCAGCCGATCTGCTAAATCGAATGCGCCTCAATGGATCGTAGGCAATCGCGTCAGTCCGAGGACAGGTTGCTCACTCGTGCGAGCTCCTTTTCCGAGAGCATCTTTTCACCGATAATGCCTGCATTTACCAATTCTATGATCTCGGGATCGGAGAGGCCGAGCAGCTCCGATAAGATCTCTCTGTTATGCTGTCCTAGCGTCGGGGCAGCTGTGCGGATCGCATAGGGTCTCACACCCTCGCGGATTGGCATCGAAGGCTGCGGATGCGAGCCTATGAAAGCGCGTTCAGATGTCTGCAGAAATGCGCGTGACTTGAGATGCGGATCGTTGAGCAAGTCAATCGGCAGGCGGGCCACGCCGGCTGCAACCTTTGCGGCCTGCAAATCGGACATGGCCTCATCCGCATCGCGGGAGAGAGTCCAAGCCGCGATGTCTCTCTCGATAACCTCCTCAATAGCCCGGCGAGCTTCCGCAAATTTCAGCGACGCGTCCTCTGCCCAATCAGGGCGTCCAATAAGCAGCGCAAGCCTATGCCACATGTCCGTATCGGTCACCGCTATCATGATCCAGCTGTCCTTACCCCTACATCGGAAGCAGCCGTGAGGCACGAACTGAGGATGTCGATTGCCGTATCTTATCGCCGTCCCCCCGGCCGATTGGACGGTGATCCATGGGGCTGCGAACGGCATCATGCATTCGATCTGTGCTAGATCAATGAACTGTCCCTGCCCCGTGTTGCGGGCGTGAAGCAAGGCCACTAGAACTGCAGCGCAACCGTTCAAGCCGCCGACAGGATCTCCAAAGGCGGTGTGGCTCATGGCGGGTGGCCCGTTCGAGCTTCCGATCACGGCCGGCAAGCCAGACCCCTGCTCGAGAGTCGAACCGTAGGCTCGGCAATCGCGATGCACGCTATTCATCCCGAAGGCTGACATTGACATCATGACGAGCCGCCGGTTGAGCTGTTTGAGTACATCGTAGCCAAGCCCGAGCCTCGTCAAGACATCAACTGAATAATTGTCGACGACGACATCGGCTCCCGCAACAAGCCGTTTGGCAAGAGCGGCGCCTTGCGGCCGCTTCAGGTCAAGTGTGATACCGCGCTTGTTACGGTTCAATATGCAGAAGCGCTGCGTCTTTTCGTACATCTGGCCGTTCACGTAGGCAGGTCGGCGATCAACGCCCCGAAACCAATCCGGATATTGAATGGCCTCGATCTTGATGACGTCAGCGCCTAGATCAGCGAGCGTGCGCGTACACAATGGGCCCGCCCACCCCATCGAAAAATCGATCACGCGAATGCCATGCAAGGGCAGCCTATCGGGATCCGTGGGGCCAGGCGACGTCGAAGCGGTGTGGGGCAGGTGCCTTTGCGCATTCGTAAGGCGCTGCTGCTCGCCCGGAGACGGAACCTTTCCGCCCTGACGCGGCGGCGTCAAAGTCAGTCGCTGCGCCGAACCAACCGTCAGGCCATTTTCTCCAGCAAACGCGACAGGTACGATCGCGCCGCGCGCCTTCTTCTCTGCGTCTTGGAGCAGGTCGGGTATTTCAGGCAACGGAACGATTGGGATTTTCCGTTTCAGTCCCTCTGCAAACCAATCCTGCGCTGTCTGCGTCTTCAACCTCGGCACAAAATGTGCGTCGATTTTGTCCATGTGATGCAGACGATCTTCGCCGAGCAAGAGCGACGGATCATCAGGCAATTCGGGCAGACAAAGCATATCGCAGAATGATCGCCACTGAGCTGGCGTGTGCAACGTAACGCCGAGGTATCCTTTTTTTGTTTCGTAAATGCCGGTCGGAAAACTCGGCCAGAAGCGGTTAGTGCCCATCCGGTGCATAACGTCACCGCGCGTAAACGCCTCACACATGAGATACTCGGTTAAAGCGAGGCTCGATTCGAAAATACTGAGAGACCACGACCGCCCTACCTCACCCTTTATTCGGGTGAGTTCCGAACACATCGCGGCGATGAACCCCCAAAGGCCGGCTATAATGCCCATCTGGAAATCCGGTGCGTGCAATGGCGGCCCCTCGACCGGTCCAACAAGCTTAATCAGCCCGCCGAGCGCGCGAATGGTCGAATCGGTGGCGACGAATCCCGCATAGTCGCCGTCCCTATCGAACCAGCTCATTTCGACATAGATCAGGTCGGGCCGCTGCTTGCGAAGCTCAGCTACATCTATCGACAGGCAGTCGGCAGGATCAACATACCGGCCATCGACTAGAATATCGCAGTTCTCGATCAGCGTCCTGAGCCGGATAGCTGCATCTGGGTCCTTGGGATCGATGATGATGCTCGACTTGTTAAAATTTAGAAATGCGAACCAGGCGCTCTGGCCACTCGGCGTAAATGGAGCGCTGTGGCGAAGTGGATCGCCGGCTGGGGGTTCGACTTTCTGAACATCGGCCCCGAAATCCGCAAAGAGCCGCGTGCAATAGCTGGTTCCGGCCGAGCTGCCTATTTCGACAACCCGCAGGTGTGATAACACTCCCATTGAACTCTCCATTTTTCTCCATAGATGCTTCGAAGCTGTTCACTCGCCGATGCGATTTCGTCGCCACGCGCAAAGTGTCGCACTCAACTAGCGCCGACTACCTTCATTACGTTTTGGCGACATCGAAGATTCTCGATCCGAACATGGAGCATCGATGAGTACTTTTCATTGGCTATCCGACTGCCGCTCTTTTCCTGTTCGCTCATGCAGCCCAGAGCGATTCGGGGCCGATTCTCGTACATAAAGTTAAGTCCTCTGGCGCATGCGGCCGACGATGCGGGTTGGCCACGCTGCGCGTACAAGAAATATGCATCAGACTTGACGAGCGGGGATACGGCGCCGCCCTCAGATCGAGCGCGGTCCTGAGCGTGGTTAGCTTTGCGAACCGCGAGTTGCAGTACGAACGAGGTCGAATACGGCGACATCAAGAACACGTTCAACGAGCCTCTCTGATCAGTGCGACACCGAGCGAAAGCGCCACACCTTGTTGCCGGTCGATAGGCAAATACCGGGAAACTCAGCCGCATCAGCCAATCTTTCGCGCCCGCACCATATAGAAAGTGTGGCTCTGAGCTTGACGGCGCACCAGGAGCTACCGCTGCAAGTCGGTGTCGGGAGACACTCCGTACGAAACGGATGGGCTACCGTCGCATCGGTCGTCTCCCTTGTTTGAAGCCATAAAACACTAGCTGACTCGCTGTGGGCAGCTACCACAACAGATAGTGTCGGATCACCCTTTGCAGTAACAAGGCTGCTCAGTGGACCCGCTCTTGTGCCAGCAATAATTCAAGTAAGGAGTGCGATCGAGTGTGATCGCCATGGACTGGTCATGCCGAGCGTTCGTTGCGCTCCAGGCAAGAATCGAGTGCGTTCTCACCACGTTCCGTACTCCCTCAATTTATCGGGATGTCTTTCCGTGAATAGTCACGATCAATGACTCGCGCCAGAATGCGTCGTACGCGTGCGAGATGGAGCACGCCGGTGATGCGTGCTATAGACGTCGTAACCTCGTCGAAATGGTAGCGCAAATCAATCTAAGTCCAGGAGGAGGCCTTCGCGCCCATGTTGCACGTGAGGCGCTACAGCAACATCGATCGTGTGCTGGAATCACACCACATAGTGCCAGAGGGCTTTTCGTCCTCAATCTTCACCGATGACCTGCGCGAAGCCGAAACGTACCCATCTGCGCGTGGGGGCGACTGCGGCATTGCCAACGTCAACATCGGCCCCTCGATGCGGAGATCGCGGCACACTTGGCGGCGATAAAGAGACCGGCTGTCGGGAGGGTCGGGGTCCGACGCGTGGAAGTATATGCGTCGCGCAAATAACACCGTCAATTATGGCCGGATGTTACCACCCGCACCCGGCGTCGAGTTCAATGTGGTCTGATTTAGGGGCGGCGACAAAGACTCTATAAACGCAATGTCCGCCAGACCATCGCCGTCGATGCTACCCTTCTCCGAGGACGACAGGCGATGATACCGCTATATAACTGTTGGAAAGCTGAGGTGTATGGACCCGATGCTCGTGTGCTGAAAGCGCCCAAGGCGGACGGCCAATAAAATTGAAACTTGCAAGCAGGCGGGATTGATCCCGATCGGCTGAGCAGAGTCCGATCGAGTGGTCCTTCGGCCGCCCTGACGCGCGCAAGGTAGCTCGTTTGTACACGTATCTAGAGCCGGGCCAGCACCATGGGATCGGGGAGCATGGCTCGCGATCACGAATACTCGGTGTCGAGCGCATCCGGCGCGACGCCACCCGAGCGCTGATGATCCTCAAGAGGATGCTCAAGTCTCAGCACGAAATTGGACCGTCATGATATCTCGACGTCACCTTTGTCTGTTTAAAGACGGGGAAGTCGTAAACTCGACGGAAGCGGGCCCAGCCATTTCCCGAAGGTACGGATGCGGCGCACCTCAGTACGGCGAGCACCGTAGCGCGGCGAAGGAATAACCACCGAAGAAATCCGTGATGTCAGATCGGCCGCCGATCGAAGTAAAGCCTCGCAACTCGCCAAGCGATCGACATTCACTCCCTGACACAAGCTCGTTCTGATACTTACCTGTTGCGCTGTGCGACGCATCTTGCGGAAAATCGCCATGGCTCGCATCCAGCTGACTGCGTGAGGTATACGGGCGGCAAGCAATTTGCATGGTGTAACGTGTCGATCTAGGTGCTCTGGAGATGATCAAGATTGAGGAGGTCTTATGAGTGCAGTTGGGGAATCAACGCTTCGCCCGCCGGACAAGGAGAGCCGCTTTATCAACGTGAAGGCCGATCGACTCACCCGCATCTGTGTGGGGCTTCTGCGAGCCGTCGGCGCCTCGGACGAGGAAGCGCGAGCGGTCGCAACCGGCTGCGTCAATGCCAACCTGGCGGGCCATGATTCCCATGGGGTTGTCCTCATTCCAACCTACATTGAGTGGATCAAAGCAGGGGATATCGTACCGGGCGCGGAGTGGACCATCGTAAAGGAATCGCCGACCACGGCGGTCATCGACGGGCATTGGGGCTTTGGCTTCCATGTCAACGCCAGGGCGATGGCGCAGACCATCGAAAAGGCAAAGATCGCCAATGTCGCTGCCTCCACAGTGTTCCGGCAAAGCCATGTCGGACGGCTCGCCGCGTACCCCTTGATGGCGGCAAGCGCAGGCATGATCGGGCTCGCGGCGGCCGGCTGCGGCCGCTCATTTAAATATGTCGCGCCCTTCGGCGGACGCGAGGCGCGGCTTGGCACCAACCCGATCGCGATCGCGGTGCCTTCCAATCTCAAGGCCCCGTTTTTGCTCGACATGGCGACCTCGGCGGTCGCCGTCGGTCGGATCGACCTGGCGGTTGCGCGCGGCGAGCAGATCCCCAAGGGCTGGATTGTCGATGGTGAGGGAAGGTCTACCACCGATCCGCGCGAATACCGCAAAGGCGGCACGCTACTGCCGCTCGGCGGTACCGAGGGTTACAAAGGCAGCGGCCTCGCCGCGATCGTGGAAATACTATGCAGTCTGCTAACTAGCCCTGGGTTCAACGTCGAGCCGAGTGGCCGGTACAACAATAGTTGCTTCATGGCAGCCTTCAATGTAGCCGCATTCCGCCAACTTGATGAGTTCAAGAAGGAGGTCGCCGATTTCGCTTATTACCTGAAAGCGACACCGCCATCGGAGGGCTCATCCGGCGTGTTCTACCCCGGCGAGATCGCATATTTGCGCGAACAGGAGCGCACAGCAAATGGCATCGAGATCGAGGACGCAACTTGGGACAGACTGCGCACACTTTCGCGAGACTATGGGCTTATCGGTGAACTTGATCTTGCATGAACAGTATAAAATGGAAATGGCGATCGTCGGGTTTCTGTCGACGAAGAACTGCACGAACCTGCCGAGCTCATGGCGGCATCCGCGGGCGCACTACGTGGCGATCACGATCAGGAGATCGACCGTATCCTCGAAGCTCAAGTGCCCTGCGGCCTTCTTACGTCGAGCCAGCGATGCCCATCCATAGGGCGGAAACTCCGCCTACCAGTCAAACACGACACGCGCTGCACAGAGATGATCGATCATCGTTGTGACCGAAGGCACTCGGTACCAGAATATCTCCTCCTGGTATGGCTACATCCCGGGATCGGAACGGCTAACGGAGCGCTCTCTCTCTTGGCGCCTTCAGCATCGGCATGCGCACCGCGACCGAATACCAGCGCATCCCGCAGTATCTTTGATGCTACCTTCGACTGCAGTGAGGATTTCTTATAAGTGCGAAGTCGCGGTTGTCGATGGGTCTGTAGCGGGCCGGGCGGGTCGCCCATGATCTCACCAAAGCACAGGATTTGCTTCCTCGCACACAGCAACTGGCATGCCGAGCGCGCCTCCGCGTGTTGCGAGCCTCATGGAATCCCGTTCCAACCAAGCAGCTCAACGATTGAGATTGCCCAAATCGCTATCTCCAACTGCGACCTGACAGGCCGCTCCTTTTGCAAACGTCCATGCGAGGAATGCTATCATGCGTTACGCTTCCAGAATCCACCAAATGGTCGGTAAGACGTCGAAGGCATGGGACATACATTTCATGGCCGCAGAGAAGCGTATCCGCGGCGAACAGATCATCTTACTGACGGTCGGCAACACCGATTTTCCCAGTCCCAAAGTGGCTATCGACGCTGTGCATGACAGTCTGGCAGCCGGACGAACCCAATATAGCCCCAGTGCAGGGAGCACTCCGATCCGCGAGGCAATTTCGCGGCTTCATGCCCGTAAGACTGGCCGGGCGATCGATGCCGACCAGGTGATTGTCACGATCGGCGCGCAGAACGCGCTCTTCACTGCCGCCCTCTGCATTGTGGAGCCGGGCGACCAAGTGTTGGTTCCAGAGCCCATGTATCCAACGTATCCCGGCACAATTGCCGCTGCCGGCGGCGAGATCGTCAGCATCCGGTCGCCGGCGAAAAACGGCTTCCATCCGCTCATCGACGAGATAGAAGCCTCTATCGGTCCCCGAACTTGCGCGATCTTTCTGGCAACGCCTAATAATCCAACCGGAGCGGTTTATACGAGAGAAGAACTGTCGACCATAGCGACGCTCTGCCACAAGCACGATCTCTGGTTGGTTTCGGACGAGGTTTATGACGAGCTCGTTTATGAGGGGCGACATGTCTCACCTTCAGTCCTTTCGGGCATGGCGGAGCGCACTATTTGCATCGGCAGCCTTTCCAAATCCCATGCGATGCCCGGATGGCGTATCGGCTGGATGATCGGCCCGCAGCAATTGGCGGATCATGCCGGTCAAATAGCCATCTGTTCCACGTACGGCACTCCTACGTTTCTGCAGGACGCGGCGGTGACAACGCTTGAGCAGCTTCCGCGCGGCGTCCCCGAGCTGAAAGCCGCCTATCGCCGCCGGCGCGACCGGCTTTGTGACTGGATGGACACGGTTTCGGTCCTGACTTGTCAGCGGCCGGAAGGTGGCATGTTCGTGATGTTGGATGCTCGCGCCACCGGTCTTTCGGCCTATGATTTCGCCAAGGGCCTCCTTCTCGAGGAGGGTGTGGCGATCCTGCCCGCGGACGCTTTTGGTGAGAGCGCAACCGGCTATTTGCGCATTAGCCTCGGCGCCGCCGACGCGGTGATCGACGAGGCTGCCCTTCGACTCTCCCGTTACGCGGAGCGAGCTGCCCGGCATCGGGCCGTCTCCTGATAGAAAGGCGTTCTGGCTGGAGTCGATTTTCGGCTTTCACCAAAATAGGATTATCTCATCAACTGGCACAATGCGCGTCTAAGTTTTTCTTCTCGGATAGGTAATGAATAGCAAGGATGACGACCTTGCATCCGATCATCGCGGCTCGCGAAGCCGCACCGTTCAAACCTGCGTTCCGTCTCCTTGGGTGCTTCGATCTACTAGGTCGCAAAGCGCGAGTCGATGTTTTAGATTTCGACGTGAGCGGTTGGCGTCGCGTTCGTGGATAAGACGCATCTGCGCTCCTGGCTGAGCCGAGGCTCGAACCGCGGGTGGATGCGGGCCGACATCGCTGGCGGCGCGCTCCCCGGTTGCGTGAAGATCACGCACATTCCATCTCCAATGGCTGCTCCGGCTAGACGATTGCATTGGCATAGTGCTTTTGGAGATTATGAGTTCAAGGACGCGCCCCAACCACATGACCGCAGCGCCGTTTCGTATCCTCTTGGGTAAAAGCGGCCAGATAGCAGCGGCGGGAGACCTGATCCATGTCGCTGAATGTACTCGTCGTTTGGCCGAGTAACTGGTGGATCTAGGACGGACGCGGCTACGGCGCTCCGAGACTGGTGGATTAATGTATGCGCCAGACCTGCGTGAGTCTCGGTAGCAGCGAATCGAGAAGAGACAACCATCCTGAGATGCCGGACAGCGGCTCCGAACGCGCCTTTCGCACGAAACTTTGGGTACCGCGACAACAATCAAGTGGACGACAATGACGTGGCTAAAGATAAGTCGGTTCGACTGCAGCGATCAAACCAGCTCCTCAACTCCTCGCCAGTTTCCCAAGAGAGCCAATTGTCCTCCACAATGTCATCTTCCACCAGCCGTAATATCGCCCCGCCTGGTTCATGATGCAGCATGTCGTCGACGTTCTTATCCAGTGTCCAGCGCTCTACAATCGCACATAAGAAGTCAGGAGCCCACATGGCAAAAGACACGGCGTGGGTTACTCGTGTTAGGATCTTGCGCACGCCCTTTCCTCTAAAATCTCTGCGTACCCAAAGATCGCCGTGGTAGGCCACTTTTCCGGTCATCTTCTTCGCGCTAGGCGCTGTGCAAATACAACGGTCCTCAGGGTGTGCATGCATGGCAGGGTCGGCATAGAACGCCTTCAGGGATCGAAGATGTTCTGCAAAGTTGGTGTGCGAAAGGTCATACAGTCGAGCTGCTTCTAACCCAGCAACGTTGTTATTTTTGTCTAAGCCTATGATCCAATATCCCTCGCCTTCCTTAATTGGCGAGCGATCCGGCCGAAAGTTCGGAAATGTCGGCCCCTTCGTTGGAGTTGCCCGTGCAATCGAGACATACTCGTGAAAATCGAATCCTATCAGCAGCTTGATGCCATTCTTTTCGGCGGCATTGTCATGTACTTGGAGAGATCGAGCGACGTGGAACGCATTACCCGCGACTGGCATTGCTGCACCCTATCATACTGTGAAGAGTTCCGCCATAACCTGGCGGGGAGTTACTGACTAAAGCTACATCTTCAACGATGGCTCCAGACACTACCTACTTTGGTAAGTAATGGTGCGTTTAATGGCATGTATCAGCATTTGACAGGCGACCGAGCGGTGCTGGGCGCGCGCGGGGTCTATTGGGACAGCCCTGGCGCTTACTCGGTGCCGTGGCGATTGAACGGCGAGATGGTGCGAGCGACGATGGCCGAAGGGATGCTGCGCCACTGTGGCCATCTATCCGATCTGCGCCGGTCAACGCGCCCGCGCCGTCGATCCCAAGCATTTGCGAGCATAGCGCGGAGCCGCGAGCAGCAGGATGACGAATGATGCTCCGACAAGAGCTGAGCCTACGCGAGATCTGGTGCTGCGGTGTGAACGCGAAATCGCCGCAAGAATAGTGGTGAGATGACGCTCAAACTAAGTTCGCGACCTGTCTGCATCGGACCTCTCGGCCCAGCCGTCGCGAGATTCCGGATACGCGAGCTTGCCAGCATACGCTGGATTGCCAATGCCAATAACGTGCTGCTGCTTCGGCCTGGCGTTGGCAAGACGAAGCTGGCGGTTGCGCTTGAGCGAACCGATCCTGGCTAGCCATTCTGTGGTAGTTCAGCGACCACAGTCATTTGCGCAGAAATCACAGCGGGGCTAGGCTCGATGAGTGCATGGCGGCTTTGCCAAGCTAAAGCATTATCGACGAGCTCTGATATACGCTGAGCCTAATGCCGCGCATCAATTCTTGCACGTTGTTAGCTGCCGAGGCGTGATCCAGCCTGCCAGCAACCGCCGCATCGGCGAGTCGGGCTCGACTTTTGGCGACCCTGTGGTCGCCACCCCGATCCTCGATAGTCTGCTGCACCATACTCACGTTATCACGATGTCGGCGACGGTTATCAGGAAGGGATTGATAGACTTTGTCGTCGGCTCGCATCTCGCGATAGTTGAACTTGGTCGTGATGCCGATTGAACCGCCCCGGGTTTGCCGGAGGCTATTTGGTTTAAGTTATGCCGCCATGGCCGGTTGTTCCAGCATGGCGTAGTAGCGTTGCTCGGCTTCGGCTGGCGGGATGTTGCCGATGGGCTCCAGGAGCCGTCGGTTGTTGAACCAGTCCACCCATTCCAGGGTCGCGAACTCGACGGCCTCGAAGCTGCGCCATGGCCCGCGCCGATGGATCACCTCGGCCTTGTAGAGGCCGTTGATGGTTTCGGCGAGAGCGTTGTCATAGGAATCTCCGACACTGCCAACGGAAGGCTCGACGCCAGCTTCAGCCAAGCGCTCGGTGTACTTGATAGAGACGCCTTGGCTACCCCTATCGCTATGATGCACGAGCCCGCCGCGGTGGACCGGTCGGCGATCGTGCAGGGCCTGCTCCAGCGCATCGAGCACGAAGCTGGCGTGCGCCGTGCGCGAGGCCCGCCAGCCCACGATCCTGCGGGCATAGGCGTCGATGACGAAGGCGACGTAGACGAATCCGCTCCAGGTCGCGACATAGGTGAAGTCGGAGAGCCAAAGGACGTTCGGCCTTGGCGCCCTGAACTGGCGGTTGACGTGATCCAGCGGGCATGGCGCGGCCTTGTCGCTGATCGTGGTCTTAACCGGTTTGCCGCGGATAACCCCCTGCAAACCCATGTCCTGCATCAATCGCGACACCGTGCAACGAGCAACATCGAAGCCTTCTCGCTTGAGCTGCCGCCACACCTTGCGCACGCCGTAGACGGAGAAGTTCTCATCGAAGACGCGCCGAACCTCGATCTTCAGCGCGGCGTCCTGCCTGGCTCGCGCCGACAGCTTGGCGGGATCGCGCCGCTTGGCCACATGGGCATGGTAGGTCGAGGGGGCGATCGGCAACACCTTGCAGATCGGCTCGACCCCATGCGCCCCACGATGATCGTCGATGAAGGCGATCATGGCTTGGACCGGCGGTCGAGCTCCGCCATCGCAAAATAAGCGCTTGCCTTGCGCAGGATCTCGTTGGCCTGCCGCAGCTCACGGTTCTCCCGTTCCAGGGCCTTCAGCTTCTCGGCCATCTCAGTCGGGACACCGGCCCGCTGCCCGCTGTCGATCTCGGCCTTCTTGACCCAGTCATGCAGCGTCTGCGGTGTGCAGCCGATCTTGGCCGCAATCGAGGTCACTGCCGCCCAGCGCGACGGGTGCTCGCCGGCGTGATCCAGAACCATCCGAACCGCACGGTCGCGGACTTCAGGCGAAAACTTGTTCGTGGTCTTGCTTGTCATGGCTCCATCCTCTCAGGAGTTGGAGCCTCCGGCAAACCCGGGGCGGTTCACTTGGGCGCTGGCGGCGTTGGAGCTTGAGCCTTCACCATTGGTACCGGCGCAGGCGGCCGCTGCTTAACCTGCGAGGTGGTGATTCCGTATGAGTCTTGGCGGCTCATAATTTTGCCGTGCATCGCGTAGCCGTCGTTTGTCCTGTGCTTATTGGTCATTGCGGCGTCCTCCCGACGGCGGAGTATTTGGAGCCTGCGGCGTACCGGGATCGGCGCTGGCGCGGTGGACGCGTCTGAATTTGAGACGTGCCTGGGTAGTGGCCGCCCTTCATGACGTAGCCTTCGGTGCTGATCGTCGACCTCGTCCGCGAGGTGCCGGAGGCCATGAAGCCATGCCGGATTCAGATCGGAAGCGGCGCCTCTCCCGCCTCGCAGATCGAGCAGAAGAAGGCGGCCTGACGCCTAATCGAGGTTCGACAGCGGAACGCGACGCGCGCGGCGTGCCGCGCTCCCTGGCTGTGCCGCCGAAGCCGGGAAAGACGTCGTCGAACAGTATTTCGCGATGAAGCGTCATGAACGCATCGGCGAGAGAACGAGCGATTGTGCATGGAGCGCGACATTTTAATAAACTGTCCAGCCCGGTGGCGCGCCCGTGCGGCCTAGAAACAGCTATGCTTGGCCCGCGCTCGAGAGCCGACGATCTGCCGCCAATCGTGACCAAGTCGACGACATCAGCGAGTCCACCGCGCCCCCGGCCGTTATGGCAGCCGCGTATCCACGTCTAGTTGAAGGCTCAGGCCCGCAGCCGCGGTCGCATCCACGGGTTGATGCGGCGTCACGGCATCAGAGCCATCATGGCGCGGCCGCGCCGGATGCGGATCACTGACAGCCGCCACGACCTGTCGATCGCCCCGAAGCTGCTCGCATTAGGCAACCGCCGCTTCCGAAGCGCAGCGGCCAGCGAGCAGCAGCGGCTAAACGGTACCGCCGCCACTCGCGTGACTGTCGTTTCCTGGCAGGAACAGGACATTGGCTTGTCGCTGCCATTTCTGGTCATGGACGATTTCCATGGAAGGTCCATGCAAGTCATTCACGGGCGCCCAGCCTCGAGCCAGGATTGCGCCGGCCGCAAGAGCACGTCCGCCCGCCGGATCGGATCGTCCCTCTGAAACGCCTGCTACGGCAGAGCGCAATCCGCCGTGACATGCTTTTCGTCCAATCGGTCGCTGGCGGCCGGCTCTTGTCCGCTGGGGCCGATGGGCGGAGTTGTCGTCGTCGGCAACGCCCAAAGGCTATCCTGTGTATGTTTCACCGGGTCCGCTAACGCCTCAAAGGCTCCCCTCGCATAGGCGCCCTCCCTCAGGTCCGTGTGGGCGGGATTGATCTTGTCGTAGGCGGTCACCGCAGCGGCGGTAACTTGGCTTTTGTCCAGCTCTCGAAGGTAGTCCGCCGACCAGTGGTGGATCGTATATGCTTCAAGTTTGTCCATCATCGACCGCCAGCGCCCGATACGCTCCTCACCCGGCATGTTGACCGCCTGCCAAATTGCCTCCCTGATTTCTTCAGGACGGTTCGGATCCACCAGCCGCGCCTCCTTGTCGTTGAAGTCTTCAGCCGCACCCGCGAACTTCGAGAGCACCAGAACGCCGGGGTCCTTCGGATTCTGTGCAGCAACATATTCTTTCGCGACGAGATTCATGCCGTCACGCAACGGCGTCACGACGCCAACACGCGCAGCGCGGTAAAGACGCGCAAGTGCGGACTGGCTGAACGATTCGTTCTTGTACTGGATCGGGCTCCAGTCGTCCGTGCCGTGCTCGGCATTGACCTCGTTGATCCGGCCCTCCACCTCGTTTTTATACTTCTGATACTCTTCGACGTCGGCGCGTGAGGGGGGCGCGATCTGCAACAGCGAGATGCTGCGCGGCTCGGCCTTCAAAAGCTGATTGAACCCTTCGACCTTTTTGTCGATGCCCTTGGTGTAGTCGAGCCGGTCGACGCCGATCGCAAGCGTGGTGCCCTCGACGATTTTCAGCGAGGACGACACTTTCTCCTGCTCTGCGGGAGACAAGTCTGCAACCAGGTATTCTGCGAACTGCTTCGGATCGATACCGATTGGGAACTTTTGACATCGCGTTTGACCGCGCTCCGAGATCACAACGACATCCTTGCTCTCCAGCCCGAGATGGGAACGCAGACAGGCGAGGAAGTTATTAACGTCCCGGCTCGTCTGAAAGCCCAACAGATCATACTCCAGCATCGACTTCATCAGTTCGCGATGATTGGACACGAGCTTGATCATGTCAGGGGCGGGCCATGGCGTATGCAGGAAAAAGCCGGCCGGCCCTTCGATGCCGAGCTTACGCAGATCGGACGCGAGAGGAAATAAATGATAGTCGTGCACCCAGAATGCGTCCCGATCCTGCAAACCAAATGCCGCGCGCGCGACGAAGTCGTTCATCTCTCGATAGCTGCGGTACCCCGCTTGCGTGCGCGACATCCGGTCCGACAGAGAGTGCAATGCCGGCCACAACGTAGAGTTCGAATAATCTCGATAGTAGCCGGGATAGTGCGCAACCGGAAGATCGAGCTTGGCCACATGGCCTTTGCCAGCCTTCTCGAGCAGCAGAGGCTTCTCAGTCCCGTCGCCGAGGATGTCCGAGGAGAACATCCAGACCGCCCCCGAACATTCCAAGACTGGCTCGAGGCCTGCGGCAAGTCCGCCGCTCTGGGGTTTATTGGGATCGAAGCGAGCGCCGCGGTTCGAAATGACGACCAGCTTCATGTTGGCGGCTGGCCCACCAAATCAAGACGATCGTTAAGGTCGCTCGCGATAACAGGCTGGGAAGGACCTGCACTGGCTTGCTGCTCCAGCTGCAGTGGGATCTCGCTCAGGTGTCGATCAAACGCCGCCTGGCCTATCGTTTCAGGTTGCTGAGCGGCGTGTAATATAGCATCGGGGCTCAATGTTGCCGCTCTGAGAGTGTCATGGACTCGCTCCATTTCGTAACTCCGTTGACGATGCTTCCGTCTGATGCGGTTCGCGGATCAGCCCCCAGTTATTTCTCAGCCCCCATTATTTCCACCTCACAACTTGCCGTGATTGCGAGAAGATCAGCCAGGCTCCGGCGCCGTTCCACGTGCTTGATCCGGCCGGTATCGGTCTTGCCCTTGGCCAGGACCGGGACCGTGGTGTCGTCCCCGTGCAATCGTTCGGCGCTCAGTACGTAGGCCTCGAGGCGCTTGAACAAAGGTTCCAGCGCCGCGGTGCAGCCGCCGACCTGGTCGGCCAAGGTCGACAGACTGATCGGCACGCCCTCCTTGGCATAGCGCGGGACGTCGGTACATCCCGCCCTTGTTCAGAAGCGCCCAGATGATCCGCGCCGTCTTGTTGGCCTGCGCGCCATGCTCCCGCTAGCTCCTCGAAAGTGCCCTCTGGTGGTGCCGCTGGCGCTAAATGCGATTCTGCAATGGCATGAACGATTGAACGACCAACGATCTCAGCCTCGACTTTGGTCAGATTGGTCGGATCGACGCGCCATCTTTCCATTGCACGAGCAGCCCCTCCCTTTGCCCATTGCTCCAACGCAACGTAAGCGCCAATGATCTCGTCTTTACCAACCTTCATTGACCGACCAAACGATTGGCCAGGAGGTCATTCAGGTACGCAGCTCTGCACAATCTTTCAGAGCCAAGTAAGAAGCCAGTGGATTGCGGTCCGCTGATATACTTGCCGCCTGAACGAATCAGTAGATCGGCCCCATTTTGAAGCCAAATGTTGGGAAATCTTGGGACTGCTCCGGCCCCGTCCACAATCAGTGGAATTCCGAGTTGTTTGGAGCGCAGAGCGAGTTGGTCAAAGGACAAGACCGACTTTGGAATATCTGCGGCAACAAGGCATATTGCTGCGATCTTCGCAATTGGAAGCTGATCCAGGTCTGCGGCACGGCCGATAGGAAGCACCATACAACCGACTGCTCGAATTGCATGCTCGTAAGCCATTCGCTGATCGGCAGCGACAACCACCATTTTCTCGCCTCGTAACGGGAGCTTCAGCATCTTTTCTGGATCGTTGCCAGCTACGCAAGCAGCAACCACTTGGCTTACTGCTGCTGCGCTTCCAGCGGTCACGAGCCCCCATTCAGCACCGGTGAGTGCAGCCAAATTTTCGTCCAACCGCTTCCGCCAGTTCATTCAGAATGACGAAGTCTTGACCCGAGGCTTCCATTGCGGCGAACACAGACCGCGTTGGATTGCATCCGCCGTAAGATGTACGTACGCCGGTGCAATTAATGATCGGTTCAACGCCGAGATCCCGGAACACTTGACCTGCAGCGGGGCTGTCATGCGTCGCACGATCGCAATCATCTAAGCTCATTCAAGTACCTCTCTAACACTTTCGGTCAGAGCCGACGCCGATCGCACTGCTGACGTCAAGGAAACAAGAGTAGCTCGGGCGCGTACAAGGTCGGAACCCTGCTCTACCAGCACTCGCGTCTAGCAAAGGAGGCTAGGGCAGTCTTCGCAACCTTCTTTCAAAGATCGACAAGGGCTCGCGCATAACGTCGGAGGTTCGTCTATGCTCAGCATCCAATAGCATGGCGATTTGACAGACGTCGATTAGGCGGCTTTCCCTCCTCCGCGCCACCCATGACGACGGCACGAAGCATGATGTCTACTCAGACCCCCCTGCCGCGTCGCGAGCAAGAGCATCAAAACTCGTGCCACTTCGCTGATGCGACGGACTCCCACTTTGACCTCCTCCGCATGAGTGGACACCTGTAGTAGGCTCGTTGAGCCCGGAGGTGTCGAATGGAACGTCAACGTCGGTCGTTTACTGACGAGTACAAGCGCCAGGCCGCCGAACTGGTGGTGTCGAGCGGTCGCTGGATCGGGTCGGTTGCCAAGGAGCTCGGTCTACGCGACTCGGTGTTGCGACGCTGGGTCGATAAGCTCCGGCAGGAGCCGGCATCGGCGGCGTGGCGCCCCACCACGCAGGCGACGCCGATGTCGGCGGACCAGGCTTCGGAGATCGCGCGCCTGCGCCAGGAGAACGAACGGCTGCGGATGGAGCGCGACATTTTAAAAAACTGTCTAGCACCGCGGCGCGCCTGTGCGGGCTAGAAACAGCCTTGTGCTATCCTCTGCGGCTAGGAGGGTAGCGGCCGTTCGATTATTGGAGGCACAGTCCCCGTTAAAAAACATGGTCCATGGGTACATGCGAACTTGAGAGTGGTGACGTCGCCCTGGCGGCGATCCCGATTAGGAAGATGACGATTGGCATAGCCCAGACCCTCCTGCTTGTCATTGAATGGAGGATTGCCATGCCCAAGAGGACGACCGGTGACCGCCCGGAACTGAAGCCGATCAACGTCGGGGCCGCCGCCATCGACATCGGATCAAGGATGCACATGGCTGCGGTGAAGCCTGCTTGCACCGACGTGCCGGTGCGCGCGTTCGGCACATTCACACAAGACCTGCATGACTTGGCGGATTGGTTCAAAGCGTGCGGCGTTACCAGTGTCGCGATGGAATCCACCGGGGTCTATTGGATCCCGGCCTACGAGGTCCTGGAACAGCGCGGCTTCGAGGTCATTCTGGTCAATGCGCGGTACGCCAAGAATGTGCCCGGGCGCAAAACCGACGTCAGCGATGCCGCTTGGTTACGCCAGCTCCACTCCTATGGCCTGTTACGGGGCAGCTTCCGACCCGATGCCGAGATTGCAACCTTGCGTGCCTATCTACGCCAGCGCGAGCGGCTGGTGGAATATGCTGCCGCCCATATCCAACATATGCAGAAGGCCCTGATGGAGATGAACCTGCAGCTCCATCATGTTGTCACGGATATCACGGGCGCGACTGGCATACGGATTATCCGAGCCATTGTTGCAGGCGAACGCAATCCCGACGTCCTAGCAACCTATCGGGACGTGCGCTGCCATTCATCGATCGAAACGATCCGCGCAGCTCTCGTAGGCAATGACCGGCACGAACATGTCTTCGCGTTGACTCAGTCGCTGGAGCTCTACGACGTTTACCAGGCAAAGATGCTCGCCTGTGATCGCAAGCTCGAAGTCCTGATCAGTGCATTGAACAACAAAGGAGCTCGACCGGTGGGAAAGCTATCCAAGCCACGCATCAAGACCAAGCAGGTCAACACACCCACCTTCGATGTCCGGACCGCGCTGTACGGCGTGCTTGGCGTCGATTTGACTGAGATCCATGGGTTGGGTCCGTCGCTCGCATTGAAGCTCATCGGCGAGTGCGGCACGGATTTAAGGGCATGGCCGAGCGCCAAGCACTTCACTTCCTGGCTCTGCCTCGCACCGGGCAACAAGATCTCGGGCGGCAAGGTGCTGTCTTCGCGCACACGGAGATCGTCCAGTCGGGCGGCTGCGCTGTTGCGGTTGGCAGCCACAACGGTGGGGCGGAGCGATACGGCACTTGGCGCATTCTATCGCCGGCTATCCTCACGTGCGGGCAAGTCGAAGGCGGTGACGGCGACCGCCCGCAAGATTGCGGTCTTGTTCTACAACACACTTCGGCACGGCATGAGCTAAAGGGATCCGGGCGCCGACCACTATGAGCAACAATATCGCAACCGCGTCCTCGCAAACCTTCAGCGCCGGGCCAAATCGTTGGGCTTCGTGTTGCAAGCCATTCCGGGGGACGCTAATCCGGCTGTTTCTTAGCAAGTCGATCGCGATCTTCGCCGGAACCCGGACATGAGCTTTCGCTTCATCGAGGATCACCGCGAGACCTATCCGGTCCGCATGATGTGCGCCGTGCTCGAGGTCTCGCCGGTCTCGGTCGAGCATTGAGGGCCGCGGCCACGGCGGCGATGTCGTCGGCGCTGTGGACGCTCAGGTCGGTGCCTTTACTGACGCAGCAGCCCATTGGTGTTCTCGTTGGTGCCACGCTGCCAGGGGCTTTGCGGATCGCAGAAGTAGACTTGGACACCCGCGTCGATCTTGAGACGATCGTGCTGAGCCATTTCGGCTCCCTGATCCCAGGTCAGCGAACGACGCATCTCTTCGGGCAAGGTGATGATGGTGCGCGTAATCGCGTCGCGCACGGCTTCAGCTCCGTGTCCCGCGAGAGCAGGGCCATTCTTCATGCGTGGAGCTTCGCCATGCCCCGCAAGCCGGGGAAGATGCAGCAACATCGTGAAGCGTGTTGTCCGCTCAACCAGCGTGCCGATCGCCGAGCTGCCAAGACCAAGGATGAGGTCTCCCTCCCAGTGGCCCGGCACCGCGCGATCGGCCGCTTCGGCGGGGCGTTGACTGATCATGATCTCCGGCGAGACAAAGCTCTTGCCTCGCCTGCGTACGCGCGCCCTGGGGACCCGCAATACGCGCCCCGTTCGCAAGCAGGCCGACAGTTCGCGGCGTAGCGCTCCCCGACCCTGAACGAAGAGAGATTGATAGATGGCTTCGTGGCTGATGCGCATCGTCTTGTCGTCCGGGAAGTCGATCGGCAAGCGTCGGGCAATCTGCTCCGGGCTCCAAGCCCTGGCCCATCGCCGATCCTTTCGCGGGCCATGCCGGCGGCCCTTCCACGGAACGGCGGGACCAGGAACGGCAGCGCCACTCGGGGTCATGACCACGCTGGCCAGTCGCTGCTCCAGATAAGTGCGCAACGTTGTGTTGAGCGCAAGCTTAGTCGGTTTGGGCCGACGGGCCGATCGCTCGGCGTGCCATTGGGCTGTCGATGCACGATACTCCAGGCCGCCGCTGCGCGTCGCGGCATTGCGTCGTAGCTCACGGGAGATGGTCGAGGCGGATCGGCCAAGTCGGCGTCCGATCTCGCGTCTCGAAAGGCCCTGAACGCGAAGAAGTGCGATCTCCTCACGTTCCGCAAACGAGAGGTACCGCCCGGACCGCGGCTGGGTTGAAGATCTGAACATCGCTGGTGCCATGCCGCTTGCCTGTCGGAACAATCTGGTTCCGACAGGCTGCGACATACCAGCCGCTAATGCAGCATCCTCGCTGGTCATTCCCTGCGCGATCCCCAACCAGAATCGCTGGAGTTCAGATCGCCCCGCTACCGGCGGCCGTCCCGGTGACGCCAACGGTGCTCGTCCAGAACGGTGTGATCGTCGCTTTCGAATGCCCATCGCAACCTCCTTCGTTCAGGTGTTGCGACGACCGCTTGAATCCGCCCAGTACGCCTCACATGCCTATCGCGATGCTCTTGCCGGCTCCGGCATCACCGCATCCATGAGTCGCAAGGCTGATTGCTACGACAATGCCCCGATGGAGAGCTTCTTCCATACCTTGAAGACCGAGCTCGTCCATCATCGCGACTACAACACCCGCGCCGAGGCCCAGCGCGATATCTTTGCCTTCATCGAGGGCTTCTACAACCGAACCAGGCTCCATTCCGCCATCGGATATATCGCCCCGATCGAAATGGAGCTAAAAGCTGCTTAAACCCGTCCACTTTTTCGGGGGAAGATCACACTTTATTTCTTCTCAATCCGTTCGGCTCTGCGGCACGATCGAAACATGAACGTGGCGAACCCAACAAACCTGACAAGGCGTCGTATCGCTTTTCTTACCGTCAGCGAGCTTTTACCATTCCGTTGACGGTGCAGATCGCGAATTCCTGGGGCATAGAGCAGTCGGCCGGCCAATTGCCGGTTCTGGTCGTATCTCAACGATCGCCGACAAATCACCATCGTTCGCCGATTTGCGGCGTTAGCAACGTGCATCATGTTTTCGGCACTTCAGGCGCAGGGAGAAAACTCTCGCTGCTACCGCTCGATCCGGCGTCGGAGTGCATCTCGATGCTTGCGCAGCAGCGGCGCAGAATCCACATCGGCACGAATCGCATTCCGGACCCGCTCGTGACACTGAGCCAGTTGCGCGCAGGGCCGAACGCCCCCCGTGCGAGTTCGGCTTATTCTGCGCGTGAGAGTAGCGATCATTGATCCTTGAGTGCCAGCCCGCTAAGGCCAAATCACACCTCAATACACTCAAGCGCCTGGAAATCAGCCGCAGAAAACAGGCTGCTGCGGCCCGCCAACCCACCGCCCCAATGATGGGGGATCAGGGGCACGCTCAACCGCATGAAATTTGCAGAAGATCGGTTTAGTCGTTGTGCGGACTTTCGGCCAACAAACCCGTGGAGCTAACAATGACGATCAGCAAAGGCCCGCAGGCATTTCCGCGTTCGGAGTACTTGCGAAGGCTTACTGCGCTGAAATCAGAAATGGTATGGCGCGGCATCGATGCACTTATCGTCAATAATTCGTGCAACATCACGTATCTCACGGGTTACACCGCCCGATCAGCGTACGTACCGCAAGCACTTGTGGTATCAACCCACCAGGAGGAGCCGACATTTATCCTGCGTCGTATGGATGCACCGGCAGCGTTCCATCAGTCGTTCCTTGAGCGCGGAAACGTGATCGGTTATCCAGAGAACCTCATTGCCAATCTTGAGAAGGATGGATTCGATACGGTGATCGACTTCCTGCATGAACTTGGCTTCGCAAAGCGCGGCTTGGGGCTCGAGCTGGGCGAGCTTTCTATGAAGACGGGGCAGAAATTCAAAGAACGGATGCCGAACGCGAGGATCGTGGATTGCACGCACGCAATAGACTGGATCCGGAGCGTCAAATCGGATCTAGAGATATCGATTATGCGAGAAGCCGCCGCAATTGCGGATGCTGCAATCATGCGCGCGGCAGAAGTTATTAGGCCTGGCGTCCGGGAAGCTGATGTCATGGCCGAGATCGCTGCTGCGCTCGCCCGTGGTGCCAATGGGAAGGCAGGGACCGATTTTGCAAGCATGTTCTTCTGTTCGTCTCCCCGCACGGGTACGTGCCACATTCCCTGGAGCGAAGACATCATTCGCGAAGGCTCACAGATCAACATTGAGCTTGGTGGCGTGCGGCATGGCTACGTTTCCGCGATCATGCGCACCTTCTCGGTAGGCCAGCCCTCTGATCGTCTACGCCGCCTGCACCAAGCAGAAGTTTCCGGTCTGGAAGCTGCCCTGAACACCGTCCGGCCCGGTGCAACCTGTAGCGACGTTGCGTGCGCGTTCTATCGGACGATTGAAAAAAATGGCTTCAAAAAGGAATCCCGCTGTGGGTATGCCATTGGCATCGACTGGAGGGAGCCTACCGCGAGCCTGAGGGAGGGGGACATGACAGAGTTGAAGCCGAACATGACGTTCCATCTGATGCTGGGCAACTGGATCGAGGAGGATTTCGGCTACGTCATCAGCGAAACATTCCGCGTTACCGAGACCGGCGCAGAGGCATTGACCCGTGCACCACGCAAACTTTTTGAACTTTGCTAAGGAGTGTGGGGAACTTCAGATGAGCATCGCCGATGAACTCGGAGCCATCGCCCGTGCAGAACCTCCAAAGTGGTTGAGCGGGGTCGATTTCTGGGACGGAGCAGCGTTTGAGATTGCAAGTTTTTTGGTTTGAAGCCGGAGAGCCTGCAGACTCATTTTTGCGATTGATGAGATGGGAGGACCCTTCGCGGCGCCACCTCTCGCACACCACCGGGCGTACGGGTCTGGACCACGGCGGTTAGACCAGGTAAGCCGGCACAGGCATGGAGATTCGGGAGAGGCCAAGAGAGTTGAACACATGGTTTTGTAGAGCGTGTTGAGCCGCCGGGTATCCGGACATGCGCCGGGGTTCCGTCGGTGAACCGGCAGCGAGCGATGCGGCGGACTTCGCGATGCCGAGGCGGCGAAGCTCTGGGAATCGGTTATGCCCGTTCCGCCATTGCGGCCAGAGATACAAACGCAGTCTGCGGCGGATCCGGGCTTCGAAGTTCGTTTGAACGCGCAGGGTCTGACCGAAGCCGAAGTACCCGCGCCACCAGATGAGGTATGGTTTGCGATCATCGGCTGCAAACTATCTCTCGCGTCCGGCACGCGATTTCTCGGATTCGGTCTTTGAACCCGTCGAGAGCTTTGGGCGCAATGGTTCGCTCGCTCCCGTCATTCGCAATGCCGAATCCGAGAAATTTACCTTCCTCGGGTCGCCACCGCGCTTTTGGGCTCGTTGACTTTCAAGCGGAGCTTGTCGGCCAGGACTCGGCTTATCGAAGCCATCCCCTTTCGGTGGTGCGGTGGCTGCGAAAATAAATGTTGCTGTGTGTCATCCTCGTAACGGCAGAACCGATGACCACGTCGATCCAGTTCTATGCCGAGTTCGTCGAGCACGAAAGAGCTGAGGAAGGCCTCGTCCACCGGTCGGACCAAACCGCCTTCCAATACCGGCATTCAAGGAATGCCCGGAAGCTTGAGCACGCATTTATCGGGTATCCGAGCGGAGGCGCGCGAGATCAGGATGTCGTGGTTGCTTCAATCGAAAATTACTTCCGAATCAATCGAGATCAACCACTAGGTTGTACCCATCGGCGACGCAAGCTGTGCCCGGGACTAGAGCCTGGTGGGCGGACCGCTTAGGCTGAACCCGAAACTGTGCTCCGAAAACCTCGGATCCCATCCCTTTTTGGAGAACTTGCAACACGGCTTGTTGAACAGGCGGTCGAGGACAGTGGGAACTCCGAGTTACCTGCCCCCGCCATCCGGGTTGCGATTTCGACTTAACCGGCTGCGGCCGGTAGTTTCCGTCGAGCAATTTGAGTCGAATGTTTGACCATTGCTGACTCAGAAACGCCTTCGCGTCATCAATGCTCACCCCATCAACGCCTGGGCTTCCTTTGTTCCTTTCAGCGCGCGTCCACGCTCTTACGAGGTTCTCTCGGTCGCAGACCTCCTCTATCAGTTGTTCTCAGCCGGATTTTCGATGGCTGATTTCGCCATGAATGGCTTGGTCTCCTCGTCACCTTGTGCATTCGGGCCCTCAACTATCGTTTCGGGCTCCGCCTCTCTGTTTTCTCCACCTTCTGCCCTTGGAGTGCCTCAGTAGCCTTGCCGACAGCCTGTTCTCACACGCCCTCAGCCGACTTCTGCCCGGCGGTCAGATGGCCTCGCGCCTGACTAACGCTTGGCACTCTTGATCGATGTGGACTTCGCACGACCTGGTAGCGCCGCGCCACCATCCTGCGCCTGCGTTCGGTCTCCGCGTCAGGCGTCCAGATTCATGGTAGGTACCTCGCCCCGCCGACTTGTGAACGTGCCCGCATCGATCTTGTCGGCCTTGACGTGAGCCTGGGCAATCGCCTTCACCTGCAAGGGATTGCGGACAATTACCCGCGCCACGAATGGCGCCAGAACTCGCGACACGACCGCCAGGCTGTTGCTGGCTAACTCACCGAAAGTTCGTTGGACGTTGATGCCACTCACCCGTCGCATTAGCACCTCCTATCAGATACATGACACACGAGTTGCCGGCGACACGACACTACGGGTACGCGCTCTCGGCGCCAACCGGGCGGCTCGCTGAGATGTCTACGAATTGGAGCTCTCGGCTCATCGTGTATCGGCCTGCTCGCACTTCGTGCGAGCTATCGCCAAATTTT
>NZ_VSTH01000135.1 GCF_008123965.1 Bradyrhizobium hipponense | reverse complement strand
GATGCCCGCAAGACGCGGCTTTCCAATATCGTTCAAGAGACCGGCGCCAAGACGATCCATTATCTCTATGACTTCGGCGACAGCTGGGATCATGTGATCAAGCTCGAAAAATGGTTCGACAACACGACGACAGAGGGACTTCCCCTCCTGCTCGAGGCCGCCGGTCGTTGTCCTCCGGAGGACGTCGGCGGTGCGCCCGGCTATGCCGAATACCTCGATGCCATCAGCGACCCCGCCCATCCGGAGCACGAACGTATGCGCCTCTGGGGGCCCGAACAGTTCGATCCCGACGTCGTCGACCGGAAGGCGCTCGAGGCCGCCGTCAACGCATTGTCCGGAATTTGGAAGCCACGACGGCACAAGCTGCGATCAAAATAGGCGTCAAGCGCCAATCGAAAGGGCCGCAGCGCTACGCTTACAGCGGATACCGAGTATTCGCTCGTCGTCAGGTAAGGCGATCCTTCCAGCGCAGGCATTGGGCAAAGATGTCGTGAAGGACGGGCAAATTCTTGAGGTTCTCCGCTGCTCTGCCTCGCGTCTAGGCGCCTGTTCACGGACGTTCGCGAGCGCAGCGGATTCACGGCTGAGGTCCGCATTGGCGATCGTGATCCTGTCGGCTGCCCCGGCTTTGGCTTTCGGCAATGCCGCCTGCTTCACCTTCTTCCCAGCTGCCTTCTTTGCCCACCAGCCAAGCGGGAGATCGCGAACTCCTTGGCCAAATGTGTCAGCGGCTTGGACCAGACGAGCTCATAAAATTCTTCGCGCGTGAAAACTCGAGCCACGATGATCCATTCGATGCTCAGATTTTCGAGTTGCTGCCAGCTATAGCGACTTAGCTTTACGCCGGAGCGACGAGATGGCGACACCCCAGCGCCAGCCGATCTACTGATCTATTCACGTGGGCACCGACTTTGTGCAACAGGCCGCTGCACAATTTCCTTTACCTCGGGAGAAGCTGTGTCCACCCCTGTCTATCTTACTCTGGAAGAAGTCGTTCGGCGCTACCGCAACCAAGTCAGCGAGGGCACGCTACGCAACTGGCGATCCCATAGGATCGGCCCATCGTTCATCAAAATAGGCAAGGCAGTCCTATACCCACTTGAGGAGGGAGCTGATTGATCGGGATAGGGGGACGTCTCGCGACGTCACCCCTCCCACACCACCGGGCATACGGGTCCGTACCACGGCGGTTCGACTGGCTTAAGCCGGCACAGGCTTGAAGATTCGGGGGAGACCAAGAGAGTCGAACACATGATTTCGTAGGGCGTGTTGAACCGCTGGGTGTCCGGACATGCGCCAGAGTCCCGTCGGTGAACCGGCAGCGACCGATGCGGCGAACTTCGCGATGCCGAGGCGGCGAAGCTCTGTGAATCGGTCATGCCCGTTCCGCCATTGCCGCCAGAGATACAAACGCAGTCTCCGGCGGATCCAGGCTTCCAGGTTCGTTAGCACGCGCGGGGTCTGACAGAAGCCGAAGTACCCGCGCCATCCGATGAGTATGGCGTGAGGTCTGCGATCATCTGCTGCGCACTGATCCCTCGCGTCCGGCATGTGATTTGTAAGCATCCGGCGTAGGCCGCATGCTGGTCATTGTTGCTGATCGTAACGCTTGAGCAGCGTAGGATCTTCTTTGTACATCTTGATGAGTTCGATCAAGCTCTCAATGCCGAAGTCGGTGAACGCCAAGACGCCGTCTTCTCCGACGCCATAGACCCAGATGACACCGTCCTCGATTTCCATCTCGCTGGCGACGTCGTGTAGCCAGTCTTCGTCTTCGCCGAGCTGTTCGGCAACGCGGGCGATAGTGGTGACGTGATGGACCTTGTTGACGTGCGTGGTCACGCCGCTCGGACCGAGACCGCTGACGCCGGAGGCGTCCAATTCCAGGGCAGCAACTCATCCAGCCGATGGGCGGGATGAGCGGCGATGCGTGAGAGGACGTCGGCCAGCCAGGCTTGCGGGTCGACTCCATTCATCTTGGCCGTGACGATGAGGCTATACATGGCCGCGGCGCGCTGGCCGCCACGATCCGATCCACAAAACAGCCATGACTTTCTTCCGAGGGCTATGCCTCGCAGTCCTCTTTCGGCGGCGTTGTTGGAGAGACACACGCGACCGTCTTCAAGGAACAGAGTAAAGCTCGCCCATCGCTTCAGGATGTAATTGAACGCTTTGGCCAGGTCGTGCCCCGGGAGAGTTTAGCAAGCTGTTCCCGCATGTAGGCGTGAAGATCTTCGGTCAATGGCCGGCTTAGCGTCCGCCGGACAACCAGACGCTCCTCGGCGTTCTTGCCATTGATCGTTCGCTCGATCTCAAACAGCGCGTCGATCCGACGTACGACCTCGATGGCGATCGGCGACAGCGCGAGTTCCTTCTTGCCCGCAGCCTTGCGACGGGCATTCTCCTCGATATCGGCCATGGCGAAGAACGGACGCCGTGCGTGCGCCCAGCAGGCTGCCTCCTGGATCGGTCCGGGACTACGCCCAGCCAGATAGAGCTGGTTATACCCGTCATAGGCGTCCGCCTGCAGGATACCGACGTATCGGGCCAGATGGGCCTGGGGATGTTCGCCCTTGCGGTCGCGCGAGTAATAGAACATCGCCGCCGGCGGCCCGGCTCCCCCAAAAGGCCGGTCGTCCCGTACGTAAATCCAGCATCGCCCCGTGTCGGTCTTGCCGCTGGCCAGGACCGGCACGGTCGTATCATCCGCATGAAGGCGCGCGGTCGCCATGACGTGGGCTTCAACCAGGCGAAGCAGAGGATCAAGCGCCGCGCTGACTGATCCCACCGCGTCGGCCATGGTCGAGAGCGCGATCGGCACCCCTTCCAGAGCGTAGCGCTCGGCCTGGCGGTTCAGGGGCTGATGCTGGCCGAACTTCTCGAACATGATCATGGCCAGCAGGCTTGGGCCAGCCCAGCCTCTTGCAACGGCATGGAACGGTGCCGGCGCCTGGCTGATCTTCTCGCAGTCGCGGCAGCTAAACTTCTCGCGCACCGTTTCGACCACTTTCCACTGGCGCGGCACCGATTCCAGCGTCCGCGTCACATCTTCGCCGAGTTTACGCAAGCGATTGCCGCCACAGCATTCACACGCCGTTGGCGGATCGATCACCACGCGCTCGCGGGGAAGATGATCGGGGAACGTATTGCGCTCGGGGCGCGTGCGCGTAAATCCGCGCACGCTCGTCGTCCTGGCGACGGCCTGCTCCGCCGCGAGTTCGTCCTCAGTCGCATCGGCCTCCAGCTCTTCGAACCTCAGCGCCAGCTGGTCGACCAGGCGAGACGAACGCTCTGACCGCTGTCCGTAGATCTGGCGCTCGAGCTTGGCGATCCGCAGCTTTTGCTGGGCAATCAGCGCACTGTCTTCCGACGCCTTCGCATGGGCGACCGCCAGCTCCGCTGCGATATCCAAAGCCTTCGCGCGCTCGGTCGCCAACGCCTCTTTCAGAGCGGCTATGTCGTCGGGAAGAGCGTCGCGAGCCGTATCCATGCAGACGAGAGAATCATAAATTCAGTGATTTGTGGCGCCCTAAAATCCAAGGGTCCCATATTTTATTTGGCTCAGCCGGCGCTCTGCGGTCGCCATGTCAGTTGCGGATTTCTCCAGTCGATCCCTTCCAGCATATAAGCCATCTGGGCCGCTGAGATCGATACCGCGCCCGACGACGCCGAGGGCCAGATGAACTTCCCGCGGTCCAGGCGCTTGGCGTACAGCGACAAGCCGATGCCATCATGCCAAAGAATCTTGGCGAGATCGCCCCGACGGCCGCGGAAGATATAGAGATCGCCGGCATGGGGATCGCGCTTCAAGCTCTCCTGAACCGTCAAGGCCAGGCCCTGCATGCCGCGGCGCATGTCCGTGTGCCCAGTGGCGATCCAGACCCTGACGCCGCTCGGTATCGGGATCATCGTCGGCTCAGAACATCGAGAACCCGCCCCAACGCCTCGGCGTCGACATTCTCGTCAACGCTGACGCGCTTGCCATCACCGAGCTCGATCTCGATCAGGCTGCGTCGTTTCCGGGCCGGCATCGCCGCTGGGGCTTCAATCGATCGGACGCTTTCGGCCGAAGCCGCCGCGACCTGAACCGGGACAAGGCGCGGTCCCGCCGCAGCGACCGTCGCCAGGCGGGCCCGCCGCCGCCACGTGAACACCAAACTCGTCGCAATGCCGTGCCGCCGCGCGATCTCCGTCACCACCGCGCCCGGCGCCAGCGTCTCCTCGATGATCCGCATCTTATCGTCGCGAGACCAGCGACGGCGACGCTCAACCGCGCCCAAAACTTCTACCCGCATCAACCGACCTTAAGGCTAGCCTTAAAGCCACATGCTTCGTCGGAAACCTGTCACTGAACAAGGCGGCCTGCGGCGGAGGGATACTGTGATTTCCCGGATTCGGTCTTTGAACTTGTCGAGAGCTTTCGGCGCAATGCGTCGCTCGCTCCCGTCATTCGCAATGCTGAATCCGAGAAATTTACGTTCCTCGGGTCGCGCCACCGCGCTTTTGGCCTCGTTGACTTTCAAGCGGAGCTTGTCGGTCAGGAACCGGCTTATCGAGGCCCTCACCCGTTCGCCGGCGTGGTGGCTGCGAACATAAATGTTGCAGTCATCCGCGTA
>NZ_VSTH01000134.1 GCF_008123965.1 Bradyrhizobium hipponense | reverse complement strand
CACTCCCCATACAAGGATGAAGGATCAGCGATCCGAAGGACGGCGTTTGTGGCGCCGCCGTTGCCCTACGCCGGCGCGCCCGATTTCACGAGCTTGTAGATCACCGAATCCATCAGCGCCTGGAACGAGGCGTCGATGATGTTCGGGGACACGCCGACCGTGGTCCAGCTGTCGCCGTTCTCGTCCTCGCTCTCGATCAGCACGCGCGTGACCGCACCGGTGCCGCCGTTGAGGATACGCACGCGGTAGTCGATCAGCTTCAGCCCCTCGATGTATTTCTGGTACTTGCCGAGGTCCTTGCGCAGGGCGACGTCGAGCGCGTTGACGGGACCGTTGCCTTCGGCCGCCGAGATCAAATGTTCGCCGGCGACGTCGACCTTGACCACGGCCAGCGCGACGGTGACGCGCTCGCCGAGCGCGTTGTAGCGCTGCTCGACATTGACGTCGAACTGCTCGACCTCGAAATAGTGCGGCACCTTGCCGAGCGTGCGGCGCGCCAGAAGCTCGAACGAAGCATTGGCGGATTCATAGGCGTAGCCCTGCGCCTCGCGCTCCTTCAACTCCTCGACCAGCCGCGTCAGCTTCGGATCGCTCTTCTCGTAGGCGATGCCGGCGCGGTCGAGCTCGGCAATGACATTGGAGCGGCCGGCCTGATCCGACACCAGCACCCTGCGACGATTGCCGACCAGCTCCGGCAACACATGCTCGTAGGTCTGCGGATCCTTCATCACGGCGGAGGCATGGATACCGGTCTTGGTGACGAAGGCGCTTTCGCCGACATAGGCCGCGTGCCGGTTCGGCACGCGGTTGAGCATGTCGTCCAGCGTGCGCGAGACCTTGACCAGGGTCGCCAGCTTCTCCGCCCTGACGCTGATCTCGAAAGCATCGGCAAATTCGCTCTTCAGCTTCAAGGTCGGGATCAGCGAGCAGAGATTGGCGTTGCCGCAGCGCTCCCCTAAGCCGTTCAGCGTGCCCTGGATCTGCCGCGCGCCGGCGCGCACCGCGGCGAGCGAATTCGCCACCGCCTGCTCGGTGTCGTTATGGGCGTGGATGCCGAGATGATCGCCGGGAATGTGTTTTGTCACCTCGGTGACGATAGACTCGACCTCGTTCGGCATAGTGCCGCCATTGGTGTCGCACAGCACGACCCAGCGCGCTCCGGATTCATAGGCGGCCTTGGCGCAGGCGAGCGCGAAGCTGGCGTCCTCCTTGTAGCCGTCGAAAAAGTGTTCGCAATCGAGCATGACCTCGCGGCCCGCGGCCTTCGCCGCGGCCACGCTGTCACGGATCGAGGCGAGGTTTTCCTCCTTGGTCGTCTCAAGCGCGACGCGCACTTGGTAGGCGGAGGATTTTGCCACGAAGCAGATCGCATCGGCCTTCGCTTCCAAAAGCCCGGCGACGCCGGGATCGTTGGAGACCGACCGCCCTGCCCGCCGCGTCATGCCGAACGCGGTAAAGCGCGCATGAGTCAGCTTGGGCCTGATGCCGAAAAACTCGGTGTCGAGCGGATTGGCGCCGGGATAGCCGCCCTCGACATAATCGATGCCGAGCTCGTCCAGCATCGCGGCGATGACCTGCTTGTCGGTCAGCGTGAAATCGACGCCATTGGTCTGCGCCCCGTCGCGCAGCGTGGTATCGAACAGATAGAGGCGCTCCTTGCTCATTGCGGTGCTCCGAGCGCCTTCTGCATGGTGGTGTTGGCGAGCCACTCGCCGTTGACGGTGACGGTGTTGCGCTGCTTGGCCGTGTAACCGCGCTTGGCGAAGAAGCCCTGTGCGGTGTCGCTGGCATCGACGGTCAGGTCCTTGGCACCGCGGCCGCCCGCGAGCTTTTCCAGCGCATCGACGAGCATGGTGGCGATGCCCTGCCGGCTGACTGCCGGATGCACATAGAGCATGCGGATGTGATCGGTGCCGCGCAGCGAAGCGAAGCCCACGGGCGAGCCTTCCAGCGTCGCGATCAGCGTCAGGTCGGAAGCCAGGCGGGCGCCGAACTCCTCGTCCTGCGCCGTCGCCATCCAGGCTTCCTGCTGCGCCTCGCTGTAGTCGTCGCCGGTCAATTCCTCGATACTGGCTGCGAAGATCGCAGCAAGGACCGGCACGTCATCCGGCAGGAACGGCCGCAGGGCGGCTTTCGGCAAAGTCTGTCCCATCGTCTTCACCACATCCCATAGAGCTTGAGGGCCAGCGCCACCGCGGCCGCGAGCAGCAGGATCTTCAGCGCGATGTAATAGAGCCAGTGCCTCGGGAAAGGCGTGTCGGGCCGTTTCATCGCGCGATCTCCCAGGTCGTCCCGTCCTTGGAGTCCTTGATCGCGACACCCATCGCGGCGAGCTCGTCGCGGAGACGATCGGACTCCTTGAAATCCTTGCGGGCACGCGCCGCCGTCCGCTCCGAGATCAGGCGTTCGACCTCCTTGGCATCGACGCCGCTCGCCTGTTGCTTGCGGCCTTCCCATCGCGCGGCGCTCTCGGAAAGGAAGCCAAGCAGGCGTAACGACGCCGCCAAACCGCTCACATCGCCGTTGCGGAGACCATGCAGCGCAGCGATCGCGAGAGGCGTGTTGAGGTCGTCAAGTAGCGGCTCGACCACGGATGCAGCCGGCTTGCCGGGCTCGACGTCGGCTGCGAGCCGATACCAGTCGTCGAGCGTCCTGGCACTCTCCTCCAGCGACTTCATGGTCCAGTCGATCGGCGAATGATAATGCGTCTTCAGCATGTTCAGGCGCAGCACCTCACCGGGCCAGTCCGCGAGCAATTCATGGATGGTGACGAAATTGCCGAGGCTCTTCGACATCTTCTCGCTCTCGACCTGGAGGAAGCCGTTGTGCATCCAATAGTTGGCCATGCGCTCCCGGTGGAAGGCGCAGCAGGTCTGTGCGACCTCGTTCTCGTGGTGCGGAAACACCAGATCGATACCGCCGCCATGAATGTCGAAATGCTCGCCGAGATGCTTCCAGGCCATGGCCGAGCATTCGACGTGCCAGCCCGGACGCCCCGGCGCAGCGATGCCGGCCGGCGACGGCCATGACGGCTCGCCCGGCTTGGACGGCTTCCACAGCACGAAGTCGGTGGCGTCGCGCTTGTAGGGCGCGACATCGACGCGGGCGCCGGCAATCATTTCGTCCAGCGAACGCTTTGAGAGCGCGCCATAACGCGGCAACGTGGAATTCGCCGCGTTCATCGCCTGCGGCGAGAACAGCACGTGGTCCTCGGCAACGTAGGCGAAGTCGCCGGCGACGAGCCGCTCGATGATCTCGCGCATCTCGCCGATATGCTCGGTCGCGCGCGGCTCGACGCTCGGCCGGAGCGCGCCAAGCGCGTCGACGTCGGCGTGAAACTGCTTGCCGGTCTGCTCGGTGACCTTGCGGATCGCCTCGTTCAGCGGCAGGCCGGGAAAATCGCGCGCGGCGCGGTCGTTGATCTTGTCGTCGACGTCGGTGATGTTGCGGACATATTTGACGTGCGCCTCGCCATAGAGATGGCGCAGCAGCCGAAACAGCACGTCGAACACGATCACCGGCCGCGCATTGCCGATATGGGCGAAGTCATAGACCGTCGGTCCGCACACGTACATGCGGACGTTGTTCGGATCGAGCGGCACAAAGGTGCGCTTTTCCCGGCTCAACGTGTCGTAAAGACGCAATTCCATATGGATACCCGTCGGCTGTTGGCCGGGCGTCCAGTGCTCTCAATGGTTTTGAGAAAAGACGGCTCCAGCCAGCGAATCGCTAGCTCGTAATCTCGCGGCAAATGCCACAAATGGCGAGGAGACCGTTCATGTGGAACATATGGGCCACCAGGGGCCCTTGCGTCAAGAGAGCCGCGAAAAAGCCGCTTTGTCTCCGCAAAGCGCGCCCACCCGCCATGATGGTTCATCATCATTAACCTTTTGAGTTTATTCGGAAGCTGGCGGTTCCCTTAAACCCCGGTGCTCCCCCTATGCGATCCCTGTTCGCGCTCGTCTCCTGCGCCGCCCTCGTCGCGGCATCCAGCGCATTCGCCGAGACCCGCGTCTTCATCATCGCCAACCAGGCAGATGGATACGGGATCGACCAGTGCCTGGCCAAGGGCGAGAAATGCGGCGCGCAGGTCGCGCGCACCTACTGCCAGTCGCGGGATTTTGCCCAGGCCTCGGCCTTTCGCCGGGTCGATCCTGATGAAATTACCGGCTCTGTCCCCAAATCCGGCGCAAACTGCTCCCATGGCCATTGCGATGAATATGTCGCGATCACCTGTCAGCGCTGAATTCTCTCGGAGCTGGCGGACCTTAGGCCCAATCTTTGGCCCTTGAAACGACGTGACGATGCCGCAGGAAGCGGCTATTGGAAGGCGCGCTTCGGCCCCCAAGTCACTTCGGCCGCAAGCCACTTCGGCCCCAAGTCACTTCGGCTTCCAAGTCATTGGGCCGTGACCTCGCTAGAATGGCGGATATGCCTGAATTTTTGTCCCTGCCCCGTCCTCGTTTCGTCCTTGCCTGCACCGTGCTCTTGAGCGCAGCCGTGCTCGCCACCGGCGCTTTCGCGCAGGCCGGCCCGCCCGGACCGCCACCTGCGCCCGGTCAAAACGGACTTGGGCCGAACCCGATGTGCTCGCGGCTGGAAGGCCAGCTTGCCGCACTCGATCGTGGCGGCAGCGGCGACCCCGCACGCGAAGACCAGATCCGCCGCTACCAGGATTCCCAGGCCAAGCAACAGGCCGAGCTCGACCGCGTCACCATGCAGGCCAAGCGCATGGGCTGCGATTCCTCCGGCTTCTTCTCGCTCTTCAACGGCCAGTCGGCGCAGTGCGGCCCGGTCAACACCCAGATCCAGCAGATGCGCGCCAACCTGGACCAGATCACCGGCAATCTCGAACGCCTGCGCGGCGGCGGCCCCGGCGGCTTCAGTCCGGAGCGCGACAGTCAGCGTCGCTCGGTGCTGGTCGCGCTCGCGCAGAACAATTGCGGCCCGCAATATGCCAACGCCGCGCAGTCGCAGGGCGGCGGCAACTTCCTGAGCAATCTGTTCGGCGGCAACAACGCCAACAATCCGCAAGGCGTCCCGCCAGCCGATCTCGGCCCGCAATCCGGTACCTACCGTACCGTGTGCGTGCGCACCTGCGACGGCGCCTATTTCCCGGTCTCGTTCGCGACGGTGCCGGCGCGCTTCCCCGACGACGAGAAAACCTGCAAGGCGCTGTGTCCGGCGGCCGACGCCTCGCTCTACACTTACCGCAATCCCGGCGAGGACATGAACTCCGCGGTCTCCGTCAGCGGCCAGCCCTACACGGCGCTGCCGACCGCATTCAAATTCCGCAATGAGTTCAATCCGTCCTGCTCCTGCAAGGCCGCGGGCCAGAGCTGGGCCGACGCGCTGAAATCGGTAGACGACAAGGCCGCTGCCGAGCAGCAGGGTGACATCATCGTCACCGAAGAGAGCGCCAAGAAGATGCAGCACCGTCAGCTCACCAAGGGCGCGCCTGCCAGCAATGCCAAGAAGGGCACCGCCCCGGTGCCGCCGACCGCCAACGCACCGGCCGCCACACCGCCCGCGGATACGGGCACAGCCACAACGTCCTCCGAGAACAAGCCGATCCGTTCGGTCGGGCCGAGCTTCCTGCCGCAGCAGCAGAAGTAGACCGTTACTCTCTGTCATGCCGCGCGAAGGCGGCCGCCGGGAGCGGCCGTTTCGCTGTTACGGCTCACCCTCGCGGCTCCACGGGAAGAGGTTGGCCGGAAAGTCCGCTGCGTAGCGCCTTCCCTTCGGGGGCGGCGGCGGCTCGTCCGGTGGATTCGGATTCGGCTCGACCGCCCGCCGATAGAGGTGCCAGGTGGCATGACCGAGCACCGGAAGGGTGACAGCGAGACCGACGAAGAGCGGCAGCGAGCCGATCACGAGCAGCGCCGCCACGATGAGACCCCAGCCGGCCATCGCAACCGGATTCGCCGCTACCACTCGGAGCGACGTGCGGATCGCATCGATCGCAGTCGCATGCCGGTCGAGCATCAACGGAAACGACACAACGCTGACGCACAGAGCCACAACCGCAAACAGGAAGCCGACACCACAACCGACAATAATGAGCGACCAGCCTTCCGGTGTCGTCAGCACGCGCGTTGCGAAGTCAGGAATACTTGCAGCGGGCGCATGACCGAAGATTGTGACGTAGATTGCATTCGCGGCACCGATCCAGGCCCCGAACAGGACGAGCAGGAGTACGCCAAGCTCGAGCATGGCGCCAAACGACGGTGCGCGCAGCACCTTGATCGCGTCCCACGCGCCGACCTCCTCGCCGCGCTCGCGGCGACGGCTGAGTTCGTAGAGACCGATCGCGGCAAAGGGGCCGACCAAGGCAAACCCGGCGGCCAGCGGAAAGAGCAGCGGCAGCACCGAATAGCCGAGAACCATCCTGAACAGGACGAGGCCGAGAACGGGATAAATCACGCACACAACGATCGCGTGACTTGGCATTGCCTGGAAATCCTCCCAACCCAGGCGCAGCGCATCGGTCAGGTCGGACCAACTGATCTTGCGAGTGGGATAAGAGGCCGCTTCGCCGAATACGTGCCGCCTCATCATGTGGTGAGAGTACAAAGTGGCCATGAACGCACCCTCCCGTGCTGAAAGTCGCGGCGGCGATAGCACGGGCTTTCCAGCCACGCGTGTCCGCCTCTTGAGCGAGAAACGCGATGGGCCGAGTACGGCATCCAGGTTCAACGAAACGAGCCTGGCCGGACGGAACCCGTCGCGACCTACCTTGCGAGATTAGCGCGCGCGGTGCACGGCTGCACTCACGGTTGGGTGAATTGTGCACCTGCACAGATTTGTGCGCTGCGTCACCCAAGGCGCCGCCGTCAGCTTCGCAGGTGTCGCCGACTTGCCGGGCGAGACGCTCACGCCACGTCAGCACGTCTTACATGCTCTCACGTCTACATGCTCTATTGACGCCGGGTTCGGCGCGGATCATTTTAAACGTGTAGACGCCCTCAACTCCGATGAGATTGTTGGTCGCGATCGTTCTCTTGATTTCGCGACCGTGGAATGGGCGAGGCAACAGGCCGGCGATGGCACAGGTGCCGACCAAGAAAAGCCAGCCATCGTGACAGACGTGAGCTCCGCCCTGAATTCGTATCCGTAGCCTTTGATGGCAAGGATGGATCAGGATGGCTGTCGCACTGATACTGCTTCTGGTCGCTATCGGCTCGGTGCTGTTTCACCTCTACAGCCCTTGGTGGTGGACGCCGATCGCCACTAACTGGGCCTATATCGACCACACCATCAGCATCACGTTCTGGATCACGGGTTTCGTTTTCGTCGCGGTCATCGCCTTCATGGCCTATTGCGTCTTCCGCTTTCACCACAAAGAGGGAAGACGGGCTGACTACAATCCGGAAAACAAAAGGCTCGAATGGTGGCTGAGCGTCGGGACGGGCGTCGGGGTCGCAGCCATGCTGGCGCCTGGCCTCGTGGTCTGGCACCAGTTCGTGACAGTGCCGGCGGATGCCACCGAGGTCGAGGTCATGGGCCAGCAATGGCAATGGAGCTTCCGCCTTCCGGGCAAGGATGGGCAGTTGGGCACATCCGATGTCCGCAACATCGCCTCGGACAATCCGATGGGACTCAATCGCGACGATGCACATGGGCAGGACGACGTCGTGATCGAGAATGGCGACCTGCACCTTCAAGTTGGAAAGCCGGTCAAGATTCTCCTCCGCTCGGTTGATGTCCTGCACGATTTCTACGTGCCCGAATTCCGGGCCAAGATGGACATGGTCCCGGGCGTGGTGACCTATTTCTGGATAAACCCGATCCGAACCGGAACGTTCGATGTGCTCTGTGCAGAGCTTTGTGGCGCAGCTCACTATCAGATGCGAGCCAAGGTCATCATCGACGAAGAGCGTGAATATCACGCTTGGCTGGGGCAACAGAAGACGTTTGCAGAATTGTCGCCCGGAAACACCATCGTGAAGGCGACGTATCAATCCGGCGGCAAGTAGCAAGGTGCCGCCGCGACAATAAATCGGGTGCGTGAGACGAACTCGTCGCTCCCGATGGAAACGACCGAGGAGGTATTTCTATGGTCGATATTCCATATGAAGGTATCCCAGGCATCCCGCCTGCCGAAGTGCCTGATGTCGAGCTCTATCATCCGAGGAGCTGGTGGACACGGTATGTCTTCTCGCAGGACGCCAAGGTGATCGCCGTTCAGTACGCACTGACAGCCTCGGCCATCGGGCTGGTGGCCCTGGTGCTGTCGTGGCTGATGCGACTGCAACTGGGATTCCCTGGCACCTTCTCTTTCATCGATGCCAATCAGTACCTCCAGTTCATCACCATGCACGGCATGATCATGGTGATCTACCTGCTCACCGCATTGTTCCTGGGCGGCTTCGGCAACTACCTGATCCCGCTGATGGTCGGCGCTCGGGACATGGTCTTCCCTTACGTGAACATGCTGAGCTACTGGGTCTACCTGCTCGCGGTCCTAGTGCTGGCCTCGACATTTTTCGTGCCCGGCGGCCCCACCGGCGCCGGCTGGACCCTGTACCCACCGCAAGCAATCCTCTCCGGAACGCCCGGGCAGGATTGGGGCATCATTCTCATGCTGTCGTCCCTGATCCTGTTCATCATCGGCTTCACCATGGGCGGGCTGAATTATGTGGTCACGGTGCTCCAGGCGCGCACCCGCGGCATGACGTTGATGCGCCTGCCCCTGACGGTATGGGGCATTTTCACGGCGACAGTCATGGCGTTGCTGGCATTCCCTGCACTCTTCGTAGCCTCGGTCATGCTGCTGCTCGACCGTCTCTTGGGAACCAGCTTCTTCATGCCCTCCCTTGTCGAGATGGGCACACTGTCGAAATATGGTGGCGGCAGCCCGCTGCTCTTCCAGCATCTGTTCTGGTTCTTCGGCCACCCCGAGGTCTACATCGTCGCCCTGCCCGCCTTCGGCATCGTCTCCGATCTGATCAGCACGCATGCGCGCAAGAACATCTTTGGTTACCGCATGATGGTCTGGGCGATCGTGGCCATCGGCGCACTCAGCTTCGTCGTCTGGGCGCACCATATGTATGTAAGCGGCATGTTCCCGCAATTCGGGTACTTCTTCGCCACCACGACGCTCATCATCGCCATCCCCACCGCGATCAAGGTCTACAACTGGGTGCTGACCCTATGGCGCGGCGACATTCATCTCCGGGTGCCGATGCTGTTCGCCCTCGGCTTCATCATCACCTTCGTGAACGGCGGGCTCACCGGGCTCTTCCTCGGCAACGTCGTCGTGGACGTGCCGCTCTCGGATACCATGTTCGTGGTCGCGCATTTCCATATGGTGATGGGCGTGGCGCCGATCATGGTCGTTCTCGGCGCGATCTATCATTGGTACCCCAAGGTCACCGGGCGGATGCTGAACGATGCCCTGGGCAAGTTTCACTTCTGGGTCACCTTCCTCGGCGCCTACTTGATCTTCTTCCCAATGCACTATCTTGGACTGCTCGGGGTTCCACGCCGGTATTTCGAGCTCGGCGACGCCGCGTTCATCCCGTCCTCGGCCCATTCACTGAATGCCTTCATCTCCGTGGTGGCCTTGACCGTCGGCTTCAGCCAATTGGTGTTCCTGTTCAATCTTGCCTGGAGCCTGTTCAAAGGAGAGGCCGCAGGCGGCAATCCGTGGCAGGCGACGACGCTGGAGTGGCAGACGCCGGAGACACCTCCCGGGCATGGCAACTGGGGCAAGGAGCTCCCGATCGTGTACCGCTGGGCCTATGATTATAGTGTCCCCGGCGCCGAGGAGGACTTCATTCCGCAGAACCAGCCGCCGCGCGCGACGCAGGTGGTTCAGGGAGCTGCTTCGTGAGCGCCATCATCCTGTTCCTCGCTGTGATCGCGGTGATCGCCGGATGGTGGCTGTCGCAGCAGCGCCTGATGGCCAAGCCCTGGCTCGAGGAAGGCCCGGTCGGTGACTTCCCCGGCGGCGATACCATGACCTGGCCGGCAGCGAAGATCGGACTTGGCGTGTTTCTCGCCGTCGCGGGCTCATTGTTCGTCCTCTTCATCAGCGCCTACTCGATGCGCATGAACGTGACGGACTGGCGGGCGCTGCCCGTGCCCCGGCTGCTGTGGCTCAACACGGGCGTCCTGGTCCTGAGCAGCGGCGCGCTACAATGGTCGTACGTGGCCGCACGCCGATACGATGTTGAAGGCGTCATGATCGGCCTGCTCGCGGGCGGAGCATCCGCCGTGATCTTCCTCGCCGGTCAGCTCCTGGCCTGGCAACAGCTCGGAGCTGCCGGATATTTCATGGCGTCCAATCCGGCGAATTCCTTCTTCTTCCTGTTGACCGCGGTGCACGGGCTGCACCTGACGGGCGGCCTCGTGGCCCTCGGCCGAACCTCAGCCAAAGTGTGGCGTGGCGCTGAGGCCGCCGACATGCGCTTGAGCGTCGAGCTGTGCGCCATCTACTGGCATTTCCTGCTGCTGGTCTGGCTTGTCCTGCTCGGACTTCTCACCGGCTGGACCGACGATTTCATCAACATCTGTCGCCAATTGCTGAGCTAGGGAGGCGAGACCAGATGGCTGTGCTGACAAATCCGGGCCAATCGCCTGCGCGGCTTGAAGGCTGGCGCGGCATCGCCGCCGACTGGGCGTCCGATCAGCGAACCTTCAAGAACGTGTCCTGGGGCAAGGCCATGATGTGGATCTTCCTCCTCAGCGACACCTTCATCTTCAGTTGCTTCCTGCTCTCGTACATGACGGCGCGTATGTCGACCACCGTGCCGTGGCCCAACCCCAGCGAAGTCTTCGCTCTCAACTTAGCCGGCAGGCATATTCCGCTGATCCTGATCGCCATCATGACCTTTATCCTGATCAGCAGCAGCGGCACGATGGCGATGGCCGTCAATTTCGGCTACCGCCGCGATCGCGTCAGAACCGCCGCCTTGATGCTTGCGACGGCGGCCTTCGGCGCAACCTTCGTCGGAATGCAGGCCTTCGAATGGACCAAGCTGATCATGGAGGGCGTCCGGCCCTGGGGCAATCCATGGGGTGCGCCGCAGTTTGGTGCGAGCTTCTTCATGATCACCGGCTTCCACGGCACCCACGTGACGATCGGTGTGATCTTCCTGATCGCCATTGCGCGAAAGGTCTTGCGCGGCGACTTCGACGTCGAGAGGCGCGGCTTCTTCACGAGCCGCAAGGGCTATTACGAGATCGTCGAGATCATGGGCCTATACTGGCACTTCGTCGATCTCGTGTGGGTATTCATCTTTGCGTTCTTCTATCTTTGGTGAGGGCGGCGCATGACAAACGCGACGGTACACATGGAAGGACAGCTCCACGCTCCGGCGCATGGCGCAGTCGCAACAGCAGCCGTGCACGCCAAGGGGCAACAGCACCCGATCAAGCTCTACCTCGTGGTCTGGGGCTGGCTGTTTGTCCTCAGCACGTGCTCCTATCTCGTCGACTACTTTGGCCTACATGGCTATACGAGGTGGTCGCTGATCCTGCTGTTCATGGTGTTGAAGGCCGGTCTGATCGTCGCCGTCTTCATGCACATGGCCTGGGAGCGGCTGGCCCTCGCCTATGCCATCCTGCTGCCACCCGTCGCGGTGTTGGTGTTTGTGGCAATCATGGTGCTCGAATCCGAATACACCCACTTGCTCCGGGTGCTGTTCTTCGCAGCCCCGTCGTAGCGGCAGGCCGAGTTCTCACTTCGCTTCACTGTCATGCCCCCGCTACAGTATCCCGTGGCAGGGGTCGGTTTCTACAACGTGCCCTGCGGCGTGCTGGATCATCCGCCTTCGCGGATGATGACAGCGTGGCGGATGGCACACAGCCCGTCTCTCTCCGGTGCTACCCCTCGAACGCGTCGATCGAGGCCTGGTTGCCGCGCGAGACCAGCATCTCATCCGGCGCGGGCAGGGCCTCGCCGCTGTCGCGAAAGCGATTGGTGATGGGATAGCGGCGGTCGCGGCCGAAATTCCTGGCCGTCACCTTCACGCCGGGCGCGGCCTGGCGACGCTTGTATTCGGCGACGTTGAGGAGATGGTCGATGCGCACCACCGTCTCGCGGTCGAAGCCGGCGGCGATGATCTGGTCGAGCGGCTCTTCGCGCTCGATCAGACGCACGAGGATGGCATCGAGGACGTCATACGGCGGCAGCGAATCCTGATCGGTCTGGTTCTCGCGCAGCTCCGCCGTCGGCGGGCGCGTGATGATGTCGGGCGGGATGACCTCGCCCGCAGGCCCGAGCGCGCCCTCTGGCTTCCATGCGTTGCGCAACGCCGCCAGCCGAAACACCTGTGTCTTGTAGATGTCCTTGATCGGATTGAAGCCGCCGTTCATGTCGCCATAGAGCGTGGCATAGCCGACCGACATCTCCGACTTGTTGCCGGTGGTCACCACCATCAGCCCGGTCTTGTTGGAGATCGCCATCAAGAGCGTGCCGCGGGTGCGGGCCTGGAGATTTTCCTCGGTGATATCAGGCGGCAGATTCTTGAACACGCCTTCGAGGATGGCCTCGAACCCGTTCACCGCTTGCGCGATCGGCAGGACCTCGTAGCGGATGCCGAGATGGCCCGCGAGTTCGCCTGCGTCCGCGATCGAGCTCGCCGCGGTGAAGCGATAGGGCAGCATCACGCCGTGCACCTGGTCGTCGCCGAGCGCATCGACCGCGATGGCTGCGCACAGCGCCGAATCGATGCCGCCGGAGATGCCGAGCAGCACGCCGGGAAAGCCGTTCTTGGTGACGTAGTCGCGCAAGCCGAGTACGCAGGCGGCGTAATCGGCGTGGTCGCCTTCGGGCTGGGCGGCGATCGGGCCGGTGCAGCGCCAGTCGTCGCCGGTACGGGCGAAGCGCAGCGTGGTGATGCTTTCCTCGAACGCCGGCAGTTGCGCTGCGAGCGAGAGGTCGCCGTTGAGCGCGAAGGAGGCGCCGTCGAACACCAGCTCGTCCTGGCCGCCGATCTGGTTGAGATAGACCAGCGGCAAGCCGCACTCCGTCACCCGCGCCACCGCCACCGACAGGCGCACGTCGTTCTTGTCGCGAGCGTAGGGCGAGCCGTTCGGCACGAGGATGATCTCGGCGCCGGTCTCGGCCAGCGTCTCGACTACGTTCTCGTAGTCCTCGGACTCTTCCAGCCAGATGTCCTCGCAGATCGGCACACCGATGCGTAACCCGCGCACGGTGACCGGGCCGGCCGCGGGTCCGCGCGCAAACAGCCGCTTCTCGTCGAACACGCCGTAGTTCGGAAGATTGCACTTGAAGCGCAGCGCGGCGATGCGGCCGCCATCGAGCAGTGCGCAAGCATTGTAGAGCCTGTCGTCCTCGACCCAGGGCGTGCCGACCAGCATCGCCGGGCCGCCATCGGCGGTCTCTCGCGCAAGCGCCTCGATCGCAGCGCGGCAGGCGGCCTGGAAAGCCGGCTTCTGCACCAGGTCTTCCGGCGGATAGCCGGCGATGAACAATTCCGGAAACAGCACGATATCGGCGCCGTCGGCTTTGGCTTGTGCCCGCGCCGCCCGCGCCTTCGCGGCATTGCCCGCGATGTCGCCCACGACCGGATTGAGCTGGGCGAGCGTGACCGCGAATTCGTTGAGACGTTCAGTCATGGCCGCCTTTACTCGATCCAATGGCTAGACGAAACCCAACCGCTCGACGAGCGCAAAAATCCAGAAAGCGCCGGCCATCAGGAGCGCGACGCCGACCGCGGCTGAGCCCATGTCCTTGACGCGGCCGATCTGCTTGTCGTGATCCATGGTCAGGCGGTCGGCGAGTTTTTCGATCGCGGTGTTGAGCAGCTCGACCACCAGCACGAAGGCGACCGCACAGACCAGCTCGATCGCGCGCATCGCGGTCGCACTGATGAACCAGGCCAGCGGCAACGACAAGAGGAGCGCAAAAATCTCCTCGCGGATGGCCTGCTCCGAGCGGAACGCAAAGGCCAGACCGTTGCGGGAGTTGATCGTGGCCTTCCAGATCCGCAGCAAGATCTTAGAGCCCCGCTGCGGCCGGCATCGGCCGGACCTTGCCGGCGCGTTCCTGCTTGAGCAGCTCCGCGACCAGGAAAGCCATATCGATGGATTGCTCGGCGTTGAGGCGGGGATCGCAGACCGTATGGTAGCGGTCGTTGAGATCCTCGTCCGTGATCGCGCGGGCGCCGCCGAGGCATTCGGTGACGTCCTGGCCGGTCATCTCCAGATGCACGCCGCCGGCATGGGTGCCTTCGGCGGCATGAATCGTGAAGAACGACTTCACCTCCGACAGAATGCGGTCGAACGGCCGCGTCTTGTAGCCCGACGTCGAGGTGATGGTGTTGCCGTGCATGGGGTCGCACGACCAGACCACGACCCTGCCCTCGCGCTTCACCGCGCGGATCAGGTTCGGCAGATGCTCGCCGACCTTGTCAGAGCCGAAACGGCCGATCAAGGTCAGCCGGCCCGGCTCGTTGTCGGGGTTGAGCACGTCGATCAGCTTCAGCAGCTCGTCGGCCTTCAGCGACGGGCCGCACTTCAGCCCGATCGGATTCTTGATACCGCGGAAATATTCGACATGGCCGTGGTCGAGCTGGCGGGTGCGGTCGCCGATCCAGATCATATGGCCTGATGTCGCGTACCAGTCGCCGGTGGTGGAATCGACGCGGGTCATGGCCTGCTCGTAGCCGAGCAGCAGCGCCTCGTGGCTGGTATAGAAATCGGTGGCGCGCAGCTCGGGATGGCTCTCCAGATCGAGGCCGCAAGCCTGCATGAAGTTCAGCGCGTCCGAGATGCGGTCCGCCAATTCCTTGTAGCGGCGGGACTGCGGCGAATCCTTCAGGAAGCCCAGCATCCACTGATGCACACTGCCGAGATTGGCGAAGCCGCCGGTGGCGAAAGCGCGGAGCAGGTTCAGCGTCGCGGCCGACTGGCGATAGGCCATCAGCTGGCGCTGCGGATCCGGCACGCGCGCTTCCTTGGTGAAGGCGATGTCGTTGACGATGTCGCCGCGATAGCTGGGCAGCTCGACGCCGTCAATCTTCTCGGTCGGCGAGGACCGCGGCTTGGCGAACTGGCCGGCGATGCGGCCGACCTTCACCACCGGCACCGCGCCGGCATAGGTCAGCACCACCGCCATCTGGAGCAGCACGCGGAAGAAATCGCGGATGTTGTTGGCGCCGTGCTCGGCAAAGCTTTCGGCACAATCGCCGCCCTGGAGCAGGAAGGCTTCGCCGGCCGCAACCCGCGCCAGCGACTTCTTCAGATTGCGCGCCTCGCCCGCAAACACCAGCGGCGGAAACGTCGCAAGCTGCGCCTCGACGTCGGCCAGGGCTTTGGCGTCGGGATAGTCCGGCACCTGCAGCACCGGCTTGCTGCGCCAGGACTCGGGCGTCCACCGCTCGGACATCGCAATCTCTCCGTAAAGCGAAAAGTACAACCTGATCTGTGGGTTGCGAGGGCCGCCTTATACACAGGCCGGCCGCCCGCCGCCAGTTGTAAATCCGTTTCGCACCGCAAACCCTTGCGGGAAAAGCTGAATTCGCATTTGCTGGCCGCCAGAGGAAACTCGGGAAGGACAACGGCACCCCATGGACGCCGCAAGCGACGACGTTTTCATCGACGAGATCAGCTTCCCGGCCACCGACGGGTATGCGCTGACCGGCACGCTGTTCCTGCCCCGCGGCACCAAGCGCCATGCCGTCCTGATCAACTCCGCCACCGCCGTCCCGCGAAAAATCTATCGCGGCTTTGCCTCCTACCTCGCCCACCGCGGCTGCGCGGTGCTGACCTATGACTACCGCGGCATCGGCGACTCCCGGCAGCCGGCGATGGTCGGCTACAACCAGCCGAAATCGCTGGTCGGCTTCAAGGCCTCGATGTCGGACTGGGCCGCGCTCGACGTCGCCGCCGCGGTGCGCTGGATGCGCGAGCGGTACAACACCCTGCCCCTGGCCTATGTCGGTCATTCCTTCGGCGGCCAGGCGCTGGGGCTGCTCGCGAACAACACCGAGATCTCGCGCGCCATACTGCTGGCCTCGCAGGCCGCGACCTGGCGGCTGATGACCTCGCCGGAGAAATACCGCGTCTACGCCTTTATGAATTTCATCGGCGTTCCGCTCGCACACGCGCTCGGCTACGCGCCGGGCTGGGCCGGCATCGGCGAGGACCTGCCCAAGGGCGTGTTCCTGCAATGGGCCGAGTGGGTGTCGAGCCCGCGCTATCTGTTCGATTCAAAGCTGCCGGCGTTGGAAAACTTCGCCAAGTTCAAAGGCGAGCTGCGCGCGCTGTGCTTCTCCGACGATCCCTGGGCGACGCGACCCGCGGTCGAGCTGCTGACCGGCGGATTCACCGCGATCAAGCCGGAGGTCCTGACGATCAAACCGTCCGAGGTCGGCGCCAAGGCGATCGGCCATTTCGGCTTCTTCCGCTCCGAGCACCGCGACACACTGTGGCGCGGCGTTGCGGAATGGATGCAGGAGGAGTGAGGCGGCTTAACGAATGATCGTGGTCAGGGACGAGTAGCGCCTGTTGGGCTTGGCTTCGCTGGGCGTGAACTGGGCAAAGGCGTCGCTGACGCGCACCGCCGGCGGCGTATTGCTCGCGAAACGAAATTCCTTCGGCCGCGGCGCGTAGAAGGCGCTGCTGTAATAGACATCGTCGAAACGCGCCTCGCCGTGGCCGAACACTGCATCGCAGGCGAACAGAAGCGCGTAGACCCCTGCCACCGCGACGACAATCTCTCTGAAAATAGACATGCGGATGCCCCTTTTCGGGAAGGATGCATGCAGGTTCCAAAACTCGGGTTTAAGGCGGCGCGATTGTTGTCTGCACGGTTTGCCGCCGCTGAGCGGATTGCAGACATTTTTATCGATTAGTCGGCGTCCGATCAGATCACCGGCTCGTCCTTCAGCGCGGCGATGACCTGTTCGCCCTGCGCGGTCAGGCGATAGGTCACCATCGGACGGCTCGACGGCGGCTTGCGCGCGACTTCGACGATATAGCCGCGCACCATCAGGGCTTCGAAGCTGCCGTAGTAGCCGAACATGCTGATCTGGTTCTGCTTGAGCACCTTGAATTCGCGCAGCAAACTGATCTCGTTGCCCGAGAGCAGCGACCTTCGGACGCGCTCGACGAACCGCGCGCGCTGGTCGAACCACGCCTGGTCGGGCAACTCGTGCGAAGCTGGCGCAGGGTCCCGTTCGCAGGGACGCATCCGGGCGGCGACATCGGCCGGGACCGGCGGCAGGCATGGGATGCTGTTGCCGACCGCCGCTTTCGCGACGTTGAGCAAAGCAATGGACCAGCGCCGCTTGTTGTCCACCATGACCGGCGGTGGCACGACGTTGTCGCGCACCAATTGCTCGAAGCGGCCGGCGGTCACGCCGACATAGGCCGCCGCGCGACGACGGTCGACCAAGCGGGTGTCCAGCCCGTGCTCCAGCTCGCTGGCGATGTTCTCGTTCACCCCGATCGTCCCCTGGCGCGTCGTTGCGCTGGCGTGGCGCCCCGCCAAACCGCGCGGGAACCTAACGGGGACCGGCGTTCTCGAAAAGCAGAGAATTTCGTACATGTTGATGCCGTTTCGGCAGCAGCTATAGTTCGACCGTAACCGGCATGAGGGCCC
>NZ_VSTH01000133.1 GCF_008123965.1 Bradyrhizobium hipponense | reverse complement strand
TGGTGGTGGTAGCGGTGGCACTCGGCGTTGGTGTCGTCGCAGCCGGCGCGGTCGTCGTGGCAGCCGGTGCCGCAGTGCTGCCGGCGGCCGGCGCGCTCTGCGCCAGCGCGAGCGGTGTTTGCATGATAAGCGCCAGAGCTGCTGTCGCAGCCAGCCTATATGATTTTTGCATCAGTACCTCCAAAAATGCCTGATCCGAATGAGGCAAAACTAGTCCTGCGGGATCGACGCGTGCAAGTGTCGTCAAGATAGGCCGGAACCCGGGCATGAACTGTGGCCGAGGTCACATAGATTGCGGCATCAATCCGCACTACGCGTTCTCGCAGCAGCGCGATAACTGACAATCTTGCGGCGTGCGCGTGCCACGAGCCGCAAGCTTTTTGCATGGAGACGGTCGGCTTCGCCGTCCCATCGATGACGAGAATGTTATCCGTCGCCGCCGCGGGGCAGATTCACGATGCGCTGCCGTAGCTTGTTCGTAAGGCGCCTCCTCCGAAAAATCATCGATGCCGGGCAACTGTGATCCATATCGCTCTTGGCGGGTCAGATCCCGCTTAGCATGCATATTCCAGCGCAGACAACTTTAGCCCGATTTGTTTCATCTCGACTTTTCAGGGAGATTGTTCATGAGCAGCCGCCACGCAATTGTTCCGCGCGGTCTGAACGCAACGCGTTCGTCGCTTTCGCAAGGCCGCTTCGGCCGCATGTTCCGCAAGCTCACACCGGCGAAATTCGGCTCGAACGACGCCAACAACATCGCGAACCTTTCGGCACTCGCCGACAAGATGGTCGCTGACTTCGACGGACCGAAGGACGGGCCGGACGCAGAAGAGAGCGGTATTCCCGCGCTCTACACCTATTTCGGCCAGTTCATCGACCACGATATCACCTTCGATCCGGTGAGCTCGCTGACCAAGCAGCAGGATCCGGACGGGCTCGTCGACTTCCGCACGCCGGCGCTCGATCTGGACAATCTCTATGGCCGCGGGCCGAACGACCAACCCTACATGTACGACGGCATCAAGTTCCGGCTCGGCGAGAATCTGACCGGCGCCGGTGTGCCCGATGCCAGCGACCTGCCGCGCTTCAAGGGCCGCGCGCTGATCGGCGATCCCCGCAACGACGAGAACAGCATCGTCTCGCAGTTTCAGGCCTTGATGCTGCGGTTTCACAATCGCATGGTCGACGACAATGACAGCCTGTCGTTCGAAGACGTGCAGCAGCGCGTCCGCTTTCACTATCAATACGTCGTGCTGAACGACTTCCTGCCGCGGATCGTCCATGCCAGCGTGCTCGACGAGCTGAAGACCGCAGGTCACTACGACCGCAGCAAGCTCGCCCACTACCACTGGAAGACTTATCCGTTCATGCCGGTCGAGTTCTCGGTCGCGGCCTACCGGCTCGGGCACTCCATGATCCGCCCCGGCTACCGGCTGAACGATGCGGCCAACATGCTGTTGCAGATCTTCCCCGATCCCAACAATCCCGACCAGAACGCACTGACCGGCTTCCGCGCCATGGGCCCGGGACGCGCGATGGACTGGGGCCGCTTCATCGATCTCGACACGCGCGCCTACGGTGTCGCGGATGACGACACCAATGCCGACAACAAGAGGCGGCTGCAGTTCGCCTATCGCATCGATACCTCGCTGGTGGACCCGCTGCGCAAGCTGCCGCCGGAGGTCGCGTCCAATCCGTCGTCGCTGGCGCTGCGCAATCTCGAGCGCAGCTGGCGGCTCGGTCTGCCGTCCGGCCAGGCTGTTGCCAGGGCGATGAACCTGACGCCGCTGACGGATGATGAGATCATCATCGGCAAGGCCGTCGACGAGGCGAGACCGGGCGATCCGCAAGTCAAGATCGCGACCATCGCGAACGGCGTGTTTGCCGGCAACTGCCCGCTCTGGACCTACATCCTGGCCGAGGCACGGCAGTTCCAGACCGCCGTCATGGTCCCGGCGACCGGCGCGCCCGGCCCCATCAACACACCGCAGCTCGGCCCGGTCGGCGGACGCATCGTGGCCGAGGTCTTCCTCGGCCTGATGTTCGGCGATAATTCCTCGCTGCTGTCGCTCGACCCTAACTGGGCGCCGGTGACCGGCCCCAACTTCGCGCTGAGGGATCTCGTCGCCTACGCGCTCGGCCGCGGTCCCAGCCTGCACTGACTTTGCGCGCTCCGTCAGCGGTGTGAAGGCCGCTAGAGACTGATGAGATGAGACTCGGCTAGTGCCCCGGCGGAAGTGCGTTCCCTCCCCCGTTTGTGGGGGAGGGTTATCGCATATGACTTCTTGTGGCCTGAGCGAGCGCCTCGTCCTTCGAGACGACCGCTTTGCGGTCTCCTCAGGATGAGGCTAAGCGTCATCTTTGCCTGTGGAAATTGCTGCCCCGCACTCCGTCCTCATCCTGAGGGCCCGCCAAAGGCGGGCGTCTCGAAGGATAGGCCGCAGAGAAAGGGCTGAATGCGATTGCCCTGCCCACAAGGGGGAGGGAACGGAGAGAGTGATGCTGTCGAACGACTTGATTCGACTTCGACCCATTACGTCCTGTTTCCCATCACATCCCTCTTTAATGCGCGGCCCCGAGACCGGTCTCCTCCAGCCGCGTTGCGAACCAGCGCGAGAGCTGTGGCTCGACGATGCCGCCGACATAGACCTCCGATGTCGTCACATTATGCTGGTCCAGCACCAGCAGCACGCCGATCCAATAAGCGAACCAGACATGGGCATCCGTGAGCGCCCTCAGCTTGTGCTGGTCGTGGTCGAGCGCGGTGTGATTGCTCGCCTTGCGGATTTCGATGGCAAGCAGATTGTTCGGGATCTCGCGCTGATGCACGACGACATCGGGATAGATCGACTTTCCCAGATGATCGTCGGTGGAGATGATCGTGCCGTGCGGCAAATGCAGCGTGCGCTCGCCGAGCCGGTCGTAATTGCAATCGACCGCCCAGCCGGGGAACTGCTTCTCGAGATACACGGCGAAGCGATGCGTGATCGCTCGCTCGCCGATGTCCTTTTCGAACAGGAATCCTTCGTGGGCGTAGAAGTCCCGGAGCGCCGCGATCACCTTGTTCAGCTCGGTCTGCATCGTGCCTCCGGGCCCTCGGCGCTCTGTTTCGTCGAGAGACCTACATCTGGACTTCGATCAGCCGCGGACCGGGCTCGGCGACGGCTTCGGCCAGTGCCTCGTTGAGCTCGTCCGCATTGGTCACGGCGCGGCCGGGCACGCCCATGCCCTTCGCCAGCGCCACGAAATCCAGCGTCGGCCGGTCGAGCTTCAGCATGTCGTTGGCGCGCTGGCCGGGCTCGCCGGCACCGACATTGTCGAACTCGCCGCGCAGGATCTGATAGATGCGGTTGGCGAACACGATGGTGACGATGTTGAGGTTCTCGCGCGCCTGCGTCCACAGCGACTGGATCGTGTACATCGCGCTGCCGTCGCCGACCATGCAGATCACCTTGCGGTCGGGACAGGCGATCGCAGCGCCGATCGAGAGCGGCGTGGAGAAGCCGATCGAGCCGCCCATGTTCTGGAGCCAGTCGTGCGGGGCGGCCGCCGCCGTCGGCGGGAAAAAGCCGCGGCCGGTGGTCAGGGATTCGTCGACCATGATCGCGTTCTCGGGAATCGCGCAGGCGATCGCCTGCGCGATCGAGGCGAAGTTGAGCGTGCCCGTCGGCTTGACCAATTCCTCCAAGGCCTGTGGCTTGACGTCCCTGGTGCTCGCCTTCACCGCGCCGGCGAGGGCTTCCAGAGCTGCGACCGAGTTCTCGCCCCAGGAGGTCATGCGATGTACGTCGCAGCCTTCGGGCCGTAGCACACTCGGCTTGTTCGGATAGGCGAAGAAGGCCACGGGATCATCGGACTCGACCAGCACGATGTGGCGGAACTTCGCCAGCATCGGCAGCGCGTTGTCGATGACGTAGTGAATCCGATCGATCGAGAACCGGCCGCGGCCGCGTGCCATCCTGGGACGGAAGGTCGGGCCCATCACCGTGCAGCCGGTCTTGCCGGCGATGCGTTCGGCCAGCGCCAGCCCCTGCTCGCTCAGCGCGCTGCCGGTCATCAGCAGCAGCGTGCCCTCACCGTCGCCGTGCAGGATTTTGGCGGCCTGCTCGACCGCCTGCGGCGAGTAGCTCGCGCGCTGCTGCTCGGCCGGCACCTCGGCGATGCCATCGGCCTCGTTCCAGGCGGTGTCGGCGGGCAGGATCAGGGTTGCGATCTGCGGCGGCGCGCTTCTAGCGGCGGCGATCGCCGCGGCGCCGTCGGCCGCAACCGATTTGGAATCCGGCGAGGTGCGCACCCAGGACGACATCGGCCGGGCCAGGCCCTCGATGTCGGAGGTCAGCGGCGCGTTGTAGCCGATGTGGTAGACCGCATGCTGGCCGACGATGTTGACGATGCCGGAATTCGCCTTCTTGGCGTTGTGCAGATTGGCGAGGCCATTGGCGAGGCCGGGGCCGAGATGCAGCAAGGTCGAGGCCGGCGTGCCCTTCATGCGGAAATAGCCGTCGGCGGCGCCGGTCACCACGCCTTCGAACAGGCCGAGCACGCAGCGCATCCCCGGCACGCGGTCGAGCGCTGCGACAAAATGCATCTCGGAGGTGCCGGGATTGCTGAAGCAGACGTCGACCCCACCCTTGACCATGGTCCGCACCAGGCTTTCCGCACCATTCATCCGTCAGCTCCTGCAACCGGCAATGTCCACCAATCCATTCGATCAATCATTGTTCGTGGCCCTCGTCAAAGCAATAGCAGGCATTGCTGCCCTGCCGGGCGCGACGACGCGTGGGTTTGGCTAATGCTTTCCGACCAATTGGCGTGGTTGCCGATTTGGTAACGCCGATCGCGGGGATGACATCCCTCACGGGGCCGTGGCTTGCGAAATGCCCGCAAATATGGCCTGTGGCGTTCGTTGAATTTTTGCTGGGGGAAACAATGATCCGGTTTTTTGCCGCGCCGATTGCCGCAATGGCGCTGTTGCTGGCGGGCGCGGGCACCGCATCCGCCGCGGGCATGATAGACTTCACGGGCACGAGCTCCACCGGCTATCTCGGCAGCGGTGCGAGCCCGGTTCCCCGCTCCACCGTGATGTATCCTACCAATTACGCGCCGGGCACCGTCGTGGTGAACACCACCGAACGGCGGCTTTACCTAGTGCTGGGAGGCGGCCAGGCATTGCGCTACGGCATCGGCGTCGGCCGCGACGGCTTCCGCTGGGGCGGGGTGCACCGGATCACCGCCAAGAAGGAGTGGCCGGACTGGACGCCGCCGTCGCAGATGCTGGCCCGCCGGCCGGACCTGCCGCGCCACATGAAGGGCGGCATCGAGAATCCGCTCGGCGCGCGCGCCATGTATCTCGGCTCGACGCTCTACCGCATCCACGGCTCCAACGAGCCGGAGACGATCGGCCAAGCGGTCTCCTCGGGCTGCTTCCGCATGACCAACGAAGACGTTGCCGACCTCTACGGCCGCGTCTCGGTCGGTACCACGGTGGTCGTGCTCAACAACTAGCAAGATAACGAAGGGAGTGCGCTTACGTCCACGCAGACGGTGCGCTCCCTCTCCCGCTTGCGGGAGAGGGTTGGGGAGAGGGCTCTCGCCACAATGAACACTCCCAAAGCGGAGAAAGCCCCCACCCGCGCCTTCGGCGCGACCTCCCCCGCAAGCGGGAGAGGTTGAGAGAGCCCGCGGCTCCTGCTGGACTCATGACGACGTCCGTTACTCTTTGGCGCAGATGAGTGGCGGAAACACGCAGGGCGCGTGATTTACGGTCTTGTGCGCAGCTTGCGAATACGGCAGCGTCGCACGACGATGAGCGCATTGAATCCGCCTTCGCCTCGCCTTCGCATCGCCCTCCTGGCGCTCGCAGCGCTCATCGTCGCGCCTGACACCGCTACCCTTGCGGTGGCGGGCGAACTGCCCGCGATCGCGGCGCGCCAGCGCGCCGAGAAAAAGAGCTTTACCGACGGCGAGATCGTCGAGGGCTTTCTGAAGACGGCGTTCGGCGCCGAATACCACCTCGCTGGCCGCGTCGACCGCATCCGCAAGTTCGACGGGCCGGTGCGCGTGTTCGCCGATGGCGACCGCGCCGACCGCAAGGCTCAGCTCGCCAAGGTCGTGGCCGACATAGGCAAGCGCGTGCAGCACCTCGACATCGCCATGATCGACAGCAGCGAGGCGGCGAATTTGCGGGTCAAGCTGGTGCGCGACCGCGACCTGTTTCGCACCATCTCCAGCTTCTACGGCGCGGAGAAGGCCCGCGAGATCCGCACCTCGCTCGATCCGCAATGCCTCTCCGGCTTCCGCAAGAACGACAATTTCGAGATCGAGCATTCCGACGTCATCCTCACCGTCGACAATGGCGACTTCGTCTTCCTTGACTGCGCCTATGAAGAGCTGCTGCAATCGCTCGGCCCGATCAATGATACCACGAGCGTGCCCTGGACCATGTTCAACGACAACGTCTCGATGGGCTATTTCGACGTCTACGACCAGTACATCCTCAACCTGCTCTACGATCCCCGCATCAAGGCGGGGATGACGGTGCAGGAGGTGAGAGCGCTGCTGCCAGAAGTGCTCGTTGACGTGCGCGCCTGGGTGAAGCGGGTGAATGATTTGGCGGAGTGAGGCCCTTACCCTCCCCTGGAGG
>NZ_VSTH01000132.1 GCF_008123965.1 Bradyrhizobium hipponense | reverse complement strand
CAATTGAGTCTGAACCCTAGGGAGCTATCATGGATATCCGCCCCATCCGTACCGAAGCCGATCATGATGCGGCGATCGCCGAGATCGAGCGGCTCTGGGGAGCCGACCTTGGGACCGACGACGGCGATAAGCTCGATATCCTCGCGACGCTCGTTGAAAAATACGAGAACGAACATTGGCCGATCGATACGTCGCGCGTCGATCCCATCGACATGCTGAACTATCTGACTGAGGAGGGCGGGCATACACAGGCGGAGCTTGCTGAGTTGCTGGGCTCCCGCTCGCGCGCCTCCGAGATTTTGAACCGAAGGCGTGCGCTGACGGTGGAGATGATCTTCAAGATCAGCGAAGCCTGGAAAGTGCCTGCTGAGCTTTTGATCAGGCCATACCGTTTGGATGCCGCATAGATTGCAGGAGCGGCCTTGCAAGAGCTCTACTCATCGTATGCTCCTCAAAGCGAAAAGGCGCCCCTCGCGGAGCGCCTTTTGCTTGTTGCATACAGTCGGGCCAGATCAGCCCGAATAGTACATGTCGAACTCGATCGGATGCGGGGTCATCTCGAAGCGCTCGACTTCCGTCATCTTCAGTTCGATGTAGCTGTCAATGAAGTCGTCATCGAACACGCCGCCGGCTTTGAGGAAGGCGCGGTCCTTGTCGAGGTTTTCGAGCGCTTCGCGAAGTGAGCCGCACACGGTCGGGATCTGCTTCAGCTCTTCCTTCGGCAGGTCGTAGAGGTCCTTGTCCATCGCCGGACCCGGATCGATCTTGTTCTTGATGCCGTCGAGGCCGGCCATCAGCATCGCGGCGAAGCCGAGATAGGGATTGGCGAGCGGATCGGGGAAGCGCACCTCGACACGCTTGGCCTTCGGCGAAGCGGTGTAGGGGATGCGGCAGGACGCCGAGCGGTTGCGCGCGGAGTAGGCGAGCAGCACGGGGGCCTCATAGCCCGGGACCAGACGCTTGTAGGAGTTGGTCGACGGGTTGGTGAAGGCGTTGATCGCCTTGGCATGCTTGATGATGCCGCCGATGTAGTTGAGGCAGGTCTCCGAGAGGTCGGCATATTTGTTGCCGGCGAACACCGGCTTGCCCTCCTTCCAGATCGACTGGTGGACGTGCATGCCCGAACCGTTGTCGCCATAGACCGGCTTGGGCATGAAGGTGGCGGTCTTGCCGTAGATGTGCGCGACCTGATGGATGCAGTATTTGTAGATCTGGAGGTGGTCGGCCATCAGCGTCAGCGTGTCGAACTTCATGCCGAGCTCGTGCTGGGCGGAGGCGACCTCGTGGTGATGTTTCTCGACCTTGACGCCCATCTTGGCCATGGCGCCGAGCATTTCCGAGCGCATGTCCTGCACGGAGTCCTGCGGCGGGACCGGGAAGTAGCCGCCCTTGGTGCGGACGCGGTGGCCGAGATTGCCGCCTTCATATTCGGTGTCGGAGTTGGTCGGCAGCTCCGAAGAGTCGAGCCTGAAACCGGTGTTGTAGGGGGTCGAGGAGAAGCGCACGTCGTCGAACACGAAGAACTCGGCTTCGGGGCCGACGAAGACCGTGTCACCCACGCCCATCGACTTCACCATGGCTTCTGCCTTCTTGGCGATGCCGCGGGGGTCGCGGTTGTAGGGCTCGCCAGTTGTCGGCTCGAGCACGTCGCAGGTGATGACCATGGTGGTCTCGGCGAAGAACGGGTCGATCGTCGCGGTCACCGGATCGGGCATCAGGCACATGTCCGACTCGTTGATCGCCTTCCAGCCGGCGATCGAGGAGCCGTCGAACATCGTCCCTTCGGCGAAAATATCGTCATCGATCATGCTGACGTCGAACGTCACGTGCTGCCACTTGCCGCGCGGATCGGTGAAGCGCAGGTCGACGTATTTGACGTCGTTGTCCTTGATCGATTTCAGGACGTCTTTGGCGGTCTTCATGCATACCCCTTTTGGCTCTGCGGGTCGGTTTCCAGATGAGCAAAATTATTCTCGCTTTCGGCGAGTTTTGCGCGACCGCACAAACGAATTCAGGCCGCCGAAGCAGCCTTATTTCTTGTCAGAGTGTCGCAAAATGCGGGATAGCACCCGGCTCAGATAGCGTCCAGCCCGGATTCGCCGGTCCGGATGCGGATCGCCTCCTCGATATTGGAGACGAAAATCTTGCCATCGCCGATGCGTCCGGTCTGCGCGGCGCGGCGGATTGCGTCGATCGCACGCTCGACCAAATCGTCGCCGATCACGATCTCGATCTTCACCTTGGGCAGGAAGTCGACGATGTATTCTGCGCCGCGATAGAGCTCGGCGTGACCTTTCTGGCGGCCGAAACCCTTGGCCTCCGTCACGGTGATGCCCTGAAGGCCGACTTCCTGAAGCGCTTCCTTCACCTCGTCGAGCTTGAACGGCTTGATGATGGCTTCGATTTTCTTCACTGCGCGCCTCCCGGCCTTTCGAACAAATAGCAACGTCTTCGTCAGGATGCGCTTTTCTCACGCACGAGCTTGTCTTCGCTGTGCCGGGATGCCTGACCAACCCGGCAGCGGCCGGCCACACCATATATATGCCAGTGAGCACGACGAACCGAAGCGGCTTCCTCGAAAGCAGGGTCTATGCCAAGTTGCAAATCCCCTGATTGTTGGAGCGTTATCAGCCTTTTAACGAGCATCTCTAATAGGTGGAGCCGACCGGCTCAAAATACCGAAGACTACGAAATAGGCAAACGATCAATGTGTGTGCAGGCATCTATTCCCATGTATGGGATCGGCACGGAAGATGCCTGTTGAAGAGGCGTTTGTACCAGGGAAGTGGCATGGAAGTTTTGACCAACGCTGAAATGCAGCGAGCCGACCAGCTCAGCATTGCGGCCGGCACGCCCGGCTTCAAGCTGATGCTGAGCGCCGGCCAGGCGGTCGCCGAAGCCGCCAATGCGCTGGTGGAGGAGGGGCCGATCCTGATCGTGGCCGGCCCCGGCAACAATGGCGGCGACGGTTTTGTCGCGGCTGCCGAGCTTGCCGCCCAGGGGCGCGAGGTCTCGGTGATCCTGATGTGCGAGCGCGATCAGCTTCAGGGGGATGCGGCTTCCGCCGCGCGCGGCTGGAAGCACCCGGTGCTCCCGTTCAATCCGCAGGCGATCGGCAGGCCGGCGCTGATCGTCGATGCCCTGTTCGGCGCGGGCCTGAGCCGCGCCGTTGGCGGCGAGGCGCACGAGATGATCGAAGCGATCAACGCCAACGGCGCGCCGGTGCTCGCCGTCGACCTGCCGAGCGGCATCAACGGCACCAGCGCGGCCGTGATGGGCGTGGCGGTGAACGCCGCCGAGACCGTCACCTTCTTCCGCAAGAAGCCGGCGCATCTGCTGCTGCCGGGCCGGGTGCATTGCGGTGCCGTGCGTGTCGCCGATATCGGCATCGACGCGCAGGTGCTGGACGAGATCAGGCCGCAGATCTTCGAAAACGATCCGGATTTCTGGGGCGCAGCTTTTCCGGTGCCCCGCATCGACGGCCACAAATTTGCGCGGGGCCACGTCCTGGCAGTCTCGGGCGACGCCGCCGCCACCGGCGCGGCGCGGCTCGCCGCCCGCGGGGCCTTGCGCGCCGGCGCAGGGCTGGTGACGCTGGCGAGCCCACGCGATGCGCTCGCCATCAATGCAGCCGCGCTCACGGCAGTCATGGTCCGCCCCGTCGATACCGCGGTCGAGTTCGGCGAGCTCCTCAGTGACAAGCGTTACAACACCTGCATGATCGGCCCCGGTGCGGGCATCGGCGATCGCACCTGCGATTTCGTCCACACCGCGCTCACGGCGCAGCGGCGTCTGGTGCTCGATGCGGATGCGCTGACGAGCTTTGCCGCAAATCCCGAGCGATTGTTTGAAGCGATCAAGTCCTCGCAGGACAATGCGGTGGTGCTGACACCGCATGAGGGCGAGTTTCCGCGGCTGTTCTCCGATCTCAGCAACAAATATCCGCACCGCTCCAAGCTTGAGCGGGTGCGCGCCGCGGCCGAGCGCTCCGGTGCTGTCGTGCTGCTGAAGGGCCCGGACACGACGATCGCCGCGCCCGACGGTCGCGCCACCATCGCCGCCAACGCGCCGCCCTGGCTCGCTACCGCGGGCGCCGGTGACGTGCTCTCGGGCATCATCGCAGGGCTGCTGGCGCAAGGCGTGCCGGCGTTCGAGGCCGCCAGCATCGGCGTCTGGATGCACGGCGAGGCGGCGAGCGAAGCGGGCCCGGGACTGATCGCGGAAGACCTGACCGAGACGCTGCCGGCAGTGCACCGGCGGATTTATGGTGCGCTCGGGGTGGAGTACTGAGCGCTCACTCCACCGCATACCAGCGCACCAGCAGCGGCGCCGCCCAGTCGGTCACGACGGATTCGATCAGCCATCGTCCGGGTGAGGTCGCGGCGAACGCGATGCGCTGGGTTTGGCCGGGCTCGATTGCGAGCGTGTCGAGCCAGTAAGGCTTCCAGCCATCGTCGAGCCGGTCGAGCAGACGGAAGTGCTGCCCGTGGAGGCGGAAGACAGTGGTGACCGCCCCGGGGTTCTTGAGTGCCAGCACGACGGTGCGGCCGGCCTTGGCGCGAAAGGCGGGGGTGGACGCGGTGGAGAAGCTTGCAGGCCGCGTCCAACCGGCCTCGGATGCGCCGAGCGCGACATCGAACCGCAGGGCGCCTTTAAGGTCGAGTTGGTCAGGGAGGCCGTTCGACGGGAGGGGCTGTGGATCAGACAGCGGGACGCGCCGCTCCCGTCTGCCGGAGATTGTGAGGCTCCCGACCTGGCGCGCCTCCTTGCCGTCGTGCAGCAGGAACGGGGCCGATGTGGCCGTATCCACAAATGCGTCGACACGCGCGCCGGGGGCCAGCACCACAGCGCCGCTGCGAGCCGGGAACGGCTCGGCCGGCTGTCCGTCCATGGCCACTACGCGGACGTCGTGGTTTTCCAATTTGATCGCCAGGACAGTACGTTGGGAGCCGTTGATAAAGCGCAGCCGCAGCCGCTCGTTGGCTGCGGTTGAGAGTTCGAATGAAGTTTGCCCGTTGATTGTATAGAGCGGCTGAGTGTCCTTCGGGTCGCGGCCCGGGGGAAGCGCGGTCCCATCCGGCCGCAGGCGCCATTCCTCGATCAACAGCACCTCGTCACGGTCGACGGCCGGGCGGCTCGTCTCCTCGGCGATGATCGAAAGCGGGCGGCCGGGCGCTGTCAGACCGTCCTCGAAGAGGCGAAAGTCAACCAGCAAGGTTCCTGCGCTTGGTATTGAAATAATTGATGTTTCAGTCGTGTCTGGCGGGGTGGGCGCGCGCCCCCGCAGCGGGTCGGCCGCGGCCGCGCCGTTAAGGCCGTACCAGACTGGACCAAGCGGTACTGGCAGGTCGTTCCGAAACACCAGCTCGCAGCCGTCGCCGCGCTTGAGATGGACGTTCCCGATATGGCTTACGGCAGCCAGCTCCCAGATTGGTGTAGGCGGCTGAGCCGGCATCAGAACCAGACTCGCGAGGCGGGCCTGGAGGGCGAGCTGGGCGGTGACGGACGGGCCTGCCCCGCCGACAATCATCCCCGCGGCCGACGCCCCAAGGCCGGCCACAACCTCGCGTCGGGAGGGGGCAAAAATCGGCGTTTTCATGCGACGATCCGGACCATGCTGCGCTGGATAAGTCCAGCCGCCATGCCTAGTTGAGGTGGGTGTCGACACGGCCATTTTTTTGCTGCGAACGGGCAGGCTCATGCTATAAGCCCGCCGCCCTCGGCATCGCGGCCGGTCTTGATGCAAATTCTCGCGGGCGTGGCGGAACTGGTAGACGCGCTGGATTTAGGTTCCAGTGACGAAAGTTGTGGGGGTTCGAGTCCCTCCGCCCGCACCAAGCGCTTTCAGCGTTTGCACGGATTACTGAAGGGGGCTGTTCCTCGCGGATGTTTTTCCGCAAGGAGCCAGGTCCGATGAACCCACTAGCGCAGGGGCATTGGCCTCGCGCGCTGGATCGATTGATGACAGCGTCCGGGCGCGCAACGTGCCGGGACCGAACGAGAAGAAGATTGGACGCCATGCAGGTCACAGAAACCGTCTCGGAAGGTTTGAAGCACGAATTCAAGATCAGCGTTCCGGCGTCTGATCTTGACGCCAAGGCCGGCGCCAAGCTCGTCGATCTCAAGGACAAGGTTCGCCTCAACGGCTTCCGTCCCGGCAAGGTGCCGGTCAATCACCTGAAGAAGGTCTATGGCCGTTCGGTGATGGCCGAGACCATCGACCAGACCATCCGCGACACTAACACGCAGCTCTTCTCCGAGCGCGGCTTCCGCCTCGCAACCGAGCCGAAGATCACGATGCCGACCGAGCAGGCCGAGGTGGAGGAGCTGCTGTCGGGCAAGTCCGACCTGACCTACACCGTCGCGATCGAAGTGGTGCCGGCGATCGCGCTCGCCGACTTCAAGTCGTTCCAGGTCGAGAAGCCGGTTGCTGAAGTCTCCGACACGGATGTCGACGAGGCGATCAAGCGCATCGCCGATTCGAACCGCGGCTACGCCGCGAAGGCCGAGGGCGCGAAGGCCGAATCCGGCGACCGCGTCACCATCAGCTTCAAGGGCACCATCAACGGCGAGGCCTTCGAGGGCGGCGCCGGCGAGGGCATCCAGGTCGCGATCGGCTCCAACACCTTCATTCCCGGCTTCGAGGAGCAGCTGACCGGAATCGGCGCGGGCGAGACCCGCACGCTGAAGGTCGCGTTCCCGAAGAACTACATGAACGACAAGCTGGCCGGCCAGCCGGCCGAGTTCGAGACCACCGCGACGCTGATCGAGGCGCCGCAGGACATCGCGATCGACGACGAGTTCGCCAAGGCGCTCGGCCTGGAATCGCTCGACAAGCTCAAGGAAGCTGCGCGCGAGCGGCTGGTTGCGGAGTTCGCGACCGCGACGCGCCAGCGCGTCAAGCGCGCGCTGCTCGATAAGCTCGACGAGGCGCATCGCTTCGAGGCGCCGCCCTCGCTCGTCGACGAAGAGTTCAATCTGATGTGGAACTCGGTCAAGGCCGAGATGGACTCCGCCGGCAAGACCTTTGCCGACGAGGACACCACTGAAGATGCCGCCAAGGAAGAGTACCGCAAGATCGCCGACCGCCGCGTGCGGCTCGGCCTGGTGCTGTCGGAGATCGGCGAGAAGAACAAGATCACCGTGACCGACGACGAGGTCGGTCGCGCCGTGATCGAGCGGGCGCGCTCGATGCCGGGCCGCGAGAAGGAAGTCTGGGATTATTACCGCAGCAACGCCCAAGCGTTGGCCCAGCTTCGTGCACCGATCTATGAGGACAAGGTCGTCGACTTCATCCTCGAACTCGCCAACGTGACCGAGAAGAAGGTCTCGCGCGAGGACCTTTACAAGGACGACGAAGCGGAAAAGACCGCCGCCTGAGGGCGTTGAGAACGCCTTCTGTTAAGGATGATCTGCGTAACAGGCCCAACTAGCCAGGTGGCCGGCTGGGCCTCTTTGCGCGAATCAGCTTCAACTGCCGCGACGATTAAGCCTTAATGCGCTCCGCACTTGTCTGGCGCGAATTGGGCTATATCTGTGGCTTACCCTCTACCAAAGTTCCTGCATCACGGGATGTCCGTCGGCCTTCAGGCAAATCCAGCCAGGAAACTGGCAGCCAAGAGTGGCGACGTCCGCGTCCGAAAAACCTAGGTGACTCATGCGCGATCCGGTTGAAACCTACATGAACCTCGTGCCCATGGTGGTCGAGCAGACCAACCGTGGCGAGCGCGCCTACGACATTTTCTCGCGCCTTTTGAAGGAGCGCATCATTTTCCTGACCGGGCCGGTCGAGGACGGCATGTCGACGCTGGTGGTCGCGCAGCTCCTGTTCCTTGAGGCGGAAAATCCGAAGAAGGAAATCTCGATGTACATCAACTCGCCGGGCGGCGTGGTGACGTCGGGCCTTGCGATCTACGACACCATCCAGTTCATCCGCCCCCCGGTCTCGACGTTGTGCACGGGCCAGGCCGCCTCGATGGGCTCGCTGCTGCTCGCCGCCGGCGAGAAGGACATGCGCTTCTCGCTGCCGAACGCGCGTATCATGGTGCATCAGCCCTCCGGCGGTTTCCAGGGCCAGGCCACCGACATCATGCTGCACGCCCAGGAAATCCTGAACCTGAAGAAGCGGCTCAACGAGATCTACGTGAAACACACCGGCCAGACCTACAAGGCGATCGAGGATGCGCTGGAACGCGACAAGTTCCTCACCGCGTCCGACGCCAAGGAGTTCGGCCTGGTCGACAAGGTCATCGACAAGCGCGCCGAGGAGCCGGCGGGCACGAAGGCCCCGTAACACTGTCGGGGCTGCAATATCGATCCTTGGAAGATCCTTGGAATACGTGTTGGGATTGCGGGATCGTCGGAGCGCCGTTGGCGTTAACGGCACACTTCGCACGGGCGCAAAAGAGCGCCTTTGCGCCCCGCGGCAGGCGGAAAGTTCCGCTTTCGTGCTTGTTTTTCGTGGCAATCCAGCAACGCCGGGGTGATTTCGATCACTTGGCCCGTGCCAAGACGTGAAATCACGGTATTGTCACGGGTAGCCAGCGGCTCCCCGATTAGCGAATTCTTGATAGTCGGGTGACAGCATGGTTGGCTACGATTGAGCGGCTATGATCGCGGAGAATCGAGTGACCGTGATTCGCACGGGATGTTGCGCATAGGGTCTTTTTTGGTACGGAATTTGCTCTATTTGATGGTCTGTACCGGCTGTCGTGCCGGAATAGAGCGATCGAGCGGACGGGATCGAACCGCGGACGGAGACATGAATGAGTAAGGTCGGCACGAGCGACTCCAAGAACACGCTGTATTGCTCGTTCTGCGGCAAGAGCCAGCACGAAGTCCGCAAACTGATCGCGGGTCCCACGGTCTTCATTTGCGACGAATGCGTCGAGCTGTGCATGGACATCATCCGCGAGGAAAACAAATCCTCGCTGGTCAAGTCGCGCGACGGCATTCCGACGCCGAAGGAAATCTGCAAGGTGCTGGACGATTACGTGATCGGCCAGAGCCATGCGAAGAAGGTCCTCTCGGTCGCAGTGCACAATCACTACAAGCGCCTCAACCACCAGACCAAGCACAACGACGTCGAACTCGCGAAGTCGAACATCCTGCTGATCGGTCCGACCGGCTCGGGCAAGACGCTGCTCGCGCAGACGCTCGCCCGCATCCTGGATGTGCCGTTCACGATGGCCGATGCGACGACGCTGACCGAAGCCGGCTACGTCGGCGAGGACGTCGAGAACATCATCCTGAAGCTGCTCCAGGCCGCCGACTACAATGTCGAGCGCGCCCAGCGCGGGATCGTCTACATCGACGAAATCGACAAGATCAGCCGCAAATCCGACAACCCGTCGATCACGCGTGACGTGTCGGGTGAGGGCGTGCAGCAGGCGCTGTTGAAGATCATGGAAGGCACGGTGGCTTCGGTCCCGCCGCAGGGCGGCCGCAAGCATCCTCAGCAGGAGTTCCTGCAGGTGGATACCACCAATATCCTCTTCATCTGCGGCGGTGCGTTCTCCGGGCTTGAGAAGATCATCTCGGCGCGCGGACGTTCCACCTCGATCGGTTTCGCTGCCCAGGTGCTGGCGCCGGAAGACCGCCGTACCGGCGAGATCTTCCGTCACGTCGAGCCCGAGGATCTCCTGAAGTACGGCCTGATCCCCGAGTTCGTCGGCCGTCTGCCGGTGGTGGCGACGCTGGAGGATCTCGACGAGACGTCGCTCAAGAAGATCCTGGTCGAGCCGAAGAACGCGCTGGTGAAACAGTACCAGCGGCTGTTCGAGATGGAGAACATCGAGCTGACCTTCGCCGACGAGGCGCTTGGCGCGGTTGCCCGTAGGGCGATCGAGCGCAAGACCGGCGCGCGTGGCCTGCGTTCGATCCTCGAGGCGATCCTGCTCGAGACTATGTTCGACCTGCCGGGCCTGGAAGGTGTGGAAGAAGTCGTGATTTCGCGAGAAGTCGTGGAAGGCACGGCCCGTCCGCTCTACATCTACGCCGATCGCTCTGATCGCGCCGTCGAGAACGCCAGCGCCTAAACCGAGGGCGCTGGGAGCTCTAATCGTCCTGTCAGAAATGACGGCTGCGGAACGTATCTCCGCAGCCGGTGTTGCGTCGCTTGTCCGCGTGCGTAAGCGCCTGATGGCGTGCGTCTTTCGATGACTTGACACCCCCCGGGTCGATAGCCACCTAATGTCGGCGGCGAGTAAGAATTTTCTTCAAGATTCGCCTCAGTTCCGATCCGGCAGAGCCCGGTCCGACCCTGCGAAGGACCGACCGGTTTTGCCGATCACCTCGGCACCTTGTGGCGGTTGCGCATGAGCATGGCGGGCTGCGTGCAAGGGGGCAAAGCAAAAGGAAAAGGCCATGACCAATCCAAAACCCAGGCCAACCATCGTCCATGGCGAAACGCACGCTTATCCTGTGTTGCCGCTGCGCGATATCGTCGTCTTCCCGCACATGATCGTGCCGCTCTTCGTCGGCCGTGAGAAGTCGATCCGTGCGCTCGAAGAGGTGATGAAGAACGATGCGCTGATCATGCTCGCGACGCAGAAGAACGCGTCCGACGATGATCCGGCGCCCGATGCCATTTACGAGACCGGTACGCTTGCCAGCGTGCTCCAGCTCTTGAAGCTCCCCGACGGCACCGTGAAGGTGCTGGTCGAAGGGCTCGAGCGTGCGCGCGTGCAGAAGTATACCGATCGCGCGGACTATTACGAAGCGACTGCGATTGCGCTCGCCGACACCGATGCGAAGTCGGTCGAGGCCGAGGCCATGGCGCGCTCGGTGGTGTCCGACTTCGAGAGCTATGTGAAGCTCAACAAGAAGATCTCGGCCGAAGTCGTCGGCGTCGTGCAGGCGATCACCGATTTCGCCAAGCTCGCCGATACGGTCGCCTCGCATCTCGCCGTCAAGATCGCGGATCGCCAGGGCATCCTGGAGACGCTGTCGGTCACGCAGCGCCTGGAGAAGGTGCTGGGCCTGATGGAGAGCGAGATCTCGGTGCTCCAGGTCGAGAAGCGCATCCGCTCGCGCGTCAAGCGCCAGATGGAGAAGACCCAGCGCGAGTACTATCTCAACGAGCAGATGAAGGCGATCCAGAAGGAGCTCGGCGACGACGAAGGCCGCGATGAGCTCGCTGATCTTGAAGAGAAGATCTCCAAGACCAAGCTCTCCAAGGAAGCGCGCGAGAAGGCGCAGCACGAATTGAAGAAGCTGCGCCAGATGTCGCCGATGTCCGCGGAAGCGACCGTCGTGCGCAACTATCTGGATTGGCTGCTGTCGATCCCGTGGAACAAGAAGTCCAAGGTGAAGAAGGATCTGGAAGCCGCACAGGCGGTTCTGGATGCGGATCACTATGGGCTTGAGAAGGTCAAAGACCGCATTGTCGAGTATCTGGCGGTGCAGACACGCGCCAACAAGCTGACCGGACCGATCCTGTGCCTCGTCGGGCCTCCCGGCGTCGGCAAGACATCGCTCGGCAAGTCGATCGCGAAGGCGACGGGCCGCGAGTTCGTGCGCGTCTCGCTCGGCGGCGTGCGTGACGAGGCCGAGATCCGCGGCCACCGCCGCACCTATATCGGCTCCATGCCCGGCAAGATCATCCAGTCGATGCGCAAGGCGAAGTCGTCAAATCCGCTGTTCCTGCTGGACGAGATCGACAAGATGGGCGCCGACTTCCGCGGCGATCCGTCCTCGGCACTGCTTGAGGTCCTCGACCCCGAGCAGAACGCGACCTTCAACGACCATTATCTCGAGGTCGACTACGATCTGTCCAACGTGATGTTCATCACGACCGCGAATACGCTCAATATTCCGGGGCCGCTGATGGACCGCATGGAGATCATCCGGATCGCGGGCTACACCGAGAACGAGAAGGTCGAGATCGCGCGCAAGCACCTGATCCCGAACGCGGTGTCCAAGCACGGCCTGGACTCCAAGGAGTTCTCGATCGACGACGAGGCGCTGCTGCTTCTGATCCGGCGCTACACCCGCGAAGCGGGCGTGCGCAATTTGGAGCGTGAGCTTTCGACACTCGCCCGCAAGGCGGTGAAGGAGCTGATGATCTCCAAGAAGAAGTCGGTCAAGGTCACCGAGAAGTCTCTCGAAGAGTTTCTGGGTGTGCCGAAGTACCGCTTCGGCGAGATCGAGAGCGAGCCGCAGGTCGGCATCGTCACCGGTCTTGCCTGGACCGACGTCGGCGGCGAGCTGCTGACGATCGAAGGCGTCATGATGCCGGGCAAGGGCAAGATGACGGTCACGGGCAATCTGCGTGACGTGATGAAGGAATCGATCTCGGCGGCGGCGTCCTACGTCCGTTCGCGCGCGATCGTCTACGGTATCGAGCCTCCGCTGTTCGACCGGCGCGACATCCACGTGCACGTGCCGGAAGGTGCGACGCCGAAGGACGGTCCGTCGGCGGGCGTGGCAATGGCCACCGCGATCATCTCGGTCATGACCGGCATCCCGGTCCGCCATGATGTCGCGATGACCGGCGAGATCACGCTGCGCGGCCGCGTGCTGCCGATCGGCGGCCTGAAGGAGAAGCTGCTCGCCGCTGCCCGCGGCGGCATCAAGACGGTGCTGATCCCCGAGGACAACGCCAAGGATCTCACGGAGATTTCCGATGCGATCAAGGGCGGCATGGAGATCATTCCGGTCTCGCGGCTGGATGACGTCGTCGCCAAGGCATTGGTGAAGAAGCCGGTGCCGATCGTCTGGGAAGAGGACACCAAGGTGACGGTGAAGCCGGACGGTGACGAAGCCGCCGGCGGCCTGACCGCTCACTAAGCTCCATAAGATGATAAAACGGCGCCTTCGGGCGCCGTTTTTTTGTTGTGGGAGCCGTTCTCTGGAGGACATGGTGATGCAGATCGACGGGCAATGCCATTGCGGCCAGATCACCTATGAGGCCGAGATCGATCCGGAGGCCGTCTCGGTCTGCCATTGCACCGATTGCCAGACCCTGACCGGATCGCCGTTCCGCGTCACGGCGGTCTGTTCCGGTGCCGCAATCCGGCTTACGGGCGGCAAGCCAAAGATCTACGGCAAGCGCGGCGACAACGGCCGCATGCGCCTCCAGCACTTCTGCGCCGACTGCGGTTCCCCACTGTTCACCAGCGGCGAGGGCGACCAGGCCGACGATTGGGGCATCCGCTGGGGCAGCATCCGCCAGCGCGACGCGTTGCGGCCGAGCCGCCAGATCTGGTGCCAGTCGGCCGCTGTGTGGATCGATGCGGTGCCGCTGCTGCCGGGCCGGCCGCAGGATTGAGCCGGGCTTGTAGAGACACTGCTCATATTGAGGAGCCCGCCTTCGCCTATACGACTTCGGCGCGCCTTCGCCCGCTTCGTGTGGCTTGCCGAGCCGTAGCTCGCGAAGCGAGCGAAGGCTGGTGGGCGGTCACGGATTCGAACCGCGGACCCTCTCGGTGTAAACGAGATGCTCTAACCAGCTGAGCTAACCGCCCCACAGCGTCTCTTTAGCCCCGCGGCGGGTGTTGGAGCAAGGGGCCGTACGCGTCGTAGTTCGGCCCCAGGCAATTGGGCGCGGGGCAGGTTTCCGACGGAATTTTGGCAGCGGACCCTTGGCCAATGCTGTGAGCATTTGACCGCTGGCGTCGCACGAGAAACCCCGCAGCAGATCCCGCTGCAGGGCATTTCTTGCAGTGTAAATCCGTCATCGGATCAGAATCATTCTCGACGCCCTTCGCGACCAGGAGGCGACGATCGTGCCCCCGCCGCCGCAGCATTTCGACGAGCCTTCCCGCCTGGTCTCAGGCGGTCTTGGTGAACATCGTCAGGACGCCGTCGGCGATGTTGATCGCGACGACTTGCGACGAATTCAAGCCCTTGGCCTTGAGGACAGAGGCTGCCTGCGGCGTGGCGTCGATAGACTTCCGAAGCGTCTGTATGTCTTCGTCGCTTGTATGCGCCACGATTTCATCGACTTTGGCGCGCACTGCCGGCTGCAATTCCTTGACATCGACGACCTCTATGCTCCGTATCACTGTCTTGGACTGATCGGACTGAGACTCGGCGCCGGGTTGCGAAGGTGCTCGCTGTGCCTGCACCAGAGCCGGCGTTCCGAGGGAGAGAGCTGCAACGATGACGGATGCCGTGAAGCTGCGCATGGTCATGCCTTTCCTTTCCGGTTTGAGGAATGGGAAAACTATCGACCAAATCTGGTTGGCGTCTGATTCTGATGTGGCCGTTCGGTGAAACCAATGCGGCTGCAATGCGCACGCGCCGCGGCGGCTCTGGTGATGTTCCCTCATCTGCCGGCCTTGCTCTGAAGTCGATGCGATGAACCGGGCGGGATGCAGTCACACGACATGTCGTCTTGACAATATTGGAGAGGAATAATGGGCAGCGCTACCGGCCACGAACCGAATGCCGACCAGATCGCCTACTGGAACGGGCCAAGCGGGCAGCGCTGGGCCGATCGTCATGCGGTGCAGGAGACGCTGCTCGGACCGATCGCGGATGTCTTGATCAGCCGCGCCAAGCCGAAGCCGGGCGAGCGCGTGGTCGATGTCGGCTGCGGCTCGGGTGCTACGACCGTCGCGTTCGCGAAAGCGGTGGCGCCGAACGGTTTTGCGCTTGGCCTCGACGTCTCCGACCCGATGCTGTCGCAGGCGCGCGCGCTGGCGCCGAAAAGTCTGCCGCTCGATTTCGTGCTGGCGGATGCGACGGTTTATCCGTTCGAGCCGGCCAGCTTCGACCTGCTGGCGTCGCGCTTCGGCGTGATGTTTTTCGCCGATCCGATTGCGTCCTTCACCAATCTGCATCGCGCGCTGAAACCGTCGGGACGGCTGGCGTTTGCCTGCTGGCGCGAGCCAAAGGAAAACCCGTGGATGATGACGCCGCTGATGGCGGTCTACAAGCACGTGCCGAAGATGCCGCCGGTCGGGCCGGAGGAGCCGGGCCCGTTCGCCTTCGCCGCGGAAGAGCGCGTGATGCAGATCCTGAAAGGCGCTGGCTTCGTCGACGTGGCGATGGAGCCGCACAATCTCGCCATGGACGTTGCGATTGGCGGCGGACTGGATGCCGCCGTGGACGGCTCGCTTCAGATCGGCCCCGCCAGCCGCGCCCTCCAGGGCCATCCGCCGGAGACCTATGAAGCCGCAAAAGCCTCGATCCGCGAGGCGCTCGCTCCGTTCCTGAAGGGGCAGAGCGTTGCGTTGCAGGGCGCGATCTGGATCGTGACGGCGAAGGCGGCGTAGGGAGGCGTGTTCGGGCGACCGTAGGCCGTAATCTGGCGCCACACATTCGGTGTCGTCCCGGCGAAGGCCGGGACCCATAACCACAGGGAGTGGTTGTGGTGCGAAGCTGGCAACTCCGAGTCTTCGCCAAACCACTCCCTGTGGCTATGGATCCCGGATCTACGCGCGCTTTGGGCGCGCTTGTCCGGGACGACACCAAATTGGGGCTGCAAGTGAGCGCCCCTCACACCACATCATCCGGCGCCAGCGCGCAGCCGCTGTCGGGATGCGTCTCGACCTGAAGCGTGGTGTGGCCGATGCGGAACGATGCTTTCAGCAGTTGCGCGGTCTCCATCAGGAACGCGTCGCCAGTGGTGCCGGCGGGCACGACGAGATGGCAGGTCAGCGCGGTCTCGGTAGTCGAGATCGGCCAGACGTGGAGATCGTGGATCCCGGCGACTCCGGGCCGTGCCAGCAGAAACGCTTTGATCGCCTCGAGGTCGGTGCCCTTCGGCGCTGCCGCCATCGACATGGCGATGGAGCCGCGCAGCAGGCTGGTCGTGCTCCAGAGGATGGTGGCGCAGATCACGAGGCTGGTGACGGGATCGAGCCAGAGCCATCCGGTCCAGATGATCAGCGCCGCCGAGACCACGACGCCGAGCGAGACCGCGGCGTCGGCTGCCATGTGCAGGTAGGCGCCCTCGATGTTGATGTCGTCCTTGCGTCCGCGCGCGAACAGCATCGCGGTGAATCCGTTGACGAGGATGCCGATGCCGGCGACCACCATCACGGTGACGCCCGCGACCGGCTCCGGCTCGCGCAGGCGCAAAATCGCCTCCCAGCCGATCGCGCCCGTGGCGACCAGCAGGAACACCGCGTTCGCAAGCGCCGCCAGGATGGTCGAGGCGCGCAGGCCATAGGTGAAGCGGCCGCTCGGCGCGCGCCGGGCCGCGATCGATGCGCCCCAGGCCACGACCAGGCCGAGCACGTCGGAAAGGTTATGGCCGGCATCGGCCAGCAGCGCGGTGGAGTTGCCGATATAGCCGTAGACCGCCTCGGCCACGACCAGCGCGGTGTTGAGCGAAATGCCGATCGCAAACGCCTTGCCGAAATTGGCGGGCGCGTGGACATGCGCATGACCAAGACCATGTACATGGCTGCGGCCGTGATCATGACCGTGCGCGTGGCCGCGGTGATCATCGTGGTGGTGACCGTGATGGTCGTGCCCGCCCAAATCTATCGCTCCCCCGAGGTCGCCAAATCAGGCGCCATTGTAGGCGTTTCGCTCGCTCCGTCACGCCGGAACAGCATATAGAGCGCCGGCAGCACCAGCAGCGTCAGCACGGTCGAGGAGATGATGCCACCGATCACCACGGTGGCCAGCGGCCGCTGCACCTCGGCGCCGGCGCCGGTGGCGAGCGCCATCGGCACGAAGCCGAGGGAGGCGACCAGCGCGGTCATCAGGACCGGGCGCAGGCGCGTCAGCGCACCTTCGCGCACGGCCTCCGCAATGGGTCGGCCCTCGCTGCGCAGCCGCTCGATGAAGGCGATGATGACGAGCCCGTTGAGCACGGCAACCCCTGACAGCGCGATGAAGCCGACGCCGGCGCTGATCGACAACGGGATGCCGCGCAGCAACAGCGCTGCGACACCGCCGGTCAGCGCCAGCGGCACGCCGGAGAACACCAGCAGCGCATCGGCCACCGATCCCATGCTCATGAACAGCAGCAGGAACACCAGCAGCAGTGCCACCGGCACGACGATTGTGAGCCGCTTGGTCGCGGAGACCAGTTGCTCGAACTGCCCGCCCCAGCCGATCCAGTAGCCCGGCGGCAGCTTGACCTTCTCTGCGACAGTTTCCTGGGCCTCGGCGACGAAGGAGCGCAGGTCGCGTCCGCGGACGTTGGCCATCACCACCACGCGGCGCTTGCCGTTCTCGCGGCTGATCTGATTGGGGCCGGGGGCGATCTCGATCGCCGCGACGGAGGACAATGGGACGTAGCGCAGCCCTGTATTCGCGGTCCCCGCCCATGCGGTCTTGGTGACGGCCGCCGTGTCCTCGCCCGGCGGCAGCGGGATCGGTATCGACTTGATTGCATCGGGGTTGGCGCGCAGGCTTTCCGGCAGGCGCACCACGATGTCGAAGCGGCGATCGCCCTCGAACAGTTTTCCGACCGGTTTTCCCCCGATTGCGATCTCGACGAGGTTTTGCACCTCGCCGACGCTTAGGCCGTAACGCGACAGCGCCTGGCGGTCGAGCTTCACCGTGAGGATCGGCAGGCCGGCAATCTGCTCCGTCTTGACGTCAGCGGCGCCTTCGATGCCGCGAACCACGCCGTGGACCTGCTGGGCGATGCCCGCGAGCACGTCGAGGTCATCGCCGAAAATCTTGACGCCTACATCGCTCCGGATGCCCGCGATGAGCTCGTTGAACCGCATCTGGATCGGCTGGGTCATGCCATAGGCCGTGCCGGGCAGGGTGTTGGCGGCACGCTCGACTTCGGCGACCACTTCATCCTTCGGCTTCGCTGGATCGGGCCATTCCTCGCGCGGCTTCAGCGTGACATAGGTGTCGGCCACGTTCGGCGGCATCGGGTCGTTGGCGATCTCGGCGGTTCCGACCTTGGAGAAGATGGTCGCCACCTCCGGGACCTGCTTGATTGTCTTCTCCAGCCGAAGTTGCATGTCGACGCTCTGGCTGAGGCTGGTGCCGGGAATCCGGATGGTTTCCACGGTGATGTCGCCTTCGTCGAGGCTCGGGATGAACTCGCCGCCCATGCGCGTCGCGGCGAACAGGCTCCCGGCGACGATCAGGACGGCGCCAAGTGCGACGCTGCCGCGGTTGCTGATGGCACGGTCGAGCAAGGGAACGTAGAGCCGCTTGGCCGCGCGCATGAAGATGTTCTCCGTCTCCGAGACCCTGCCGGTGACGAGGATCGCGATGGCGGCTGGAACGAACGTGATCGATAGCAGCGCTGCGCCGCCGAGTGCCATCAGCACGGTGAGCGCCATCGGCGTGAACATCTTGCCCTCGGTCCCCGTCAGCGTCAGCACCGGCAGATAGACCACGGCGATGATCAGCGTGCCGAACAGGCTCGGCTTGATGACCTCGCTGGCGCCCTCGCGAATGGTGTGCATCCGCTCTTCCAGCGAGAGCAGGCGCCCGCGGCGGTGCTGCTCGGCGGCGAGTAGCCGCAGGCAGTTCTCGACGATGATGACGGCGCCGTCGACGATGATGCCGAAATCGATCGCCCCCAGGCTCATCAGATTGGCGCTGACCTTGCTTTCGACCATGCCGCTGATCGTGAACAGCATGGAGAGGGGAATGACACAGGCGGTGATCAGCGCGGCGCGGAGGTTGCCGAGGATCAGGAACAGCACCGCGATCACCAGCGCTGCGCCCTCGACCAGATTCTTCTCGACAGTCTGGATGGTGGCTTCGACCAGATGCGTGCGGTCGTAGACCGCGCGCGCAATCACGCCCTCGGGGAGCGATTTCGTGATCTCCTTGAGCCTTGCGGCCACGCGCTGGGCCACGCTGCGGCTATTCTCGCCGATCAGCAGCATGGCGGTGCCGAGCACGGTCTCCTTGCCGTTCGCCGACGCCGCGCCCGTGCGCAGGTCCTGGCCTTCCTGCACCTCTGCGACATCGCGGACGCGCACCGGGATGCCGCCGCGCGAGCCGATCACGATGTCCTTGATTTCCTGAATATTGGCGACCTGGCCGGGGGCGCGGACTAGATATTGCTCGCCGTTGCGCTCGATATAGCCGGCGCCGACATTGGCGTTGTTGGCCGCAAGCGCCGTCATGATGTCGCGGAAGCCGAGGCGATAGGCCATCAGCCGGCCGGGGATCGGCAGCACGTGGAATTGCCGCTCATAGCCGCCGATCGAATTGACCTCGATCACGCCGGGGATGGTGCGGAGCTGCGGCTTGATGATCCAGTCCTGGATGGTCCGCAGTTCGGTCGGGGTGAAATCGGCGCCGGTCGCCGATTTCGCGCCGGGCTGGGTTTCGACGGAATAGACGTAGATTTCGCCGAGGCCGGTCGAGATCGGCCCCATCGCGACCTCGGTGCCGGAAGGCAACTGGTCGCGGGCTTGCTGGATACGTTCATTGACGAGCTGGCGCGCGAAATAGATGTCGGTGCCGTCCTGGAACACGACGGTGACCTGGCTCAGGCCATAGCGCGAGATCGAGCGCGTGTAGTCGAGCTTCGGCAAGCCTCCCATCGCAGTCTCGATTGGGAAGGTGATGCGCTGCTCGGCTTCGAGCGGCGACAGGCCGGGTGCGCGGGTGTTGATCTGGACCTGGACGTTGGTGACGTCGGGTACGGCGTCGATCGGCAGGCGCGTGAAATTCCAGGCGCCGAAGGCGCCGGCTGCGAGCGCGAAGAGGACAACGAGCCATCGTTGACGAATGGACGCGGCGAGGACGCGATCAATCATGATCGGCGTCTCCCTTGCCCATCTCGGCCTTGACCACAAAACTGTTCTCGGCGACGTAGCGCTCGCCGGCCGATAACCCTGCACGGACCTCCACGAATTTCGGGTCGGAATCGCCGAGCTCGACCTGACGCGCCTCGATCTTGTCGCCGTCCTCGCGGACGAACACGATGGTCCTGTTCTCCAGCGTTTGGATCGCGCTCTTGCGGACGGCAACGGCGACGTCGCGGGCGGCCAGGATCAGCCGCGCCGTGACGAACAGGCCGGGACGCAGCCGGCCATCCGGGTTGGGCAGCACGACGCGGGCGAGCGCGGTCTGGGTCTCGCTCGCGCCGATCGGGGCCATATAGGAGATCGTGCCCGGGATTTCGCCGCGGCCGTCGTCGGGATCGATCAGCACCTGGTCGCCAAGGCGAACCCGCCTGAGGTCCTGGCGATAGATCGAGAGGTCGACCCAGATACTGGAGAGATCGGCGACGACGAAGGCCGGCTTCTGCTCGGAGGCATATTCGCCGAGCGAGACCTGCCGCTCGATGATGGTGCCGCCGATCGGCGCCTTGAGCTCGTAGATCGTGAGGCTCTGGTTGCTCTCGATGGAAGCCAGCAAATCGTCCTTGCCGACCTTGTCGCCGATCCGCTTCAGGATCGATTTGACGACGCCGGGAAAGCGCGGCGTCACTTGCACCACGGCTTCCTGGTTGGCGCGCAGAATGCCGTTGAAGGCGAGCGTGTCGGTCAGCGTGGCGCTGGCGGCCTCCGCCAGCATCACGCCCGCGGCGGCAAGCTTGACGTCGGAGATGCGGATGCGATCGGCGCCGTGCTCGTCCTGCTCGACATGGTCGTTCGGCTTCTCCGGCTTGTTGTCTGCGGCATGTTCGGATGGCGCAACGCGGGCCGGCGCCAGCATCGCATAGCCGTAGGCGCCGAGCGCGGCCGTGACGATTCCCACGAGGATGGTCGAGGATGTCTTCATCGTGCGCCCTCTCGGGCGAACGAGAACGGATTGCCGACCAGGCCCTCGATGGTGGCAACGCCCGCGTGGAAATTCTGCAGCGCCTCCTGCTCGCGCAGCCGCGCCTGCGCGACGCTGGCCTGGGCGTCCAGCACTTCGAGCAGGGTGAATCGGCCCTGGCCGTAGCCCTGCGAGATCGCCTCGGCCGCCTCCTGTGCCTTCGGGATCGCGGTCTCGCGCAGCACGGCGAGTTCGCGCAGCGAGCCCTGGATCGAGTCGTAGGCGCGGCCGGCGATCACGACCAGCGTGTTGCGGTTGGCCTCGCGCTCGGCCTTGGTCTTGGCCAGGCTGTCTTGCGCCGAGAGGATGTTGCCCTGGTTCTGGTCGAACACGGGAATCGGCACCGAAACGGTGAGGCGCACCGCATCGTCATTGGTCTCGTTGAAGTGGCGCCAGCCGGCGGCAATCCGGACGTCAGGATAAGGCTTGAGCCGCGCCAGCAGCAGCTCGGCATTGCGCTGGGCATAAACGGCGGTCCAGCGCGCCAGCTGCGGATTGGCATCGATGGCGGCGACCACGGACTGGAACGACGGCGGTCGCCCCGTGGTGTCGAGGCGGCCGGAGACCTCGGCGAATTTCGGTGTCGGATCGCCCATCAGCACGGCAAGCTCGCGCCGGGCACTGGCAAGCGTCGCCTTGAAGCGCTCGCGATCGGCTTTCACCAGAGCGGACGCCACCTCGGCGCGGCCGGTTTCGGCCGGCGAGGAGGCGCCGGCCTCGACGCGGCGCCGCAGCAGCGGCGTCAGGCGGTCGATGGCGACTATTTGCTCGTCGAGGATCTGGATGCGTCGCTGCGCTCCGAGCACGCCGAGGAAGGCGATCGCGGTCTCGGAGAGCAGCTCGAGCCTGACGGCCTTGCGCTGGATTGCCGCGACCTCGAGTCCGGCCTCGCCTGCGGCGATCCGCGCCTCGCGCTTGCCGAACAGCTCGAACGCCTGGCTGATCTGGAGCGCGGTCTCGGCCGATTTGGTGCCGCGGTAGATGCCGGAGCCGAGAGAGTTGTCCTGTTCATAGGACAGCTCCGGATTGAGTAGTGCGCCCGCCTGGATGCGCTGCCCCGTGGCAACGCCGACATCGCGCTCGGCCGCGGTCAGGCGCGGGCTCGCGGCCAGCGCCCGCGACAGCGCGCTCCGCATCGTCAAAGTCTGGGCGTGCGACGGTGCAAGCGCCAGCCCGGCAATCAGACACGCCGCCGCGCACGCCAGGCGCGCAGCCATTCCCCTGCAAAACATAAAACGACCTGTGAAGGATGAACCTAGTGGGCGCGAGCGCCCGACCAATCCGTTCAGGCAATATGTTTGGGAGGCGGGGAGTCGGTATCGGGGACGATGCCCACGAGCCGGGTCGCGCATTGCGGGACTGAAGCGGACACAAGCTCGCTCGATGCGGCAGACGGCGCCGGCTGCTCCACCGTCACCGAGAAGCAGCCATGGCAATGATGGCCGCCGAGCGCTTTGTCGTCAGCGTGGCCCGAGCTGTCGAGCACCGCGGCGATCTCCGAGCCGCCGGCGGGCGTGGTGACGCCGATGTCGTGCAGCCCGTGCAGCCCGTGCAGCACGCCCGTCAGCAAATAGACCGCCGCGATCAGCACAGCGAGCAGCCCGCGCCAGTTGCGCAGGTGGCTGGATCGATTGGCTCGGCGGATCGCGGTCACGGTATCGCTCTGGTTCCCGGTCCGGCTGCGGTAGCATGGCGGCCGCAACAGTGTCGACCCGCAACATTGTTACGTGTGGGGAACTTGATGTCGCTTCGCGTCTTGCATGCGCGCGAGCGCTACGCCTTTTCCTCCCAGATCATGGCGAGGTGCACGATGGTCTGCACCGCCTTCTCCATGTCCTGCCGGCTGACCCATTCGAGGCGTGAGTGGAAGGCGTGCTCCCCCGCAAAGATGTTGGGGCAGGGCAGGCCCATGAAGGACAGGCGCGAACCGTCAGTGCCGCCGCGGATCGCGGTGCGCATTGGGCGCAGGCCGGCACGGCGGATCGCCTCGATGGCGTATTCGAGAATGTGCGGGTGACGGTCGATCACCTGCTTCATGTTGCGGTACTGCTCCTTGACCTCGAACTTGTAGGTCGAGCGCGGATAATCCTTCATCACATCCTTGACGATGCCCTCGAGCAGGATCTCCTTCTCCTTCAACCCTTCCTCGGTGAAGTCGCGCACGATGAAGGACAGCGTCGCCTGTTCCAGCGCGCCGTCGATGCCGATCGGATGCAGAAAACCCTGCTTGCCTGACGTTGTCTCGGGCGAGCAGCCTTCCTTGGGCAGGCGCTCGACGATCGCGGCTGCGATCTTGATGGCGTGCTCCATCTTGCCCTTGGCATAGCCGGGATGGGCGCTGACGCCGTTGATGGTGATGGTGGCGCCGTCGGCCGAGAACGTCTCGTCCTCGACGCAGCCGGCGCTCTCGCCGTCCATGGTATAGCCGAAATCGGCGCCGAGCTTCTTCAGGTCGACATTGTCGACGCCGCGCCCGATCTCCTCGTCGGGCGTGAACAGGATCTTGATGGTGCCGTGCTTCACTTGCGGATTGTTGATGAAGAAGTGCGCGGCATCCATGATCTCGGCGACGCCGGCCTTGTTGTCGGCACCTAGCAGCGTGGTGCCGTCGGTCGTGATGATGTCGTTGCCGATCTGGTTCTTCAGCGCGTGGTGCTCGGCGAAGCGGATCACCTGGCTGGGATCGCCCGGCAGGGTGATGTCGCCGCCGCGATAGTTCTTGACCATTTGCGGCTTGACGTCCTTGCCCGAGCAGTCGGGTGAGGTGTCCATGTGCGAGCAGAAGCAGATCACCGGCACCTTCTTGTCAGTGTTGGCCGGGATCGTTCCATAGACGTAGCCGTAGTCGTCGAGATGGGCATCCGCGACGCCCATCTCTTTCAGCTCGGCGGCGAGCACCCGGCCGAGGTCTTTCTGTTTCTCGGTCGAGGGCGAGGCCGGGGATTCCGGATCGGACTGGGTGTCGATGGTGACGTAGCGCAGGAAGCGCTCGGTCACGGTATGCGAAAAGGTGAGGGAGGACATTTCTGGTCAAACCGCCGGGCCTGAGGGAAGCCACGCGATATACCAGAAAAGCGTCATTCCGTGGGCTGCGTTGATGCGGGGCACGACGCCTGGATCAGCCTTAACGAAGCGTAAGCGGCTAGATCGCCTCCTTGAGCTCCTTGACCGGGCGGAACGAGACCTTCTTGCTGGCCTTGATGTGGATGGGCTCGCCGGTGGCGGGATTGCGGCCGGTGCGGGCGGCGCGCTTGCGGACCTGGAGGATGCCGAGGCCGACGATGCGGACGCGGTCGCCCTTCTTCAAGTGTTTTGCAATCAGGTCGACCATATCGGTCAGCACGGCCTCGGCGTGCTTCTTCGACAGGTCCTGGCTTTCGGCAATATCCGCGGCGAGGTGCCTGAGGGTGATGGTGACGGGAGCGGCTGCCTTCTTCGCCATGCTGTCTGGCCTTCCTCGATGATCCAACGGCAGGGCATCCCCGGAAAAGTCGAACAATGTGAGGGAAACCTGCAAAAACCCCGGCAGGCGTAGACGATTCGGGCGGAGGCTGACTACGCCCCGGATGCGGCCAGACGCCGTCAACGGCCTAGCGGATGCGAAAGGCGTCGAGAAGTTCGTGCTAAGGCTATGAAGGGATTGCCAAAATGGCGCGAGAGACGGGGCTCGAACCCGCGACCTCCGGCGTGACAGGCCGGCGCTCTAACCAACTGAGCTACTCCCGCGTGGTTCGCTGAAAGCGCGCGGAACGAGGGGGGACTTAAAGGCGGGGCTTGGTGAAGTCAAGGACGTTGCGCTTCGCCTGCGCGCCTCGGCTAAGTATTGCTCGGGAAAACGAAAAGGCCGCCCGGAGGCGGCCATCGGACTTTCCCGGAATGGGCCCGTTAGCGGATATCCGACGTCCCTGCGCTGGTGACCACCACCGGCTTACCGGCCTTGATCACATGGGTCGACTGGGCGGTCTGACTGTAATCGGCGTTGGTGCGGGCGGCGATCCCGAAGCCGGCCACTGCGATGCCGGCCACAAGCGCCACCACCACGATCTTCATGTGGGTCCCACGATCAGCCGAATGAATTGAGTGGTTCATCTGAGCCTCCCGACGGGCTTTGCCGTCGTCTGTTGGCTCTTGTCTTAAGGACTGTCTGTTTCCGGATGGTTTCGCGGGTTCCGCAAAATGGTTTCATCTGGCTGGTTTCACCGGGCCGTCTCAGGCGGCGGCCCGGCCGATATCGGTGCGGATGGACCGGGCGGCGCAGACGAACAGCAGGGCGCCGAGCGTGGTCGTGACCGCCGCCGAGAGCAGGGAATAACGCACGGCATCCGCGCCATAGCTGCCCTTCAGCGCGTCGTTGGGATCTTCCGCGCGGGCTTGGCAGGACATGGCTTTCTTGGCAGAGGTGGGACCATGAGCCAGACACCGAGCAGGGGCGGGTCGTCGCCCGGGACGGACGAGAACGATCCGCCGGCGCCGATCACCGTGATGCTGTCGTCACGGGTGATGGTGCTGGCCAATTTGCTCAAGCGCGGCGCCATCCTGCGTTACAAGCGCCTCGCCGGATTGTCCTCGGTCGAGTTCGGCCTGGTCGCCTCGCTCGGCCGGCGACCGCCGATGAGCGTGGCGCGGCTCGCCGAAGCCGTCGGTCAGGACAAGGGTCAGATCAGTCGCGCGCTGGCGGAACTTGTGTCGCGCAAGCTGATCGCGAAATCGGCCAACCCGAAAGACAGCCGCGAAGTGCTGGTCTCGCTGACTCCGGCCGGCCTTGCCGCGCATGATGCAATCGTCGCCGGCGCGCAGGAGCGCAATCGGCGTCTGCTGGAACATCTGAGCGAAGCCGAGCTCCAAACGCTGCTGCGACAGCTTGATCAGCTCACGACGATCGCGGCCGAGATGCTCGAAGCCGAAAAAGTTTCACGCTGATTTCACGGCAATACTTGGAAATCTTGGAGCGTTTCTAAGACTCGTTCTAAGAAGTTTTCAATTAGGGAAATCGCGCTTCCTCACCTAAGCGTCACCTTAAGCGCATGTCGTCATGGGACTGAACGCATGACGCATGAACGACGTAAGTTTCGGGGTGGCGCGTTGAACAGTCTTGGAATGCTGCGGTCAGCCGTATTGGCGACCGCATCCGCTTGGGTATTGATGCCGCAAGCATCTTTCGCACAATCGTCCGCGCAAGGCGGCGCGCAGAATCTGCCGCCAGTGACAGTCGCCGCGCCGGAACAACGCCGCCGCGCAGCCATGAGCACGCCGCGCCGCGCCCAGCGGTCGCCGCAGAGTGCCAACAGCCAGAAGCCGCAGCCGCAGCGCAACGTCGGCTTCGTCGAGACACCGCGCGGCCCCGTGAACGGCTACGTCGCAGGCCGCAGCTCGTCGGGTACCAAGACCAACACGCCGATCATGGAGACGCCGCAGGCGGTGTCGGTGATCGGAGCCGAGCAGATCCGCGACCAGAAACCGAACAAGCTCGACGAAGTCCTGCGCTACACTGCCGGCGTGCGTGCCGGAACGTTTGGCACCGACACCCGCAACGACTGGTGGCTGATCCGCGGATTCAAGTCCGAGGACATCGGACTGTTTCTCGATGGGATGCAACTGTTCTACACGTCCTATGCGAGCTGGAAGCTACAGACGCCCAACATGGAGCGGGTCGAGGTGCTGCGCGGTCCCTCGGCCGTGCTCTATGGCGGATCGAGCCCGAGCGGCATCGTCAACGTCATCAGCAAGCTGCCCCCGGCCGAGCCGATCCGTTACGTCGAGACCGGCGTCAATAATTTCGGCAATGCCTATGTCAGCTTCGATTTCGGCGGACCAGTCGCGACGAGCCCTGAGAACGGCAAGCTGTTCGCCCGCGTGGTCGGACAGGTCCAGAATGGCGGCACGCAGGTCAACTTCACGCCCGACAACAACTACTTCATCGCGCCGTCGGTCACCTGGAAGCCGGATGCCGACACGACGTTCACGGTGCTGGCGTCGGCCTCGAAGCAGGACACCCGCGGCATCAACTTCCTGCCTTATCAGGGCACGGTGACCAATGCTCCATTCGGCAAGATCCCGACCAGCTTTTTTGCGGGCGATCCCAGCGTTGACAAATTCACGCGCGAGCAGGAGATGCTCGGCTACCAATTCGAGCGCAATCTCACCGACGACCTGACCTTCCGCCAGAACGCGCGGTTTGCGCATGTCGACATTACCTACCGCGGCTATGTCGGCAACGATTGGGCCGACATCAACACGGCTACCCTCAACCGGTACAATTGGTATGCGAAGAACACCGCCAACCAGGCCAATCTCGACAACCAGCTTGAGTATCGCTTCAACACCGGCCCGGTCAGGCACACGACGCTGTTCGGGGTCGACCTGAGGGGGTACCAGATTGACGACTACCAAGCTTTCGGGTTCGGCGTGCCCGCAATCAACGTCTTCAATCCCGCCTATGGGGGAGCCGAGGTTCCGTTACCGAGCGCGCCTTTCCGCAACTTCCTCATCACGCAGAAGCAGGCCGGCACTTATCTTCAGGATCAGATGAAGCTCGGCAACTTCACGCTGGTGCTGAGCGGCCGAAATGATTGGGTCGAGACGACGCAGGATGCCCGTGACACGGGGGCCGTGGTCGCCAGTCACGACGACAGCCGGTTCAGCGGCCGTGCTGGGCTGATCTATAATTTCGACAACGGCATCGCGCCCTACGTGTCCTACGCGACCAGCTACAATCCGGTTATCGGCCTCAATGCCCAGAACCAGTTGTTTCTGCCGGAGACCGGCAAGCAGGCCGAGATCGGCGTGAAGGTCGCGCCAAAGGGGTTCGACGGCTATTTCACGGTCTCGGCCTTCGATCTGGTCCGTCAAAATGTCGCGACGACATTGCCGGGCAGCGTTCCTTTGTTGCAGAATCAGACTGGCGAGGTGACCTCGCGCGGCATCGAGCTCGAAGCGGTGGCCAATGCCACAAGGGAGCTGAAGCTGATCGGCTCCTTCACGGCCTATCATCTCTTCAACAGTAGGGATCTCGATCCGGCGCTGGTTGGCAAGACGCCGACCAACACGCCTGAGCTTCTGGTCTCGGGCTGGGCCGACTACACCTTCAAAGACGGACCGCTCGAAGGCTTCGGTTTCGGTGGCGGCGTGCGCTACATCGGCTCGTCCTGGGCGGACCCCGCCAACACGCTCGAGGTTCCGTCGGTGGTGCTCGGCGATCTCGCGCTCCATTACGAATGGCAGAACTGGCGCACGGCCATCAACGTGATCAATCTGACCGACAAGATCTACGTCGCGAGTTGCGCCTCGGCCACGTCCTGCTTCTACGGCGACCGCCGGCGCGTCACCGCCAGCGTCTCCTACAAATGGTGAGGACAACCGAGGGAGCGCCATCGTGAAAGCGCGAACGGTCAGACTCTGGTCCGTGGTCCATACCTGGACCAGCCTGATCTCGACCGTGTTCCTGTTGCTGCTCTGCCTGACCGGCCTGCCGCTGGTCTTCCATCACGAGATCGATGAGCTCCTGGGCTATGCCCCCCAGCCCGAAGCTCATGCGAGCGCGGCGCGTGCGACAACCCAGCAAGTCGCCGATGCCGCGCTCGCCGCCGATCCCGGCCGGGTGCTGCAGTATATCTCCTGGGACAAGGACGAGCCCGGGATCGTGACGGCCTTCACCAACAGTGCCGTCGACGGGCTGCCGGACAACACCTCCGTGCGCGCCTTCGATGCGGTCTCGGCCAAGCTGCTCGGGCCGGTCGGCATCGGGCCGATGCTGATCGTGCTCAAGCTGCACACCGACATGTTTGCCGGCCAGGCCGGAAAACTGTTTCTCGGCGCAATGGGGCTGCTGTTCGCCGTCGCCATCGTCTCCGGCGTGCTGCTGTATTGGCCGTTCACCCGCCGGCTGCGCTTTGCCGCCATCCGCGACCGCGCCTCGCGCCGCGTGGTCTGGCTCGACTGGCACAATCTGATCGGCGTGGTGACCGTGGCCTGGGCCCTGGTGGTCGGGCTGACCGGTGTCGTCAACACCTGGGCCGAGTTGATGCTGAACCAGTGGAAAGCGACTGAGCTCGCCAGCATGGTCGCGCCCTATGCCGGCAAGCCGCCGCCCTCGCGTCTCGCCTCGCTCGACGACGTCGTTGCGCGCGCCAAAACGGCGGCGCCCAGCATGGAGGTCGCCTTCATCGCGTTTCCGGGCACGCCGTTCACCTCCTCGCACCACTTCGCCGCGTTCATGCGCGGCGACACGGCGCTGACGTCGCGGCTGCTGAAGCCGGTGCTGCTCGACGGCGAGACCGGGGAGATCGCCGACAGCCGGGCGCTGCCGGTCTATCTCCAGGCGCTGCTGATCTCCCAGCCGCTGCATTTCGGCGACTATGGCGGCATGCCGCTGAAGCTGATCTGGGCCGCGCTCGATATGCTCACGATTGTCGTGATCGGCAGCGGCCTCTATCTCTGGCTGGCCCGGCGGCGGAAACGGGCACCGGCTCGGACCGACGCATTCGCCAAAAGGGCCTCGGTTCCGTCGTGATGCATGGCTCCCGGGGTCGCTCGCGCCTGTGGATACGTGTCTTTGCGGCACCTATGCTGTTCGCGTGCGCGACCATCACAGGTCTCCTGGCGGCATTGCTTTGGGGCGCGATTGGCCAATATGTCGCCTGGGTGACGGTGGGAGCCCCCGTGGTGTTCATCGCCTGGGTTTGGGTGCGCCGCCGCACCCAAAAACCCGAGCAGTTTGGGCAGACGCTCCACGGCAAGTAGTTGCCGGGACCTGTGCGTCGCAATCTCAGGACTGCCACCTTGCAAAACTGCGGCCACACTTGCTGGCTTCGGCAATCTGCTCCATACCAGCGTGGGGTGATTCCGGGATTTCTACCGTTCTGGGGGCGGTAAAGGGCCTAAAAAGAGCGTGTCTTGCGCCCATTGGTGCACTGCGCTAAGGCTCAGAATAATTCCAAATCCGACGAATCCGTGGCTGTCCCGAGGCTGCGGGAAAAAGGGCTCGTCAATGAGCGGCATTCTACAGAACTACCTTCCACTCGTCGTCTTTATAGGGGTAGCTGCTATCATCGGCCTGGTGCTGCTGATCGCGCCCTTCGTCGTCGCGTTCCAGCAGCCGGACCCGGAAAAACTGTCGGCGTATGAGTGCGGTTTCAACGCCTTCGACGACGCCCGGATGAAGTTCGACGTCCGCTTCTATCTGGTCGCCATCCTCTTCATCATCTTCGACCTCGAGGTGGCGTTCCTGTTTCCCTGGGCGGTGGCGTTCGGCAAGCTTGGCGCGACCGGCTTCTGGTCCATGGTCGTGTTCCTCGCCGTGCTGACGGTCGGGTTCGCTTATGAATGGAAGAAAGGCGCGCTCGAATGGGATTGAACCTTGCACCGTCCGCCGGTCCGATCGTCGCACCGGTCGCCAAGGGCATCCTGGATCCTTCGACCGGCAAGCCGGTCGGGGCCAATGATCCGTTCTTCCTCGAGGTCAATCACGAACTGTCCGACAAGGGCTTCTTCGTGGCTGCGACCGACGATCTCATCACCTGGGCGCGCACCGGCTCGCTGATGTGGATGACCTTCGGTCTTGCCTGCTGCGCTGTCGAGATGATGCAGGTTTCGATGCCGCGCTACGACATCGAGCGCTTCGGCTTCGCCCCGCGCGCTTCGCCGCGGCAGTCCGACGTGATGATCGTTGCCGGCACCTTGACCAACAAGATGGCCCCGGCGCTGCGCAAGGTCTACGACCAGATGCCCGAGCCGCGCTACGTCATCTCGATGGGCTCCTGCGCCAATGGCGGCGGCTACTACCACTATTCCTACTCGGTCGTGCGCGGCTGCGACCGCATCGTGCCGATCGACATCTACGTGCCGGGCTGTCCGCCCACCGCGGAAGCGCTGCTCTACGGCGTGCTGCTGCTTCAGAAGAAGATCCGGCGCACCGGCACCATCGAACGCTAAGGTTTTACGTCATGGACGATGGCAAGCTCGACGCCCTTGGGCAAACGATCGTTAGCGCGCTGCCAGGCGCCGCCACCGGTCACTCGGTCGCCTTCAACCAGCTCACGGTTGATGTCGAGGTCAGCAAGATCGTCGAGGTGGTCAAGTACCTGCGCGACGATCCGAATTGCCGCTTCATCAACTTCACCGACATCACGGCGGTGGACTATCCCGACCGCGAGAAGCGTTTCGACGTGGTCTATCACTTCCTGTCACCGGCGCTGAACACGCGGATCCGGCTCAGGGCCCAGGCCGACGAAACCACGCAGGTGCCGTCGCTGATCGAGGTGTTTCCCGGCGCCGACTGGTTCGAACGCGAGGCCTACGACCTCTATGGCGTGATCTTCGTCGGCCATCCCGACATGCGCCGCCTCTTGACCGATTACGGTTTCGAAGGCCATCCGCTGCGCAAGGACTTTCCGCTCACCGGCTTCGTCGAGGTTCGCTACGACGACCAGGAGAAGCGGGTGGTTTACGAGCCGGTGCGGCTCAACCAGGAGTTCCGCAAGTTCGATTTCCTCTCGCCGTGGGAGGGGGGCGACTATCCGGTCCTTCCAGGCGATGAAAAAGCGGGGCCGAAGAGCTGAGCATGAACCAGCAACCGCAAGAACTCCGCAATTTCACCATCAATTTCGGGCCGCAGCATCCGGCGGCACACGGCGTGTTGCGCCTGGTGCTCGAGCTGGACGGAGAAGTGGTGGAGCGCGTCGACCCGCATATCGGCCTGCTTCACCGCGGCACCGAGAAGCTGATCGAGCAGAAGACCTACCTCCAGGCGATCCCGTATTTCGACCGGCTCGACTACGTCGCGCCGATGAATCAGGAGCATGCCTTCTGCCTCGCCGCCGAAAAGCTGCTCGGTATCGAGGTGCCGCGCCGTGCGCAGCTGATCCGCGTGCTCTATTGCGAGATCGGCCGCATCCTCTCGCATCTGCTCAACGTCACCACGCAAGCGATGGACGTCGGCGCGCTCACCCCGCCGCTGTGGGGCTTTGAAGAGCGCGAGAAGCTGATGGTGTTCTACGAGCGCGCCTCGGGCAGCCGCATGCATGCGGCCTTCTTCCGCGTCGGCGGCGTGCACCAGGATCTGCCGCAGAAGCTGGTCGACGATATCGAGGCTTGGTGCGATCCGTTCCTGAAAGTGGTCGACGATCTCGACCGGCTGCTCACCGGCAACCGCATCTTCAAGCAGCGCAACGTCGACATCGGCGTGGTGCCGCTGAAGCAAGCTTGGGAATGGGGTTTTTCGGGCGTGATGGTGCGCGGCTCGGGCGCGGCCTGGGACCTGCGCAAGTCGCAGCCCTATGAGTGCTACGCCGAAATGGATTTCGACATCCCGATCGGCAAGAACGGCGACTGCTATGACCGCTATCTGATCCGCATGGAAGAGATGCGCCAGTCCGTGCGCATCATGAAGCAGTGCCTCCAGAAGCTGAAGGCGCCGGACGGGCAGGGCCCCGTCGTCGTCGAGGACAACAAGATCGCGCCGCCGCGCCGCGGCGAGATGAAGCGCTCGATGGAAGCGCTGATCCATCACTTCAAGCTCTACACCGAAGGCGTCCGCGTCCCGGCCGGCGAGGTCTATGCCGCGGTCGAGGCGCCGAAGGGCGAATTCGGCGTCTATCTCGTCTCCGACGGCAGCAACAAGCCCTACAAGTGCAAGATCCGCGCGCCCGGCTTTGCGCATCTTCAGGCGATGGATCACATCTGCCGCGGCCACCTGCTCGCCGACGTCTCGGCGATCCTCGGCTCGCTCGACATCGTGTTCGGAGAGGTCGATCGGTGATGGCGCAGGCGCCGATCCAGTTTGACCGTGCCTCGGGGGCCCTTGAAGGGGCCAACCTGTGGGAGCGGACGGCTGCCTTGGCGCTCATGACGGGATCGAAGATCTCGTCGCACTTCTCGCATATGGGCTACATCGCCTGCGCCAACCTGCTGCGGAAAACACTGCCCGAGCGCAACATCGCGATCAAGCTCAACCCCGACGCCGTGTTCGAATTTCCCTATGGCGACGGCTATTGGAGCAAGCTGCTCAACCGCTCCTACAATTACGAGGACGAGCTCGAGCTGTTGTTCGTGGACTCCCTCGACGTCGACTACACGCTGCTCGATTGCGGCGCCAATTACGGCTACTGGTCGGTGCTGGTCTCGAGCAAGCCGTTCGGCGCCCACAAGGCGATCGCGATCGAGCCGTCGGGGCAGAACTATCCGAAGCTTGCCAACAACGCGCGCGTCAACGGCAACCGTTTCGAGACCCTGAAATGTGCGATCGGCGCGGCCCGCGGCAGTGCGCGGCTGTCCGGCACCAAGCACGAGGCTTTCAGCATCGCCGGCGATAGTTCGGTGGGCGAGGAAGTACCGGTCATTGCGCTCGATAACCTGATCGATGACGGCAAGGTCGCTCCAAGCGGCAAATACCTGATCAAGCTCGACGTCGAAGGCGTCGAGATCGAGGCTATCAAGGGCGGCGCCCGGCTGCTTCAGGCCGACAGCGTCATCATGTGCGAGGAGCACGGCAGCGATCCGACCCACGCGGTGTCGCGCTTCATCCTCGAACAGACTCCGCTGAAGCTGATCGTGTTCGATCCGCGCAGCAACCGGATGGAGACCGTGACCGAGCTGTCGATCCTCGATCGCATCAAGGTCTCGACCCACGTCGGCTACAACGTTTTCGGCACCGCAAGCGCATTCTGGCAGGACAGGATCAATGCCTTGAATGCGAAAACCGCGCGCCGCCTGCAGTGAGAGATTGAACAGATGTCCGTCCGCCGACTAGCACCGAAGGAAGTCCAGCCCGCGAGCTTTGCGTTCACGGAGGAAAACCTTGCGTTCGCCAAGCAGCAGATCGCGAAATATCCGGCCGGACGCCAGGCTTCGGCCGTGATCGCGATCCTCTGGCGCGCGCAGGAACAGCACGAGGGCTGGGTCTCGGAAGCCGCGATCCGCGTCGTCGCCGACATGCTCGACATGCCCTATATCCGCGTGCTCGAGGTCGCGACCTTCTACACGATGTTCCAGCTCGCCCCCGTCGGCAAGAAGGCCCACGTCCAGGTCTGCGGCACCACGCCGTGCCGGCTGCGCGGCGCGGAGGATCTGATCCACGTCTGCGAGAGCCGGATCCATCACGATCCCTTCCATCTCTCCAAGGACGGCAATTTCAGTTGGGAAGAGGTGGAGTGCCTTGGGGCCTGCGTGAACGCGCCGATGGTCTTGATCGGCAAGGACACCTATGAGGACCTGACCAAGGAGAGCTTTGGCAAAGTGCTCGACGGCTTTGCTTCGGGCAATCCGCCCAAGCCCGGTCCGCAGAACGGCCGCCAGTTCTCGGCGCCGATCGGCGGGCCGACCACGCTGAAGGAGACCACCTGATGGGTGATCTCGCGAGACCCGGAGCGGGGAGGGGCGTCGCCATGAAGAAATGGGGCTTCATCGCCATGCATGCCGCGGTGGCGGCCACGTTCATTTTCCTGCTTCAGCGCTTCGTAATGAACGCGTCGCTGGAATCCAGTCTGCTCTGGGCGCTGACCTTCGCCGTCTGCGCCGCCGGGCTTGCCTACAAGCAAGCCAACCGTTGATCGGAAAGCACTGAAATGCTCGAGGACAAGGACCGCATCTTCAAGAACCTCTACGGCCTCCACGACTGGGGGCTCGAGGGCGCGCGGCGCCGCGGCGCCTGGGATGGTACGAAGAATATTATCGATAAGGGCCGTGACTGGATCATCAACGAGATGAAGGCGTCGGGCCTGCGCGGCCGCGGTGGCGCCGGCTTCCCGACCGGGCTGAAATGGTCGTTCATGCCGAAGGAATCGACCGACGGGCGGCCGAGCTATCTCGTCGTCAATGCTGACGAGTCCGAGCCCGGCACCTGCAAGGATCGCGAGATCATGCGGCACGATCCGCATCTCTTGATCGAGGGCTGCCTGATCGCAAGCTGCGCGATGAACGCACATGCCTGCTACATCTATGTCCGCGGCGAGTTCATCCGCGAGCGCGAGCATCTTCAAGCCGCGATCGACCAGGCCTATGAGGCCAAGCTGGTCGGCAAGGACAATATCAATGGCTGGCCGTTCGACATCTATGTCGCCCACGGCGCCGGCGCCTATATCTGCGGCGAGGAGACTGCGCTGCTCGAAAGCCTCGAGGGCAAGAAGGGCCAGCCGCGGCTGAAGCCGCCGTTCCCGGCGAATGTCGGCCTGTTCGGCTGTCCGACCACCGTCAACAATGTCGAGTCCATCGCGGTTGCGCCGGACATCCTGCGCCGTGGCGCGGCCTGGTTCGCCGGGATTGGCCGTCCGAACAATGTCGGCACAAAACTGTTCTGCATCTCCGGCCATGTCGAGCGGCCCTGCAACGTCGAAGAGGCCATGGGCATTCCGTTCCGTGAGCTGATCGAGAAGCATTGCGGCGGCATCCGCGGCGGCTGGGACAACCTCAAGGCCGTGATCCCCGGCGGCTCCTCGGTGCGCATGGTGCCGGCCGAGCAGATCATCGACACGCCGATGGATTTCGACAGTCTGAGCAAGCTGCGCTCGGGCCTCGGCACCGCGGCCGTGATCGTGATGGACAAGTCGACCGATTTGATCCGTGCGATTGCCCGCATCTCCTATTTCTACAAGCACGAGAGCTGCGGCCAGTGCACGCCCTGCCGCGAGGGCACCGGCTGGATGTGGCGCGTGCTTTCTCGCATGGCCGAAGGCCGCGCCCACAAGCGCGAAATCGACATGCTGCTGGAAGTGACAAAACAGGTCGAGGGCCACACCATCTGCGCGCTCGGCGATGCAGCCGCCTGGCCGATCCAGGGCCTGATCGCGCATTTCCGTCATGAGATCGAAGCGCGCATCGACCAGTATTCGCACCAGGCCGACATTGACGATATCGGCGTCCGCGATCCCGTGAACATGGTCGCGGCGGAGTAGGAAGAATGACCAAGCTCATCATCGACGGCAAAGAGATCGATGTCCCGCCGGAGTACACGCTGCTCCAGGCGTGCGAAGCCGCCGGCGCCGAGATTCCGCGCTTCTGCTATCACGAGCGGCTGTCGATCGCCGGCAATTGCCGGATGTGCCTCGTCGAAGTGAAGGGCGGCCCGAAGCCGGTCGCCAGCTGCGCCTGGGGCGTGCGCGATTGCCGTCCGGGTCCCAAGGGCGAGCCGCCGGAAATCTCCACCCGTTCGCCGATGGTGAAGAAGGCGCGCGAAGGCGTGATGGAATTCCTGCTGATCAACCATCCGCTGGACTGCCCGATCTGCGACCAGGGCGGCGAGTGCGATCTCCAGGACCAGGCGATGGGCTATGGTGTCGACACCAGCCGCTTCGCCGAGAACAAGCGCGCGGTCGAGGACAAATATCTCGGCGCGCTGGTCAAGACCTCGATGAACCGCTGCATCCAGTGCACGCGCTGCGTCCGCTTCTCGGCGGAAGTCGCCGGCGCTCCCGAGATGGGCGCCACCGGCCGCGGCGAGGACATGGAGATCACGACCTATCTTGAGCACGCGCTGAGCTCGGAACTCCAGGGCAACCTCGTCGACATCTGCCCGGTCGGCGCGCTGACGTCGAAGCCTTACGCCTTCGCCGCCCGCCCGTGGGAGCTGGGCAAGACCCAGTCGATCGACGTAATGGACGGCATTGGCTCGGCGATCCGGGTCGATACCCGCGGCCGCGAGGTGATGCGCATCCTGCCGCGCATCAACGAGGCCGTGAACGAGGAGTGGATCTCCGACAAGACCCGTCACGTCGTCGACGGCCTGCGCACCCAGCGTCTCGACCGGCCCTATATCCGCGAAGCCGGCAAGCTGCGCGCGGCGAACTGGCCGGAGGCCTTTGCCGCGATCGCCGCCAAGGCGGCGCGCACCGACGGCAAGCGGATCGGCGCGATCGCGGGCGATCTCGCCGGCGTCGAAGAGATGTTCGCGCTGAAGGACCTGCTCGGCAAATACGGCTCGGCCAATCTGGCCGTGCAGGGCGGCGATGCCTTCGATCCCGCGCTCGGCCGCGGCTCCTACATCTTCAATCCGACCCTGGTGGGCGTCGAGCAGGCCGACGCGCTGCTGATCATCGGCGCCAATCCGCGCAAGGAGGCGGCCGTGTTCAACGCCCGCATCCGCAAGCGCTGGCGTGCCGGTGGCTTCAAGATCGGCGTGATCGGTGCCAAGGCCGATCTGACTTACGATTACGATCATCTCGGGGCGGGAACTGACACGCTCGGCGATCTCGCGGCCGGCAAGCACTCCTTCATGGACGTGCTGAAGACCGCCAAGCATCCGATCATTTTGGTCGGCGCGGGCGCAGCCTCGCGTCATGACGGTGCCGCCATTCTCGCCGGCGCCGCCAAGCTTGCGCTCGATGTCGGCGCGGTCAAGGACGACTGGAACGGCTTTGGCGTGCTGCACGAGAGCGCCTCGCGTGTCGGCGCGCTCGATATCGGCTTCGTTGCTGGTCCCGGCGGGCTGAATGCGGCGCAGATGACGACGTTCGGTACGCTGGATTTGCTGTTCCTGCTCGGCGCCGACGAGATCAAGGCGCCGGACGGCACCTTCGTCGTCTATATCGGCACCCATGGCGACCGAGGCGCGCATCGCGCCGACGTGATCCTGCCGGCGGCCGCCTACACCGAGAAGTCCGCGATCTACGTCAACACCGAAGGTCGCGTGCAGATGACCGGCCGCGCCGCGTTCCCGCCGGGCGAGGCCCGCGAGGATTGGGCGATCGTCCGCGCGCTGTCGGAGGCGCTCGGCAAGAAGCTCGGCTATGACTCGCTGTCCGCGTTGCGCCAGGCGATCTTCAAGGCGGTGCCCCATTTGATCCGTCTCGACCAGATCGAGGCCGGCTCCGCCGACCAGATCAAGAAGCTGGCGGGGAAGGGCGGCACGACGGAGAAGGCGCCGTTCAAGCCGCTCGTCGAGGACTTCTATTTGACCAACCCAATCGCGCGTGCGTCCGCCGTGATGGCGGAATGCTCGCGGCTTGCCTCCGGGCAGATGCTGACCGCAGCGGAGTGAGCTGATGGAATTCTTCGAAAGCGCATTCTGGACCGGTTTCCTCTGGCCACTGATCATCATGATCGCGCAGAGCGTCCTGGTGCTGGTCGTGCTGCTGGTCGCGATCGCCTACATCCTGCTCGCCGACCGCAAGATCTGGGCGGCGGTGCAGATCCGGCGCGGCCCGAACGTGGTCGGCCCCTGGGGCCTGTTCCAGTCCTTCGCCGACCTGCTCAAGTTCGTACTGAAGGAGCCGATTATCCCGTCCGGCGCCAACAAGGGCGTATTCCTGCTGGCACCCCTGGTGTCCTGCGTGCTCGCGCTCGCGGCCTGGGCGGTGATCCCGACCAATCTCGGCTGGGTGATCTCCGACATCAATGTCGGCATCCTCTTCATCTTCGCGATCTCGTCGCTGTCGATCTACGGCATCATCATGGCCGGCTGGTCGTCGAACTCGAAATACCCGTTCCTGGCCGCACTGCGCTCGGCAGCGCAGATGGTGTCCTATGAGGTCTCGATCGGCTTCGTCATCATCACGGTGCTGCTCTGCGCCGGCACGCTGAACCTGTCGGCGGTCGTCGAGGCCCAGCATGCGCGCGGCCTTGCCAGCCTGATCGGGCTGCCGCAGCTCACCATCCTGAACTGGTACGTCTGGCCGCTGTTCCCGATGTTCGTGGTGTTCTACGTCTCGGCGCTGGCGGAGACCAATCGGCCTCCGTTCGATCTCGTCGAAGCCGAGTCCGAGCTGGTCGCCGGCTTTATGGTCGAGTACGGCTCGACGCCGTACTTGCTATTCATGCTCGGCGAGTATGTCGCGATCGTCACGATGTGCGCGATGGCCACGATCCTGTTCCTCGGAGGCTGGCTGCCGCCGGTGGACCTGCCGCCCTTCAACTGGGTGCCGGGGATCATCTGGTTCTCGCTCAAAGTGTTCTTCATGTTCTTCCTGTTCGCGATGGCAAAGGCGATCGTGCCGCGCTACCGCTACGATCAACTGATGCGCCTCGGTTGGAAGGTATTCCTGCCGCTGTCGCTGGCGATGGTGATCGTGGTGGCGGGCGTGCTGCATTTCGCCGGCATCGCGCCGAAGTGAGGGCCGTCATGGGTATCAACGTCAACGCCACCGCACGCTCGCTTCTTCTGTCGGAATTCGTCTCGGCGTTCTTCCTCGCCATGCGCTATTTCTTCCAGCCGAAGCCGACACTGAACTATCCGTTCGAAAAGGGGCCGATCTCGCCGCGCTTCCGCGGCGAGCATGCGCTGCGCCGCTATCCGAACGGCGAAGAGCGTTGCATCGCCTGCAAGCTGTGCGAAGCAATCTGCCCGGCGCAGGCCATCACCATCGAGGCAGGCCCGCGCCGCAACGACGGCACCCGCCGCACCGTTCGCTACGACATCGACATGGTGAAGTGCATCTATTGCGGCCTCTGCCAGGAGGCATGCCCGGTCGACGCCATCGTCGAAGGTCCGAACTTCGAGTTCGCGACCGAGACCCGCGAGGAACTGTTCTATGACAAGGCCAAGCTGCTCGCCAACGGCGACCGCTGGGAACGCGAGATCGCCAAAGCGATCGAGCTCGACGCGCCGTACCGGTGAGATGAGAGCATGATCCTTCCCGCGCTGTTCTTCTATCTCTTCGCCGGCGTCTGCGTCGCCTCGGCGGTGATGGTGATTGTCTCGCGCAATCCCGTGCACTCCGTGCTGTACCTGATCCTGGCCTTCGTCAACGCCTCCGGCCTGTTCGTGCTGATGGGCGCCGAATTTCTGGCGATGATCCTGATCGTGGTCTATGTCGGCGCGGTCGCGGTGCTGTTCCTGTTCGTGATCATGATGCTCGACGTCGACTTCCTCGAGCTGCGCGAGGGCTTCATCGAATACCTGCCGATTGGCCTGGTGATCGGCGGCATCTTCCTGTTCGAGCTGCTGCTCACCGTCGGCTTCTGGGTCATCAACCCCGGCGTCGCCAAGACCATCACGGCGGCGATCCCGACCAATGTCTCCAACACCGAGGCGCTCGGGCTCGTGCTCTACACGAAGTACATCCACTACTTCCAGCTCGCAGGCATGGTGCTGCTGGTTGCGATGATCGGCGCCATCGTGCTGACGCTACGGCACAAGGCGAGCGTGAAGCGGCAGGACATCAACGTTCAGAACGCGCGCACGCCCGAGATGGCGATGGCGATGCGCAAAGTGGCGCCGGGGCAGGGGCTCTCGGATGCCGATGCGGCGGAGTGGGTGAAATGACGGTCGGGCTTGGGCACTATCTGGCGGTCGGCGCGATCCTGTTCACGCTCGGCATCCTCGGCATCTTCCTGAACCGCAAGAACATCATCGTCATCCTGATGTCGATCGAGCTGATCCTGCTCTCGGTCAACATCAACCTCGTGGCGTTCTCGACCTTCCTCGGCGACATCGTCGGCCAGGTCTTCGCACTTCTGGTGCTGACGGTCGCGGCTGCGGAAGCCGCGATCGGTCTCGCCATCCTGGTGGTCTATTTCCGCAACCGCGGCTCGATCGCGGTTGAGGACGTCAATCTGATGAAGGGTTAACCCGGCTATGGTCCAGGCAATTGTCTTTCTGCCTCTGCTGGGCGCCATTCTGGCTGGCTTGATCGCGCTGTTCGGCGCGCATGCCCGTAACCCCTCAGGCGACACGGTCGAGCATCACGACAACCACGGTCGCGGCGCGCAGGCGCATGCGTCCGATACGATCAACGAGGATGCGTCCGTCATCCACGAGACCCACCACGAGCCCGGCGACGGGCACGACGACCACGACGTCTCGGAGCCGCCGGCGCAGGGTTCGCGCGCGGCTGAGCTGATCACCACCGCGCTGCTGTTCGTGTCGGCGGCGCTGTCCTGGATGACGCTGGTCGATGTCGGCTTCATGCACCACGACGCCCGGATCCAGCTGTTGCCGTGGATCTTCTCCGGCGATCTCCAGGTCTACTGGTCGCTGCGGGTCGACACGCTCACCGCCGTGATGCTGGTGGTGGTGACCACCGTGTCCTCGCTGGTGCACCTCTATTCCATCGGCTACATGGACCAGGACCCGTACCGGCCACGTTTCTTCGGTTATCTCTCGCTGTTCACCTTCGCCATGCTGATGCTGGTGACCGCCGACAACCTCGTGCAGCTGTTCTTCGGCTGGGAAGGCGTGGGTCTCGCCAGCTACCTCTTGATCGGGTTCTGGTACCAGAAGCCGTCGGCGAACGCGGCCGCGATCAAGGCCTTCGTGGTCAACCGCGTCGGCGATTTCGGCTTCGCGCTCGGCATCTTCGCGATCTTCATGCTGGCCGGCTCGACCGATTTGGAGACCATCTTCCACGCCGCGCCCGGCCTCACCGGCAAGACGATCGACTTCCTCGGCTGGCACGCCGACGCGCTGACCTTGACGTGCCTGCTGCTGTTCATGGGCGCGATGGGCAAGTCGGCGCAGTTCCTGCTGCACACCTGGTTGCCGGACGCGATGGAAGGCCCGACCCCGGTCTCGGCGCTGATCCATGCCGCGACCATGGTCACCGCCGGCGTGTTCATGGTGGCGCGGCTGTCGCCGTTGTTCGAGCTGGCGCCGAACGCCCAGGCCGTCGTGATGTTCTTCGGCGCGACCACCGCGTTCTTCGCCGCGACCATCGGCCTCGTCCAGAACGACATCAAGCGCATCGTCGCCTATTCGACCTGTTCGCAGCTCGGTTACATGTTCGTGGCGATGGGGGCGGGGGCCTATTCGGTCGGCATGTTCCATCTGTTCACGCACGCCTTCTTCAAGGCGCTGCTGTTCTTGGGCTCCGGCTCGGTGATCTACGCGATGCATCACGAGCAGGACATCCGCAGCATGGGCGGCCTGTGGCGCAAGATTCCCTACACCTATGCGGTGATGGTTGTCGGCACGCTCGCGCTCACCGGCTTCCCGCTCACGGCCGGCTATTTCTCCAAGGACGCCATCATCGAGTCAGCCTACGCCGCGCACAATCCGTTCGCGATGTACGGCTTCCTGATGACCGTTGTCGCCGCTGGCCTGACCTCGTTCTACTCCTGGCGCCTGATCTTCAAGACCTTCCATGGCGAGCCACATGACGACCATCACTATGAGGCGGCGCACGAGGCTCCGGTCTGGATGCTGGTCCCGATCGGCGTGCTCGCGGTCGGCTCGATCATGGCCGGCTTCCCGTTCAAGGAGCTGTTCGCCGGCCACGGCATCGAGGAGTTCTTCCGCGAGTCCGTGAAGATGAACCCGCATATCATCGAGGAGATGCACCACATCCCCGAGACCATCGCCTTGCTGCCGACGGTGATGATGGTACTCGGCTTCCTCGTCTCGTACCTGTTCTATATCCGCCGGCCGTATCTGCCGGTCGAGCTCGCCAAGACCCAGCCGATGCTGTACCAGTTCCTGCTCAACAAATGGTACTTCGACGAGCTCTACGACTTCATCTTCGTCCGCCCGGCGAAGTGGATCGGCTACCAGCTCTGGAAGAAGGGCGACGGTTTCATCATCGACGGCCTCGGTCCCGACGGCGTTTCGGCACGCGTGCTCGATCTCACCCGCCAAGTGGTCAAGATCCAGACCGGCTATCTCTATCACTACGCATTCGCCATGCTGATCGGTGCCGCCGGCCTGATCACCTGGTTCATGTTCGGCTTAGGAGGCCAGTAAATGACGACCTGGCCCATCCTATCGGTCACGACGTTCCTGCCGCTGGTCGGTGCGCTGATCGTCTATCTCAGCCGCGGCGATGACGAGGCCGCCCGGCGCAATTCGCGCTGGATCGCGCTATGGACCACGCTGATCACCTTCGCGGTGTCGGTGATCCTGGTGATGCGCTTCGACCCGTCCAACGCCGATTTCCAGTTCGTCGAAAAGGCGAACTGGCTCGCCACCGGCATCACCTACCACATGGGCGTGGACGGCATTTCGCTGCCGCTGTTGATCCTGACCACCGCCATCATGCCGTTCTGCATCATCGCGAGCTGGAAGGCGGTCACCAACCGCGTCCGGGAATACATGATGGCGTTCCTGATCCTGGAAACGCTGATGATCGGCACCTTCTCGGCGCTCGATCTCGTGCTGTTCTATCTGTTCTTCGAAGGCGGCCTGATCCCGATGTTCCTGATCATCGGGGTCTGGGGCGGCCCGCGGCGGGTCTACGCCTCCTTCAAGTTCTTCCTCTACACGCTGCTCGGCTCGGTCCTGATGCTGCTCGCCATCATGGCGCTGTACTGGAACGGCGGCACCACCGACATCCCGACCCTGATGCACACCGCCGTGCCGCGCAGCTTGCAGACCTGGGCCTGGCTCGCTTTCTTCGCCTCGTTCGCGGTGAAGATGCCGATGTGGCCGGTGCACACCTGGCTCCCCGACGCGCACGTCGAGGCGCCAACCGCGGGCTCGGTGGTGCTGGCCGCGATCCTGTTGAAGATGGGCGGCTACGGCTTCCTGCGCTTCTCGCTGCCGATGTTCCCCTTGGCCTCGCATGACTTCGCGCCGCTGGTGTTCACGCTCTCGGCGATCGCCATCATCTACACCTCGCTGGTGGCCTTGATGCAGGACGACATGAAGAAGCTGATTGCGTACTCCTCGGTCGCGCACATGGGTTTCGTCACCATGGGCATCTTCGCCGGCACCATGCAGGGCGTCGCCGGCGGCGTGTTCCAGATGGTCTCGCACGGCATCGTCTCCGGCGCGCTGTTCCTCTGCGTCGGCATCGTCTACGACCGCATGCACACCCGCGAAATCGCGGCCTATGGCGGCCTCGTCAACCGGATGCCGCTATACGCGCTGACCTTCATGGTCTTCACCATGGCCAATGTCGGCCTGCCCGGAACCAGCGGCTTCGTCGGCGAGTTCATGACGCTGCTCGGCACCTTCAAGGTCTCGATCCCGACCGCGTTCTTCGCCACTTTCGGCGTGATCCTGTCGGCCTGCTACGCGCTCTGGCTCTACCGCAAGGTCGTGTTCGGGGCGCTGGTCAAGCCCTCGATGATGAGCATGAAGGATCTCACCTTCCGGGAATGCCTGACGCTGTTTCCGCTGATCGCGCTGACGATCCTGTTCGGCATCTATCCGAAGCCGGTGCTCGACATGTCGGCGGCCTCGGTCCAGCAACTCGTCAACAATTACAACACCGCTGTGACGGCCGTGAAGGCCGCCGCACTGCTCCCGTGAGCGGGCAGGTCAGGATATCGCCATGAGCTTTGAGACTGCAGGTTATCAACTGGCGCCGGTGCTGCCCGAGCTCGTGCTCGCGGTCGGCGCCATGGCACTGCTGATGCTGGGCGCCTATCGCGGGCAGGAGACGACCAAAACGGTCACCTCGCTTTCGGTCCTGCTCCTGGTCGCGGTCGGCGTGCTCGTGTACCTCCAGCCCGCGGGCAAGCAGGTGACCTTCGGCGGCAGCTTCATCGTCGATGATTTTGCGCGCTTCATGAAGATCCTGGCCCTGATCGGCTCGGCGGTGACGCTGGTCCTCTCGACCGAATTCCTGTCCGATCCGTCGCGCCGCATCTTCGAATACGCGATCCTGGTGCTGCTCTCGACGCTCGGCATGATGGTGCTGATCTCGGCCGGCGATTTGATTTCGCTCTATCTCGGCCTCGAGCTGATGTCGCTCGCACTCTACGTCGTGGCGGCCTCGAACCGCGACAACGCCAAGTCGACCGAAGCCGGCCTGAAGTATTTCGTCCTCGGCGCGCTGTCCTCGGGCATGCTGCTCTACGGTGCCTCGCTGATTTACGGCTTCACCGGCACGGTCAGCTTCAGCGGCATCGCGGCGGCCGCGACGGTCTCGAATGTCGGCCTGGTGTTTGGCCTTGTCTTCCTGCTCGCGGGCCTCTGCTTCAAGGTCTCGGCGGTGCCGTTCCACATGTGGACGCCCGACGTCTACGAGGGCGCGCCGACGCCGGTGACCGCCTTCTTCGCCTCGGCGCCGAAGGTCGCTGCGCTCGCGGTCTTCACCCGCGTCACGCTCACCGCATTCCCCGGCATCCTTTCGCAGTGGCAGCAGATCCTGGTGTTCGTGGCGATCGCCTCGATGGCGCTGGGCTCCTTCGCCGCGATCGGCCAGAGCAACATCAAGCGCCTGATGGCCTATTCCTCGATCGGCCATATGGGCTTTGCCCTGGTCGGGCTCGCCGCCGGCACCGTCGAGGGCGCGCAGGGCGTCTTGATGTACATCGTGATCTACGTCGCGATGACGCTCGGTTCGTTCTCGATCATCCTTGCCATGCGCCGCAACGGCCAGGCCGTCGAGCAGATCAGCGATTTCGCCGGCCTGTCGCGGACCAATCCGCTGCTCGCCTTCATGTTCGCGATGCTGCTGTTCTCGCTCGCCGGCATCCCGCCGCTCGCCGGCTTCTTCGCCAAATGGTACGTCTTCGTCGCGGCGATCAAGGCCAATTTGTTCACGCTGGCGGTGATCGGCGTTCTGACCAGCGTGGTCGGCGCCTACTACTATCTCAGCATCATCAAGACGATGTATTTCGACGAGCCGGCCGGCCAGGTCGATCCCGTGCGCATCGAAGTGAAGACGGTGCTGGCGGTCGCGGGCCTGTTCAACATTCTCTTCGCGCTGTTCGCGGGCCCGGTGGTGAGCGTCGCATCCGCCGCGGCAAAGTCGCTGTTTTAGGATGGGGTTCGCGCTAGGTCCTCGCGCAGCGTCGGCGGGCTACAAGCTCGCAGCCTTCGAGCGGACCGGCTCGACCAACACCGAGGCGATCGCAAGCGCTCGCGCCGGCGAACGCGGCCCGACTTGGTTCGTGACGTCCGAGCAGACCGCCGGGCGCGGTCGGCGCCAGCGCCCCTGGATCGCGCCGCGCGGCAATCTGGCGGCCAGTGTGCTCGAGGTCGTCGACGTCGCCCCCGCGGTTGCCGCCACGATCGGTTTTGCGGCGGGGCTCGCGGAAGAAGCCGCGCTGCAGAAGGTCAGCCTCGAGGCCGCGCTGCGACTCGGTCCTGACAGGCCCAGATACGCCCTGAAGTGGCCGAATGACGTTCTTGCGAACGGCAAGAAGCTGGTCGGCATCGGGCTGGAAGCCGAAGCCGTCGGCGACCGCCTTGCCGTGGTCGTCGGCATCGGCACCAATGTCGTGGCGGCGCCAGAGGGCACACCGACCCCGGCCGTGTCGCTGGCCGCCCTCGGCGTCCAGATCAGCGCGGAAGAGCTGTTTGCAGCGCTGTCGGACGCCTGGGTGGAGTTCCGCGGTATCTGGGACAATGGTCGCGGCTTTGCCGAGATCCGCAAGCTGTGGCTGGAGCGTGCCGCCGGCCTTGGCGAGCGGGTCGCGATCAATACGGGAGCGACGACGCTGGAAGGCATTTTTGACACGATCGACGACGCCGGTTGCCTGATCGTCCGCACCACTGACGGCCGACGCCTGCCGGTGGCGGCCGGCGAGGTTTTCTTCGGCTCGGCCGCCTCCGTGGGAGCTGCGTGATGGCGAAATCTGACGAATTGGTCTTTGCGCCGCTCGGCGGCGTCGGCGAGATCGGCATGAACCTGTCGATCTACGGCCTCGGCAGCCGCCAGCAGCGCGCCTGGCTGGCGATCGATCTCGGCGTCTCCTTCGGCGACGAGGAGCACCTGCCGGGCATCGATCTGATCATGCCCGACATCAGCTTCCTGGAGAAGGAGCGCAAGAACCTGATGGGGCTGGTGCTGACCCATGCCCATGAGGACCATTTTGGCGCCATCATCGATCTCTGGCCGAAGCTGAAATGCCCGATCTATGCGACGCAGTTCAGCGCCGCGCTGTTCGAGGCCAAATGCGCCGCCGAGCGCAACGCGCCGAAGATCCCGGTGACGGTGGTGCCCTCGGGCGGGCGCGTCGATATCGGCCCGTTCAACGTCGAGTTCATCCCGGTCGCGCATTCGATTCCGGAATCGCATGCGCTGGCGATCCACACCGAGGTCGGCACGGTGCTGCACACCGGCGACTGGAAGATCGACCCGACCCCGATCATCGGCCGCCCGACCGACGAAAAGCGGCTTCGCGAGCTCGGCGACCAGGGCGTGCTCGCCCTGATCGGCGATTCCACGAACGCGGTGCGCGACGGCCGCTCGCCCTCGGAAGCCGAGGTCGCCAAGACCATCATCGAGCTGGTCAAGGCCGCCAAGGGACGCGTCGCGGTCACGACCTTTGCCTCCAACGTCGCCCGCATCAAGGCGGTTGCCGATGCCGCCAAGGCCGCCGATCGCGAGGTCGTCGTGGTCGGCCGCGCCATGGAGCGCGTGTCACAGGTCGCGCGCGAGACCGGCTATCTCGACGGCGTGCAGAGTTTCCGCTCGACCGACATCTACGGCCACCTGCCGCAGGACAAGGTGCTGGCGCTCTGCACCGGCAGCCAGGGCGAGGCCCGCGCGGCACTGGCGCGCATCGCCAATGACGACCATCCCGAGATCACGCTCAACCGCGGCGACAGCGTCATCTTCTCCTCGCGCACCATTCCCGGCAACGAGAAGGCCGTCGGCTCGATCATCAACAATCTGATCCTCCAGGGCGTCGAGGTCATCACCGACCGCACCCATCTGGTCCACGTCTCCGGCCACCCCCGCCGCGACGAGTTGCGCGACATGATCGCCTGGGTGCGCCCGCAGCTCCTGATCCCCGTCCATGGCGAGGCCCTGCACCTGCACGAGCACGCAAAACTCGCGCGGGCGGCCGGCGTGCCGCGCGTGCTGGTGGTGCGCAACGGCGACCTGATCAAGCTCGGCCCCGGCGATCCCGGCATCATTGGTGAAGTGCCCTCCGGCCGCCTCTACAAGGACGGCGCGATCCTGGAGGATTCCAAGTCGCGCGCGGTGGTCGAGCGGCGCCGGATGGGGTTCTCGGGCTGCGCTTTCGTCGCCATTGCCATGACCGAGCAGGGCGAGTTGGCCGACGATCCCGAGGTCGATCTCGTCGGCATCCCCGAGAAGAACAGGGCGGGCGAGCCCTTTGACGAGCTCGTCTTCGATGCCGTGATGTCCACCATCGAGGGTCTGCCAAAGGCGCGCCGCCGCGATGCGGATGCGCTGGCGGAATCCGTCCGCCGCACGGTGCGGGCCGTCATCAACGAACATTGGGGCAAAAAGCCTCTCTGTCTGGTACATGTCCTGACAGTCTAACGGGAGAGAACCATGCTGGGCCGGCTCAACCACGTCGCGATCGCGACCAAGGACGCCGTCAAGGCCGCGAAAATCTACGGCACGGCCTTCGGGGTGCAGATCTCGGAGGCCGTCGCGCTGCCCGAGCATGGCGTCACCACCGTGTTCGCGACGCTGCCCAACACCAAGATCGAGTTCATCGAGCCGCTCGGCGAGGGCTCGCCGATCGCGAAGTTCCTCGAGCGCAATGCCGACGGCGGCATCCACCATGTCTGCTACGAGGTGGTCGACATCATCGCCTCGCGCGACACGCTGGTGAAGGAGGGCGCGCGGGTGCTCGGCGACGGCGTGCCGAAGATCGGCGCGCACGGCAAGCCGGTGCTGTTCCTGCACCCCAAGGACTTCTCCGGCGCCCTCGTCGAAATCGAGCAGGCGTAGGGCCGAACCATGGCCGTCCAGATATCAACCGCGCTCGCGATCTACTTCGTCATCTGGTGGGTCGCGTTGTTCCTGACACTGCCGTTCGGCGTGCGCAGCCAGCATGAGGATGGCGTCGGAGCGCCCGGCACAGATCCCGGCGCGCCCATCCTGACGCGGATGAGAAGCAAGCTGATCTGGACCACGATCATCTCCGCGGTCGTCTATGGCCTCGGCATGATCGCCTACCAGGCCGGCTATCTGTCGGTCGAACGCTTGTCGAAATTGATGGGGATGCCGTTCTAGAGGTGCGAGCCGACGAGAGACGAAGACTCTTGACCAAGCTCGTCATTGCGAGCGCACGCACACCTCGGTCATCGGGCTCAATTCGGTCAAGCCAGATAAATACACTGTCAGCGCCAGCTACACGCTGGTGGCGGACAGCGTCTATTGTGATTACGATCCGATCAAAAGAAAGGCCGAGATCGGCTCGAGCTTCCTGGAGCGAGAGTAACGGTCCGGCCATGCCAAGCATGGGATGGGATCGACATGGCCGAGGAGCGGGCGGGGGACTATCGGATCTTGCATGAGGCGGCCTTGCGGGATTATCTCGCGGGCATCTTGGGGCTGGCGGCAACGCTCGGCAGTGAGCCGGCGTCCTGGTCGATCACCGAGGTCGGCGACGGCAATCTGAACCTCGTCTTCATCGTCAAGGGCGCCAGCGGCGGCGTCGCCGTGAAGCAGGCGCTGCCCTATGTCCGTCTGGTCGGCGAGAGCTGGCCGTTGCCGCTGTCGCGCGCCCATTACGAGTATCTGGCCCTCTCCAAGCAGGCCGAGCTCGCATCCGGCCTCGTGCCGGCGCTGCTGCATCACAATGAGGCGCTGGCGCTGACGGTGATGGAGCTGCTGGAGCCCCACATCATCATGCGCAAGGGGCTGGTCGCGGGCACTCAATATCCGCGCTTCGCCAGTGACATCACCACCTTCATGGCGGGGACGCTGTTCCTCACCTCCGACCTCGCGCTCTCTGCCGCCGAGAAGAAGAAAGCCATCGCCGCCTTCGCCGGCAACCATGCGCTGTGCAAGATCACGGAGGATCTGATCTTCACCGATCCCTACCGCATCGCCGAGCAGAACCGCTGGACCGCGCCGTACCTCGACGCGCTCGCCGCAAGCCTGCGCGATGACATGGACCTGCATGTCGCGGTCTCCCGGCTGAAGCTGAAATTCATGGCGAGCCCGGAGGCGCTGATCCATGGCGATCTCCACACCGGCTCGATCATGGTGACGGAGAGCCAGACGCGGGTGATCGATCCCGAATTCGCGTTCTACGGCCCGATGGGGTTCGACGTCGGCGCGGTGCTGGCCAATCTGCTGATGGCCTATTTCGCGTCAAGCGGCCACGAGCGCTCGCCGGGCGAGCGGCACGCGTTCGAGGGCTGGGTGCTGGAGACCGTGGAAACGGTATGGAACGAGTTCGCGCGCAAGTTCCTCGATCTGTGGCGTGCTGGAGCCACCGGTGACGCCTATCCTGCCGCGCTCTTCGCCGGCGAGAAGGGCGCCGCGCGGCTGGAGGCCGAACGCCACGCCTACATGCAGCGCCTGTTCGCCGACACCGTCGGCTTCGCCGCCGCCAAGACCATCCGCCGCATCTTCGGCCTCGCCCACAACATCGATTTCGAGCTGATCGAGGACCCGCGGAGGCGAGCGGCCTGCGAGGCCCGCGCCGTGAGGCTGGCGCGGGCGATGATGGTAGAGGCGGGGGCGTTTCCCGCCATCGCCGACGTCACCGGTGCAGCGCGAAGATTGCGAGACTGGCAGCCGGAGTTCGCGACTGGCTAGCAGGCGTTCTCACAAATCGGCGGAGCCCGAGCGCTGCTCTCGCATACGTCACCCGCTCAAAGGAGATCGCATATCGCTCAAAGCAGAGATCGCCTATGAAGTGTGCGCAAGGGAAACCGACGGTCTCCACAGCGTCATGGCCGGGCTCGTCCCGGCCATCCACGCCTTGCCGCGCAGCCCAAAGAACGTTGATGCCCGGGACAAGCCCGGGCATGACGACCTCTTGCGGACCTTCATATGCGATAGCCCTGGCATTGAAGGTGCTTGCATTCGACACACTACGAATGGTCAACTCGCCAAATCGGAACATGCCTGCATTGTCGGAGGGACCATGATGTTCAGGATGATGGCGATCGTCGCTGGGTTGGGGCTGGCGCTCGCGGCTACGGCGGAGGCCCAGACGCCGCGCAAGGGTGGAACCATCCGGATGACGGCGCCTTATGGTTCAAGTTTCACAAGTTTGGACATTCATACGACCCAGCGCGCCCAGGACGAGATCTACGCCAAGGGTCTGCATCGGTCGCTCTACATTTGGGACTCCGCTCAGGGCAAGCCGGTTCTGGAGCTTGCCAAGGAGGTTTTGGTCTCGGGCGGAGGTCTCGTTCACACCTTCAAGCTGCGCGACGACGCTTACTTCCACAATGGCCGCAAGATGACGGCCGACGACATCATCTGGTCCTACAACCGCATCATGGACGGCACCAAGGCCTATCCCGGCGCGCGCTATGTCCGCATCATCGAGGGCGCGGCCGCGGTCGAGAAGGGCCAGGCCAAGGAAATTTCCGGCCTGAAGAAAATCGATGACTTCACGCTCGAAATGAAGCTGACCGAGAAGGTCGATCCGGGTTTCTATTTCTGGAACGCCCTGACGTCGATCTATCCCGCCGACGAGGCCGCAAAGGAGAGCTTCATCCAGAAGCCGATCGGCCTTGGGCCCTTCAAATTCGTCGAGCACGTGCCGGGATCGCGCATCGTCCTGGAGCGGTGGGACCGGTTCTACAAGCCCGGCAAGCCCTACGCCGACAAGCTCATCGTGTCGGTCATGGGCGAAGCCGCGGCACGCGATGTCGCCTTCCGCAACAAGGAGATCGACACCTCGGTGCTGGGGCCGGCGCAGTATGTCGCCTATCAGGCCGACGCCGACCTCAAGGGCACCATCGTCGAGGTCGCCGAGGTCTTCACGCGCTACATGGGGATGAATCCCGCTTTCAAGCCGTTCGCCGACAAGCGCGTCCGGCAGGCGATCAACTATGCCATCGATACCGATTTGATCATCAACAAATTGGTCAAGGGTAAGGCCTATCGCGCCACCAGCTGGCTGCCGCTGACCTCTCCGCTCTACGACAAGACCATGAAGCCTTACGCCTTCGATCCCGCCAAGGCCAAGCAGTTGCTCGCGGACGCCGGCTATCCCACCGGCTTCGAATTCGAATGGACGACGAGCCAGAATGAAAGCTGGGGCCTGCCGATCGTCACGGCCGTGATCCCGATGCTGGACAGGGTGGGCATCAAGGCAAAGGTCAAGCAGGTCGAGACAGCCGTGCTGGCGGAGGTAGTTCGCACCGGCGACTACCAGGCCTTCGTCTATTCCCAGGCGAGCGGCCCGGATCCCCAGGCGGCGCTGAAATGCTTCCACTCCTCGACGCCGCCATCGGCCTGCAACTACATGAACTTCAAAAATGCCGAGTTCGACAAGCTGGTCGATGAGGCCGGGCAGGCCGACGATGCCGCCAAGCGCGGCCAGCTGCTGCAAAAGGCCAATGCCCTGCTTTACGAGGAGGCGCCGGTCTGGTTCTTCAACTACAACAAGGCGGTCATGGCGGTGCAGCCGTGGCTCAAGGGGATTCAGTTGAACGCGACGGAACTGACCCACCAGAACGTCGAAGACCTCTGGGTCGACGAAACCTCGCCCGCGAAGTGACACGCGCTCTCGCGCTCCCTCCATCGTGGCAAACGATGGAGGGAGAGAGGAACGATGCCGATGCTCTCCTTCCTGATCCGCCGTATCCTGCAGACCATTCCGACCGTGCTCGCTGTCGTGCTGCTGGTGTTCGTGCTGTTCGGCGTCGTTCCCGGCAGCATCGCATCGACCATGAGCGACGATGTCGATCCGCAGGTCGAGGCGCGTATGAAGAAGCAGCTCGGCCTCGACGAACCCGTCTACGTCCGCTTCGGCTCCTACATCGCCAAGCTCGCGACCGGTGATTTCGGCACCTCGTTCCGCACGCGCGAGCCGGTCACGGCCATGATCGCCAAACGGACCTGGCCAACGCTGCAACTGATATTCGCCGCCATGGCGTTTGCGATTGTGGTCGGCGTGCCGCTCGGCTTCGTCGCTGCATTGCGGCCGGGCAGCATCGTCGATACGGCCTCGATGGTCTTGGCGGTGTCGGGCCTTTCAATGGCCAAGTTCTGGCTCGGACTGCTGTTGATGTACCTGTTCGCGTTGAAGCTCGGCTGGCTGCCGAGTTTTGGCTACGGCGATGGGGGAGGCAAATATCTGATCCTGCCGGCCGTGACCCTCGGCGTCTCGCCGATGGCGCTGCTGGCCCGGACGACGCGCGCCGCGGTCCTCGAGATCATGACCGCCGATTTCGTCCGCACTGCGCGCTCGAAGGGCATGAGCGAGACCCGGGTCGTGAAGTGGCACGTGATGCGCAACGCGGCTGTGCTGATTCTCACGACAATCGGCCTGCAATTCGGCGCGTTGATGGGACAGGCGGTCGTCGTCGAGAAATTGTTCTCGTGGCCGGGCATCGGCTCGCTGCTCGTCGACAGTGTCCTGCAGCGCGACATTCCGGCCGTCCAGGGCTCCATTCTGGTGGTGGTGCTGTTCTTTCTCGCGATCAACCTGCTGATTGACCTGCTCTACGGCGTGATCGATCCCAGGATCAGATACGCATGAAGCTGAGAGCCAATCTCATCATCGGCGGTGCCTTGTTCGCGCTTGCGATTGTCGTCGGCCTGCTCGCGCCCTGGCTGGCGCACACGGATCCCGTCCTGGACGCCAACCTGATGAATGCAGAGGAGGCCCCGAGCTGGACCTGGTGGTTCGGCACCGACGCGCAGGGCCGTGACATCTATTCCCGCGTCGTCTACGGCGCGCGCATCTCGCTGACGGTCGGCATCGTCTCGCAGCTCATCAATAGCGTCATCGGCGTAGCGTTGGGCCTGAGCGCCGGCTATTGGGGCGGCTGGTGGGACGATTTCGTCAACGGGCTGACCAATCTCATGCTCGCGATCCCCTCGCTGATCTTCGCGCTCGCCATCATGGCGGTGCTTGGGCCGGGCCTGACCAGCCTTCTGATAGCGCTCGGATTGACCAATTGGTCGTTCACGTGCCGGCTAGCACGGGCATCGGCGCTTTCGCTTAGGAGCCAAGGCTATGTGCAGGCCGCAAGAGTGCTGGGCTACGGTGATTTGCGTATCATGATCTCGCAGCTGCTGCCGAACATGCTAGGCCCCATCATCGTCATCGGCACGCTGGGCATGGGCAGCGCGGTCTTGTCCGAGGCCGCGCTTTCGTTCCTCGGCCTCGGCGTTCGCCCGCCTTTTCCAAGCTGGGGCAGCATGCTGTCGGAGGCGCGCGAGCAGATCACGACGGCGCCGTGGCTCTCGGTTTTTCCTGGCCTCGCCATCTTCCTGACGGTGCTCGGTCTCAATCTGCTCGGCGATGGACTGCGTGACATTCTCGATCCACAATCGCGGAGCCGGCGCATATGACGGGCTCGCCGCTGATCGAAGTCGAGGACCTGCGCATCGATCTCAACCACGGATCACGCCGGGTTGCCGCTGTCGAGGGCGTTTCGTTCCGGATCGATCGCGGCGAGACGTTCGGCCTGGTCGGCGAATCCGGCTGCGGCAAGAGCATTACGGCGCTCGCTCTAATCGGCCTGTTGCGGCAGCCGTTGTCGATCGGCGGCGGCACCATCCGATTCGAGGGGCGGGAGATCCAGAACCTTCCAGCCGCCAGGCAGCGGGCGCTGCGCGGCGATCGCATTGCCATGATCTTTCAGGAGCCGATGACGGCGCTGAACCCGGTCTCTCCCGTGGGCCGGCAGATTGCCGAGATGTTCGTGCTGCACAAGGGAAAAAGCTGGCGGGAAGCCGACGAGATGGCGGTCGAGGCGCTGGCCAGCGTCCGCGTCCCCGCACCCGAGCGGCGCGTCAAGGATTACCCGCACCAGCTGTCGGGCGGCATGCGTCAACGCGTGATGATCGCCATCGCACTCGCATGCGGTCCGGATCTTCTGATCGCGGACGAGCCGACCACCGCGCTCGACGTGACCGTGCAGGCCGAGATCATCGAGCTGATGCGGAATTTATGCGCCGAGCGAGGAACAGCTGTTCTGATGATCAGCCACGATCTCGGCCTGGTCGCCAATGTCTGCCGCCGTGTCGCCGTGATGTATGCTGGCCGCATTGTCGAGGAGCGCGGCTCGGCCGATATCTTCCGGGCGCCCTCGCACCCCTACACGCAAGGGCTCGTCGATTCGCTGCCGCGGCTGGGGAGCAGGGCGGCACTTGGACGCACCCGGCTCACGGAGATCGCGGGCGTGGTGCCGGCGATCACGGATTTCCCGGCCGGTTGCCGGTTCAATCCGCGTTGCGCGCATGCGACCGATATTTGCCGGACCACCGCGCCGGAGACGACATGGCTGGGAGCCGGCGGTCTGGTCAGGTGTCATCACCATGCATGAACCCCAGAACATGCCGGGTAAGGACAGGGCGGCCAAGGGGAGGCCGGACGACGATGTCATTCTCAGCGTCGAGGATCTCGCGGTTCATTTTCCTGTGGGTGGCGGCTTGCTGGGCCGCGGCCGGCGGCTGCTCCGTGCCGTCGATGGCGTCGATCTCGAGCTCAAGCGCGGCGAGTGCCTCGGCCTAGTCGGCGAATCCGGCTCCGGCAAGTCGACGGTCGCACTGTCGCTGCTTGGTCTGCTGATGCCGACGCGCGGCCGCATCGTGTTGGACGGGCAGGTAGTGACGGGCGGGCAATCCGGCGATCGAAAGACGCTGGCCCGCATCGTGCAAATGGTGTTTCAGGATCCCTACGCCTCGCTCAATCCGCGCCAGACCGTGCGTCGCACGCTCGAGGATCCCCTGCGTGTGCATGGCGTCACCGCCGCAAGCGAGATCGAGGACCGCGTTGCGACGATGCTGCGGCATGTGGGCCTGCGGCCCGAGCAGTCGGGCCGCTACCCGCATGAATTCTCGGGCGGCCAGCGCCAGCGCATCGGCATTGCCCGCGCGTTGATCCTCAATCCCAAAATCGTCATCTGCGACGAGCCGGTCTCGGCGCTGGACGTCTCGATCCGCGCGCAGATCATCAATCTGCTGCTGGAATTGAAGGAAACGCTCGGCCTCTCCTACATCATGATCAGCCACGACCTCGGCGTCGTCGAACACATGAGCGACAGGGTGGCCGTCATGTATCTCGGCCGCATCGTGGAGGCCGGCGACTGGCGCGAAATCTTCGAGCGGCCGGCGCACCCGTATACCCAGACCCTGATCGCCGCCATCCCCGATCCGCTGCGCCGGGCACCGCTGGCGACGACAGGGGGCGATCTTCCCAACCCGCTCAACCCGCCGGACGGATGCGCGTTCAGCCCACGCTGTCGTTATGCCGGGGACGTGTGTCGCCGGGAGCCAGGGCCGGTGCTGGAAACGCGAGCGGACGGGCACGCGGTGAGGTGCTGGCGCGCTGACGAGATCGCGGGGGAGGTGGTCTTGGCCGCGACCGAGGACGGGTATCTTTAGGGACGGAGGGCGTGTCCGTTGTGGGTCATGAACGCAGCATTTTTTCCAATCCAGCATGAGAATTCCCTTCGATACAATGACAAGAGAACGCCAAATATGACTAACTCAGCTTCTTGTTCGGTAGCAGAAACTCAAATTCCGACAGCTCCGTATTGAAAGCCGGCTGCCGACTTTAGCGGAGTCCAGACGTGGTCCTGGATTGCCCTCCTGTCTCCACATCGTCATTGCGAGCGCAGCGAAGCAATCCAGAGTCTTTCCGCGGAGGGATTCTTGATTGCTTCGCTGCGCTCGCAATGACGAGGTGGCTGGCTCACTCCGCTTCATCACCGTCACCCTGAGGTGGCCGCTTCTTCAGCGGCCCCTCGAAGGGTGACGGCCCGGCTGCAACTCGGCCGTTCATCCTTCGAGGCTCCGCAGGCGATGCGTTCGCATCGCCTGCCCCGCACCTCAGATCCTATGGG
>NZ_VSTH01000131.1 GCF_008123965.1 Bradyrhizobium hipponense | reverse complement strand
GCCGCTCGCGCAACTGCCCCAAGTGCCAATCGCTCGCGCGGGCAGAATGGATCGAGGCCCGACAAGCGGAGCTTCTCGATACCCAGTATTTTCACGTTGTTTTCACCATACCCGACCAAATCGCAGCGATCGCATTCCAGAATGCCGGCACCGTGTACGATATTATGTTCCGCACAGCTGCAGAGACGTTGCGGACTATCGCTGCCGACCCCAAGCACCTCGGTGCCGAGATCGGGTTCTTTTCTGTCCTTCATACTTGGGGCCAGAACCTCCTTCACCATCCCCACCTCCATTGCGTTGTTCCTGGAGGAGGACTGTCCCCGGATGGCAGCCGCTGGATCGCGTGCCGGCTCGGCTTCTTTCTTCCCGTGGCCGTGCTTTCCCGTCTGTTCCGGCGCCTATTTCTCAGCGCCTTGCAAAAGTCGTTCGATACCGGCGAGCTACAATTCTTCTCGTCGCTGGAACCGTTGCGTGATCCGGCTGCGTTTCAGCGTTATCTGAACGATGTCCGCAGAATCAATTGGGTTATCTACGCCAAGCCGCCATTTGGCAGCGCCGAACAAGTTGTGCACTATGTCGGCCGCTATACGCATCGGGTAGCGATCAGCAACAGCCGTGTCATCGATATCGAAGACGGCAAAGTACGCTTTCGATGGAAGGATTACCGCCACGGAAGCCAGCAGAAAGTAATGACGCTGGACGCCGGGGAATTCATTCGGCGTTTCCTCATCCATGTCCTGCCCGAAGGCTTCAAACGTATTCGCTACTATGGTTTTCTGGGTAACCGCTACCGCAAGCAAAAGCTCGCTCGCTGCCGTGAACTGCTCGGAATGATATCCGCCGATGCTCATTCGGAGCCGGAAGAGCCATCCGATTGCCCCGAGAAGGCTGAGCATTGCAATGCCGCTTCCTTGCGTCAATGTCCATCCTGTCATCAAGGCCACATGGTGTGCGTCGAGGTCTTGCAGCCAGGTTCGTTCAGTGCCGCTCGTTCACCGGACACTTCTTGATGCGAGACCTCGATCAACCAAGAACCGCCACCTTCCATTTCGGAATTCTTCCGGCCGCCGTGGCAGCCGATAGATGCCCTGTTGTCGTTCTTCCGACGTCAAACCTCCGGCGCTTCGCATTTTTCGGCTACCTCGCTTCCCAGATGTCGCTTCCACCCAGTACTTTCGTGATAATGTCCGCTTTGGACTTGTCTCCAGTCCAGATCACGACGTCCACAAATAACGGCGCAGTGATTCAACACCCATAGCTGCAGCGGCGTGCCCGCGGCTTCGTCCAACACGTTTTTAGATTACCGGCGCCCCTCGCGAGTGCTCGTGTTGGGTACCGAACCACGCGCCGCCAATCTAAAAACGCTCTCTATTATGTCAGGGTTCACATAGAAAAACTTCCGGGTGAACTCCTCATAATCCTCCATGGTGCGGGCGGTAACGTATAGGACAAAGTCCGCATCGCCGGTGACGTAGAAGCCGTTGATGACTTCACCTGACGATCTAACGGCCTTCTTGAATTTGTCGATTATATCGGCACGCTCCCGCTCCAGACTCACAAGCACAAGCATTTGAATAGGTCTGCCTACCGCCTTCGGCGAAACGATCGAGATGTCGGCCTCGATGATGCCTTCAGAACGGAGCCTCTTCAGTCGCCGCTGACACGCGGTGGCAGAAAGCCCGGCGAGTTCGCCGACTGCCTCGGAAGTTATGCGGTTGTTTCTTTGCACGATCTCTAGGATGCGGGCATCTATCCGATCGTACCGCATAATCGGACCCCAACCTTGAGGTGAATTTCACCGCAAAATGGCTTCACGGCGCAGAAAATCCTCGGAAGGGTAGCCAGGTTCAGGGTCATTTTCAACTAATGACCGGGGGCGACCCGCGATGGAGGGACGGTGGTCTTCTAAAGTAACCGTCCGATGAGTGGGCGGCGGCCGGTCATTGCGCACTGCGGGGCTCTGATTAGGCACCAGACAATTCCATTTTCAGGGCAGCAGTTCGTGACCGTCGGATTTCGGATTGCCGCCCTTTGACCGCGTAATCGCAAAGAGGGTGGTGCTGATAACTCCAAACGAGTTGCTGTACGCACCCCACCGGCGCCAGTTGAATTCCGTCGAGGAAAGTGGCCCGCACGCGGGATTTAAGCGTCAACGCGCGACTCATTGCATTAATCAAGATCGAAATATCGTTAGAGTCAACAATTAAGACTTGTCCGGCGAAGCACCCCGATGGAGCGCGCCGCTTCGCCAAGGAGGCGCAATTCAGAGCTCAAACTCTTGCGCCCAGTGTCCGTACATGCCGCGAACCGGGTACTCGGCATCGCCAGCGTCGCACTTCACGTGCGGGCATGGTGTTGCGGCGAAGAAAAGGGGGCTATCCACGTAATGCCGACAGGAGGAGAGGAATGCACAACAGCTCTCATAGTTCGCACCGCAGTTCAGTAAGGTGCTGCGCGATATGCGGTGGAAGGTTCGGGCTGATCCGTTACTACTGCTGGCGAACGGCCCTTTGTTCCAAGAAATGCGTCGACCGCTTCAAGGCGCGGCGGGAGGCCGACCATCAATGGTTTCGCTGGTTGCGAGCGGCTTAATACATGGCTTAACGGGGCCCCGCTATGAAATTTATACTCGTGAAGCAAAGGACCCCGCGCGGCGACAAAACCTGCATCGAATGTTCTCGGTCCTTAGGTGCAGGTTACGTGCGAGATGTGCTAACGCGGAGAGGATATTGCGACTACAATTGCTATCGACGCTGACACTTAATGGACATCGCCTTCCCGTGCCTTGCAGCGCGTGCCGATTCTAAGTCCGACACGAAAGATCTCGTTCCTCTTGGGCTCGCAGCCTTGCTGAGTACGGCTTCGTGGTTTGGGCGGCCTCGATCGAGGTCAATGGATCAATCCGGCGGAGCCGTGCCGGCGAACCGTCTACGGCTAAGGGACCTCCCTCGGCTTAAGCTGAGCTTGGTCGTGCGGTGTGCGTCAACGTGACCCAAAACCGCTCCGCATGAGGAAAGAACGGCTGAAAAGTTCTTATTCGACGCTCCAATCAAAGGCCGGATACATTTATCCAAGGCCGCTTAGTCAAGCGCGTCGAAATGGTGCGCGCCTTTCGATCGCGAAAATTCCGTGATGGGCCACCTCGGCCTCACCCCCTCAGAGCGTCAATGTCATGGGTGGGTTCAAGGTGCGGGCCGGAAGGCCGATGACGCTTTGCGTTTGCTCGATGACGCCACCGTCTACAGGAGGCCGGCTGCATCGCTCTCGTCCTGGAGGGTATTCCGGCTGAGCTCGCAGCGCGAGCGACCGAATCCATGAGGATACCGACGATCGGAATCGGCCTCGGACCCAATTGCTCGGGCCAGGTGCTGGTACTTCACGACGCGCTAGGATTGACCGAAGGTCATCGTCCCAAATTCGTTCGGGCCTATGTAGATTGCTTTCAGCTGTTGCAAGAGGTGTTGTCGCGCTGGGCTACGGATGTTCGTAAGGGTGCATTTCCGGCACCACAAGAGTCCTATCGACTTCCTGAAGGCCTTCGCGATAGATTCGCGAACTGGACCCCCTGTAATCCAACGTGATCGAAGACACAACATGCAAACAATAACGACGGTAGCTGAGCTGCGTCGCGTTCTCGCGAGAGCTCGCAAGGCTGACAAGCGCATCGGGTTCGTTCCGACCATGGGTTACCTGCACCAGGGCCACCTGACACTGGTCGAGGCGAGCAGGGCTCAAACCGACGTCACGGTCGTGAGCATCTTCGTCAACCCCGCTCAGTTCGGACCAAATGAGGATCTCAGCACGTATCCGCGCGACTTCTTGCGCGATCAAGAGCTTTGTCGCGATGCGGGCGTTGCGATCGTCTTTGCGCCGGATGTACAGGAGATCTATCCGACTCAATTTGAGACCTTCGTCGAACCGGGCGAGCTCGCAAAACCAATGTGCGGAGCTTTCAGGCCTGATCATTTTCGTGGGGTGGCGACTGTCGTCGGCAAGCTGTTCAACATGGTGCAGCCGGATGTCGCCTTTTTTGGGCAAAAGGATTTTCAGCAATGCGCGGTGGTGCGCCGCATGGCGATTGACCTCAATCTTCCAATCGAGATCGTCACCGTACAAACCGTGCGGGAACCGGACGGGCTCGCGATGAGCAGCCGCAACCGCTATCTAAGCGAGGAAGAACGCCGGCGCGCTCTTGCCATCAGCCGTGGGCTGTTCGCCGCAGCGGATAAGTTTCGCTTAGGAGAGCGCGACGTGGAACAGCTGATTGCGATCGCAAGGGAGCATTTGAATACAGTCGATCAACTGCAGTACCTTGAGCTTGTCGACGCTGATACGCTCAAGCCCGCCGAGAGTCCTCTGCGGCGTACAGCTGCACTATGCGCCGCAGCCTACGTCGGTTCGACACGGTTGATCGACAACGTGATACTGCCGTTGTCGACCCCTTAGTGCGGTTCGCAACCAAACGACGGAATGAGCTCAGAAATGAAATATGAAGTTTTCAGTGAATGGGTTTTTTTCGTGGACGAACAGTTTTTGAGGGACCGGGGTCGGATTATTCGCCATCTAGCGGACAGGCAGACCCTTCGTCAGAATGAGACTGCGGGACTTTGCGGGACGGTACGTATTAGCCGGCCATCTCAGGCGACGAAGAAGGTCTGGGTCCGAATCCTGCAATTTTCATTTGGGACTGCGATGCACTTTCCGGTCCCTTCGGCGCACATCGAGCAGAATTCCGCGGCCAGCCCACCCGCCTATTTGGCCAGGCGCCCTGTCGCTTTTGCCGCACCCGATTGAGGTGTAGCCAATTCGAAAACGCGATGACGCGTGAGCGACGATCTGGAACTCGCTTCTTATGACAGCCGACGCCAAATGTTCTTTGCGAGAAGCGCGCTCCGAAGACGCGGAGGCGACTTACTGCATCACGAAGGCGTCAATCGCCGGCCTTGCAGGGGCGTCCTATCGGAATCAAATCGAGAATTGGATGGGTAAGCCCACGCCGGCTTTCTACGAAGAACTGATGCCAAGGGACGAGTGACCGCGTGTCTGCGCGACGGTGTTGTGGTTGGATTTGTCGACGCCCAGCCTGGTGAGGTAACTCGGCTATTTACCTTGCCTCGAAAGATTTTACCGAAAGCACGGGTTCGGAAGCCTGGGCAGAGGCGACTTCTGCCACGGTCTCGGTGGCGAGCCGATTGAGATCGTACAGATGGAATTGCGATTTCCGGTGCTGCGGTCGGCGAGTTCGCCTCCCAAAGGTACGTCGCGTATGCCAAGACCAATTATCTGGCGACCTGGCGATCGCGGCCACGGCGATTTGTCGGCCAGCACAAGCGCGCCATCGATGCGCTGAACTCCATCGAAACAAGCCGCTCGAACGCAGAATTTAGGCGTCAGGAGAAGCTAGAGAGCGCTCTGTGGCGAGGCGCCGGAGTCGCATAGTTCTCATCCGATCAAACACACTTGAATCGCGAAATGCGAGATGTGCATTATCTTCCTCGCTAGGGATGGGGGAGATCTCCAAATGTTGGATGCCGCTACCACCGCACTTCTGCGCGCGATGCTCGACGAGGTCTGCGAGAGCCTTTCCCCGTACGATACCGGTGCCCGCACCTACGTCGCCTCGAAGATTCTGGAGGCCGCTATCAGAGGTGAGACGACGCCCGACCGCCTCAAACAAATCGGCCGCGAGGCGCTTTCCCAAAGACCGACCATGTGGAGGTAGTCCCTCAAATGAAATTTCCAGGTCACAGTCCTGAAGATCCTGGTGAGCTATCCGGACGAATTCGCACCGATGACTGAGCTAAAGCGTGACATGGCCATTTTTGACGACTTCTGCCTTACCCGCTTTGATTCAAAAGTTGATGCCCGATCGGATGGAACCTGGGGAGCGCACAAATGGCAGGCGTTCAATCAGACCTAGTCTGTTAGGGCTGCAAACGCGGTTCGCGCCAAGGCTCTCAATCCTAGAGCTCTCATGCGCGATTTCTTTGTCTTCGCGGCATGACGGCGGAGCGAGCCGTAATTACGCTGGAAAACGCATTCCCTTCTAACAACGGCAGCAATAGTGCGTCGATTTTCGAGTATCAACTTGTGTGTTGACCGGTCAAACGGCGAAACGCAGCGATTGCTGCTCTCTCGTCTGGGGTGCAATCGAGGATATTTCATGCGCAAATCATGACCTTGTTTCCGGTAGCTTCCTGGCACTGACCGCGGCCAGCGTCGCGCTGCTCGAGCCTGCTCGTCTACATCGGACCACGAGGAGCCGATCGAGATCGTGCATAAGGAAGTGTGAAATCCCGATGGTCTCGCTGCTGTGAACGATGTATTGGCGGCTTCGCGAAGAAGCCGTATCCGAAATCCATCGAAAAAGGCATTAGAACACGGAATTCAGGCGTCAGTGCCGCGACATTGCATTAATCAATATCGCCATATGGCTACTGTGCAGGGGCGAACGTAACCATAGCAGGAGCCGAGGTTTGTGGGGACCGGCAAAGTACAATTGCGCGGCTAAGCCCATCCAATACGACGAAGCAGCAAATGATCTGGCTGCAAGACAACCTGATGCGCCTCGGGAGCGACGTAGTCCGATCCGAGCGCTGGTCGACCGCGACGGGTCAGCTAGTCCGGAATGGAAACGAGGCGGCTGAAACCGCCGGCAAGCTAATGTAACTCCAGCCAGGGCGGCAGGACTATCTTGTTCAAAGCCGCAACCAGAGACCTGTCCGGGCACAACCTTGATGGCAGATGTCTGGACGAATGGATCCTGCTGCTTGTGAGCGCCGCGACGGCGGTGCTTGCCGGCATCACGGCTGCGGACGCGGCCGACTGCCCGCGCAAGGACGCGCTCGG
>NZ_VSTH01000130.1 GCF_008123965.1 Bradyrhizobium hipponense | reverse complement strand
CCCCTTGTGGGAGAGGGTGGATCAATCGTGCGTAGCGCGATTGAGACGGGTGAGGGTTGTCCCTGCGATTCCAACTCCCATTCGAAGGCGTGGAGAGAACCCCTCATCCGGCGCCATAGCCGAAGCTTCGCTTCGGCGTTCTTAAGAACGGCGGCCGAAGGCCGCCTATGCCACCTTCCCCCACAAGGGGGGAAGGAAGACAAGCACTTCACCCGATCTCCGCCACCGCGGCAACAATGCGCGCGATGTCTTGCGGGCGGGACAGGCGGTGGTCGCCGTCCTGGATCATGGTCAGCACGACATCGTCGGCGGGCAGGCGATGCGTCAGCGCGAACGCGTGCTGCCAGGGCACGTCGGGATCCTGGGCGCCTTGCAGGATGCGGACGGGGCAGCCGAGATCGATGGCGCTGCCAAGCACGAGGTGATTGCGGCCCTCTTCGATCAGGTTGCGCGTGATCGGATAGGGCGAGCCGTCTCCATATTCGGAGGGCCGCAGCCACATGCCGCTGGTCTCGATCTCCCGCTTCACCTCGCGCGGAAATTTTTTCCACATCAGCTCCTCGGTGAAGTCGGGCGCCGGCGCGATCAGCACCAGGCCCGCCAGCGACGCCTTAGCTAGTTGGCCCTCTTGAGCTAGTTGGCCCTCTTGCCGCTTCCTGATCTCACGCGCGAGCAGCAGCGCCATCCAGCCGCCCATTGAGGAGCCGATCAGAACTTGCGGGCCATCGCAGAAGCGCTCGAACACCGCCACGCTGTCCTCGAGCCAGCGCCCGATGGTTCCGTCGGCGAAATCGCCGCCGGATTCGCCATGGCCGGAATAGTCGAAACGGACTGAGGCGCGGCCGTGTTCGCTGGCCCAATTGTCGAGCGCGACGGCCTTGGTGCCCTGCATGTCCGACTTGAAGCCACCAAGCCAGAACAGGCCGGGACCCGCGCCGGCGCGGCTGCGCACCGCGATTTTGCGTACTGAGGCGCCCTCGCCGACTTCGATAAAGTCGAGCACGGCATCGGAAAGCGTGTTGGTCATGGAACGTTTACTCTGGCTGTGCGGTTTGAGCTGTTCCGGCCGGGCCGGCGTAATACGGTGTCAACGCTGACCTTTTGGGGCGCTTGCGGAAAGGGGGCAAGGTGTCTATGTCGAGCACCGTGCCGATGGGCGTGACCAAAATGCCGCGCATTTGAGGGTTTTTCGATCGCGGCACAGGTGACTTGCTTGCCGGCAACCGCATCTTCCTTCAAAATAACCGCTTCCTTCACAACTTTGGAGAACAACCCATTCGCCGTCCCAACAGAGCCCCGGCCCCTGCCGCCAAAGACGGGCCGCGCATCAATGATGATATCCGCAACGCGCAAATCCAGCTGATCGATCAGACCGGCGACAACAAGGGTACGGTCGAGACCGTCCTTGCGATCCGCATGGCCCAGGAAGCCGGCATGGATCTGGTCGAGATCTCGCCAAATGTCAGCCCTCCCGTCTGCAAGATCATGGACTACGGGAAGTACAAGTATTCCGCCCAGAAGAAAGCCGCAGAGGCCCGCAAGCGGCAGAAGACGGTCGAGATCAAGGAGATCAAGCTCCGCCCGATGATCGACGACCACGATTACGACGTGAAGATGCGCGCGATGCTGCGGTTCTTCGAAGAGGGCGACAAGGTCAAGATCACACTGCGTTACCGCGGCCGCGAGATGGCGCACCAGGAGATCGGCACCAAGCTTCTGGACAAGATCAAGACGGACGTCGCCGAGCTCGCCAAAGTCGAGCAGGACGCGAGGTTCGAAGGCCGCCAGGTCGTGATGGTGCTGGCGCCGCGCTGACACCGGCCATTTGAGCCCTGACAGTTCCACGGCCCGTCCGGACCATCCGGCGGGCCGTTTTGTTGGTCGGACACGCGGGCCGCGGTCTCGGTGCACCTCTCCCGGTTGCGGGAGAGGTCGGCGCGAAGCGCCGGGTGAGGGCTTCCTCCTCTTGGGGTCTCTCGCCCGCAATCTCGGAATAGTCGGCGGGCCGGTTCGAGCGGTTCACCGTTGCCATTTGGCGCGCGCTCTGCCATAAGCCCAACCTTCATCGCCCGGCTGATTTAAGGGCTGCCGTGGCGGTGTTTCGTGCGGGTTTCGCGCCAGTTCGCAAAAACCTGAGCACAATCAACGCTCTAACGAGCATTTTAGACGGCCAGCCGCCTTCACGGGCGGCATTCTGTTGTGGCCATAGGAGAGCAAAATGCCCAAGCTGAAGACCAAGTCGGGCGCTAAAAAGCGCTTCAAGGTGACTGCCACCGGCAAAGTGATGCACGCCCAGCGCGGCAAGCGTCACGGCATGATCAAGCGGACGAAGAAGCAGATCCGTCAGCTCCGCGGCACCCGCGTGCTGTTCAAGACCGACGGCGACAACGTCAAGAAGTATTTCTTGCCGAACGCCTGATCGCGTCCCCGATCACTGCCACCTGCGCCGCGATTGATGCGGCGATCCGAAAACCAAGTCATCTCTGAAGGATTTTGTCATGTCTCGCGTCAAACGCGGTGTGACCGCCCACGCCAAGCACAAGAAAGTCTACAAGGCCGCCAAAGGCTTCCGCGGCCGCCGCAAGAACACCATCCGCGCCGCCAAGCCGGCGGTCGAGAAGGCGCAACAGTACGCGTTCCGCGACCGCAAGCGCAAGAAGCGGACCTTCCGCGCGCTCTGGATCCAGCGCCTCAATGCCGCCGTCCGTCCGTTCGGCATGACCTACAGCCGATTTATCGACGGCCTGGCCAAGTCGGGCATCAGCGTGGACCGCAAGGTGCTGTCGGATCTCGCGATCAACGAGCCTGCGTCGTTCCAGGCGATCGCCGAGAAGGCGAAAGCTGCCCTCGCCGCCTGAGCAAGCCTGCGCTAACGGCCGGCTCCGCCGGCCTTCAGCGCGCGTCGCGAGTAACGCTGGGCGACCTCCGCCCGGCAGAACGCTGTAAACGACAGGTACATGGTGCCGGATTGATTCCGGTACTTCCCGTCGCAGATCCGCATCTCGCGCTGATAGGCCTGTTTCTGCGCGGCTTTGAGGCCGGGCATGAAATCCGTCTCGCATTTCTTCTCGACGGCGGCGCCGAGCTGGACGTCGCCGCTCGCGGTCAATTCGCAATCCCTGAACACCTTCATCGCGCTTTCGCAGCCCTTCTGGGCACTGATGGTGTCGACGACCTCGTCCAGCGTCATGGATTTCTCCATGCAGACCATCGCGCGCGCCGGGTTGAAGGTGACCGATACAACGACGGCCAGAGCCACCAGGCAGGTCCTCAAGAACATCGCGTCATTCCTCGTCTTCCTCTTGGTGCAGTGTAGCGGCGCAGGGTTCAACACAGCCAATCGTGACCCCGAAACGACCGGCTTTTTGCTTGACGTTACGGCCTTCGGGCGGCGACAACCCAGCCGAATTTAGCAGCAGGGATTTGACAGTGTCCGACCTCGCAACGCTCGAAACATCCATCCTCGACCAGATCGCCGCCGCCGACGACGAGGCCGCGCTCGAAGCGGTGCGTGTCGCCTCGCTCGGCAAAAAAGGCTCGATCTCCGCACTGCTTGCGACGCTGGGCAAGATGTCGCCGGAGGAGCGCAAGACGCAAGGCGCGGCCATCAACCTCGCCAAGGACAAGGTCACGCAAGCGCTCACCGCGCGGCGCGACGTGCTGAAGTCGGCGGCGCTCGATGCGCGGCTCGCCTCCGAGACCATCGACGTCACCCTGCCGCTGCGCGATGCGCCGGCCGAGGCCGGACGCATCCATCCGCTGAGCCAGGTCTGGGACGAGCTGACCACGATCTTCGCCGACATGGGATTCTCGGTCGCCGAAGGTCCTGATATCGAGACCGACGACTACAATTTCACCAAGCTGAATTTCCCCGAAGGCCATCCCGCGCGCGAGATGCACGACACCTTCTTCTTCCATCCGAAGGAGGACGGCTCGCGCATGCTGCTGCGGACCCATACCTCGCCGGTGCAGGTGCGCACCATGCTGAGCCAGAAGCCGCCGATCCGCGTGATCTGCCCGGGCCGCACCTACCGCATCGATTCGGACGCGACCCACACGCCGCAATTCCACCAGGTCGAAGGCCTCGTCATCGACAGGCATTCGCATCTCGGCCACCTCAAATGGATCCTGCACGAGTTCTGCAAGGCGTTCTTCGAGGTCGATCACATCAACATGCGCTTCCGGCCCTCGTTCTTCCCATTCACCGAGCCGTCGATGGAAGTCGACATCCAGTGCCGCCGCGACAAGGGCGAGATCCGCTTCGGCGAGGGCGAGGACTGGCTCGAGATTTTGGGCTGCGGCATGGTGCACCCGAACGTGCTGCGCGCCTGCGGCATCGATCCCGATGAATACCAGGGCTTTGCCTGGGGCATGGGCATCGACCGCATCGCCATGCTGAAATACGGCATGAGCGATCTGCGCCAGCTGTTCGACAGCGATGTCCGCTGGCTGTCCCACTACGGCTTCAAGCCGCTGGAGGTGCCGACACTGGCGGGAGGGCTGAGCTCGTGATGGCTGAGCTTGGGCAAGGGCCTGCGAAGACTCTCTCCGTTCCCTTCGCGGCGAGAACCCTCTCCCTGCCCCTCCCCCGCAGGCGGGGGAGGGAATGGATAGAGCGAGCGCGCGGCGGCTGTCTCAAGGATACGTATTCCCTGTCCGCTCGACAGGTCGAACCCCCTCCCCCGCTTGCGGGGGAGGGCTGGGGTGAGGGTTTCTCCGCGATGGGGTTGCCAATGGTTGATCCTGAACATCCGGACTGGAAAGTGTCGGTGCGCCTGCGCACAAATGCTCGTGCGCTTCGACGCAATTCGGCCGACGCGGAGCGAATCCTGTGGTCGGAACTGCGCGGCAACCGGCTGAATGGCGCAAGCTTTCGACGCCAGGTGGCGATCGAGAATTACATCGCCGATTTCATCTGCCACGCAGCCAAGCTCGTCATCGAGCTCGATGGCGGCCAACACTTCTCGGATGAAGGCGAACGCGCCGATGCACGGCGATCTGCCGTCATCGAAGCAAAGGGCTTTAAGGTCCTCCGCTTCGGCAATCACGATGTGATGACAAATCGCGTCGGCGTTCTCGAAACAATCGCCACTGCCGTTGCGGAGAGAGCCCCCACCCCAACCCTCCCCCGCAAGCGGGAGAGGGAGCAGACCGTCTCCGTGGAGAAAAAGCAGCCATGAAATTCACCCTCTCCTGGCTGAAGGATCATCTCGACACCGACGAGCCGCTGGAAAAGCTGGCCGACAAGCTCACCATGATCGGGCTCGAGGTCGAGAACATCGAGGACAAGACGAAGGCGCTCAAGCCCTTCACGATTGCCAAGGTGAACTCGGCCGAGCAGCATCCGAATGCGGATCGGCTGCGCGTCTGCATGGTCGACACCGGCAGTGGCGCCGCGCCCGTGCAGGTCGTCTGCGGCGCGCCGAATGCGCGCGCGGGGCTCATCAGCGTGTTCTCAGCACCCGGAACTTACATCCCGGGCAAGGACATCACGCTCGGCATCGGCACCATCCGCGGCGTCGAGAGCCGCGGCATGCTGTGCTCGGCCGCCGAGTTGCAGATCTCGAACGACCATGACGGCATCATGGAATTGCCGGCGGATGCGCCGATCGGCGCCGCCTACGCCGAATGGGCCGGCCTCGGCGACCCCGTGATCGAGATCAATCTGACCCCGAACCGGCAGGACTGCACCGGCGTGCACGGCATCGCGCGCGATCTCGCCGCGGCCGACATGGGCAAGTTCAAGGATCCGACCATCAAGCCGATCAAGGGCGAATTCCCCTGCCCAGTGAAGGTCACGGTCGAGGATGCCGCGCTGTGCCCGGGCTTTGCGCTGCGGCTGGTGCGCGGCGTCAAGAACGGCCCGTCGCCGGAATGGCTGCAGAAGCGGCTGACTGCGATCGGACTTCGTCCGATCAACGCGCTGGTCGATATCACCAACTTCATGACCTATGATCGCGCGCGGCCACTCCATGTGTTCGACGCCAAGAAGGTGCGGGGCAATCTCGTGGTGCGCCATGCCCGCGACGGCGAGACGCTGCTCGCGCTCGACGGCCGCACCTACAATCTCGATCCCGCCATTTGCGTGATCGCCGATGAGCACGGCGTCGAATCGCTCGCCGGCATCATGGGCGGCGAAGCATCGGGCTGCGACGAGAATACCACCGACGTGCTGATCGAATCGGCGCTGTGGAACGAGATCAACATCGCCCAGACCGGCCGCAAGCTCGGCATCAATTCGGATGCGCGCTATCGCTTCGAGCGCGGCGTCGACCCGGCCTTCATGGTGCCCGGACTGGAGCTTGCGACAAAACTGGTGATGGAGCTGTGCGGAGGCGCGCCGTCGGAGACCATCGTGGTCGGCAAGGCATTCGGCGACGATCGCGTGATCGACTTCCCGGTCACCGAGGTGAAGCGGCTGTCGGGCATCGAGGTGCCGCAGCCGGAGATGAAGCGCATCCTGACCCATCTCGGCTTCATGATGGCGGGCCCGGGTCCGGTGGTGAAGGTTGCGGTGCCGTCCTGGCGCTCCGACGTGCACGGCAAGGCCGACATCGTCGAGGAAGTCGTCCGCATCTACGGCATCGACAAGGTGCCGGAGACGCCGTTCGAGCGCGGCGAGGATGCGCGCAAGCCCGTGCTGACTCCGATCCAGCTCCGCACCCGCCGCGCCAGACGGGCGCTCGCAAGCCGCGGCATGACCGAGGCGGTGACCTGGTCGTTCATCACGAAGCCTGCAGCAAAACTGTTCGGCGGCGGCCAGCGCGAACTCGAAGTGGCCAACCCGATTGCGTCTGATCTTTCCGACATGCGCCCGACCCTGCTGGCCGGCCTGATCGCGGCAGCGCAGGCCAATGCCGATCGCGGCTTTGGCGATGTCGCGCTGTTCGAGGTCGGCCAGGTCTTCAGGGGCGACCGTCCGCAGGATCAGTTCATGGCGGCGAGCGGCATCCGCCGCGGCTTTGCCTCGTCGGAAGGTATCGGCCGTCATTGGTCGGGTTCGACGCAGGCCAGCGTGTTCGACGCCAAGGCCGACGCGCTCGCCGTGCTGGCCGCTGCCGGCGCGCCGATGCAGGCGCTTCAGATCGTGGCCGGGGGACCTGCGTGGCTGCATCCCGGACGCTCCGGCACGATACAGATCGGTCCGCAGAACGTGCTCGGCAGTTTCGGCGAGATGCACCCGCGCGCGCTCGAGGTGCTCGGCGCCGACGGGCCGCTGATGGTGTTCGAAGTGATCATCGACCGCATCCCCGAGGCCAAGAAGAAGCCGACTCGCGCAAAGCCCGTTATCGAGCTGTCGGCGTTCCAGCCGGTGTCGCGCGATTTTGCCTTCATCGTCGATCGTACCGTCAGGGCCGGTGACATCGTGCGCGCGGCGCAGGGCGTCGACAAGAAGCTGATCACCGCCGTCAACGTGTTCGACGTCTATGAAGGCAAGGGCATCGACGACGACAAGAAGTCGATCGCCGTCACGGTGACGATCCAGCCGCGCGAGAAGACGCTGACCGATCAGGAGATCGAGGCCGTCGCCGCAAAGATCGTGGCCGAGGTGACGAAGAAGACCGGCGGCGCATTGAGAGCATGAGTCTCGCGGACTTTCTGCCCAAGGACGTCAGCCTCACCATCGCGATGGCGCTCTGCGCCATCGCTTTCGTTTCGGGCACTGCCCGCGGCTTTTCCGGTTTCGGCTCGGCGCTGATCTTCATGCCGCTTGCGAGCAGCGTCGCGGCACCGCGGCTCGTCGCAGCGCTGCTCCTCGTCATCGACTTCATCGCGGCGGCGCCGCTCCTGCCCGACGCATGGCGGAAGGCTGACCGCAGGGCGACCGCGGTGATCGTGCTGGGTGCGCTGATCGGCGTGCCCGTCGGCACATATTTCCTCAGCGTGCTCGAACCCGTCACCACGCGCTGGATCATCTCCTGCTTCGTCGCAGCGCTGCTTCTGTTGCTGCTGTCGGGCTGGCGCTATCGCGGCAAGGATCACGCCTGGCTATCGGTCGGCATTGGCAGCCTCTCGGGCTTCTGTAGCGGGCTGGCACAGACCGGCGGGCCGCCGATCGTCGGCTACTGGCTCGGCCGCCCGGTCGCCCCCATCGTCGCGCGCGCCAATATCCTGCTGTACTTCGGCGCGTCGGACTTCTTCTCGATGGTCAGCTATGCGACTACCGGCCTTATTTCGCGCGAGTCCCTCGTGCTTTCGGTCATCGTCGGCCCGGTCTACGCCATCGGCGTCACGTTCGGCGCATCGCTGTTCGGGCGCGCGAGCGAGAAAGTGTTTCGCGGCATCTGCTATGTGCTGATCGCGATGGCGGTTGTTGCCGGCCTGCCGGTGCTGGATGGGGTGTTGCGCTGACCCCCTCCGCGAGTCGTCCCGGCGAAGACCGGGACCCATAGCCCCAGGGAGTAGTTGCAGCGCGAGCTTGTAACCACGAGTCTTCGCCAAACCACTTCCTGTGGTTATGGGTCCCGGCCTTCGCCGGGACGACGACGGAGTTTGTTGCAGCTCAATTGCCTTACCTTCGCGGCGCACGCCGTCGCTTGGTCGATTGCGTCGGCACGTCGGCTGGCTCGTCCTTGAGGGCGCCGATCTTGCGCAGCGCCGCATCCGCGGCGCGCTCGCCGCTTTCCCAAGCGCCGTCGACGGTGCCCCAGAGTGTCTCGTGCGCGGCTTCGCCCGCAAGAAACATGGGGCCGATCGGCTCGGTCAGGATCTTTCGCGATAGCTGCCCGCCGGGCGAAGCCGCCGACATCGCGCCCATCACGAAGGGCGAGGCGTTCCAGCGCGTCGCGCTGGCCTTCTGCACCGCGGCGGCCGCCTCGCTGCCGAACAGTTTTGTGATCCATTCCCGGGCGAAGGCGATCATCGCTTTTTCGCCCTGTGCCGAGAGATCGCGGCCGAACGAGCCGCCGATATCGATCGAGCACAACGAAGACCCGCCGATATTGGCGAACAGCAGCGCGGTGCGCGTCGAATTGCTCTGCTCGATCAGGATGTCGTCGCGCGACAGCCCGAGCGGATTGCCCGGCAGTTGCAGCACGATGTGATCGTAGCTGCCGAGGGTGAGCTTTGACGCGGCATCGAGCGTGCGCTTGGGGATATCGGGCACGAACTTGATCGCGCCTGCGGTCAGCACATTGGTCGAGACCGTGATAATGGCGGCCCGCGCGGCGATCTTGCCAGACGGCGTTTCGACGCTGACGTCGCGGTTGCTCCAGGCGATGCGGCTTGCCGGCGTCGACAGCGCGACCGGCGCCTGCTCGCCGAGCTTGCTGATCAGCGTGCCCAGACCTTGGCGGCAGGCGATCGCGGCGTTGCGGTCCTGCGCGCGCGCCTTGTCGATGGCCGAGAGCTCCTTCAGATCCTTGCCGGCAAAGCTCGCGCCCAGCACGAACTCCGCCGCGCCGGCCCAGTCGCCGAGATCCTTCGGCAGCACCGACGCGCAAGCGGTATCCAGCTTGCCGCGCGCGGCTTCGTCGATGGCGCGGTTGGCGCGCACTAGCGCCGCGAGAAATTCCTCGGTCTCGCCGGCGCGTGCATTGCGGCGGCCGACGCGCATCTTCTGGCCCGACGGGGCTGGCAGGACGTCGAGCCCGGCGCTGCGCGCCAGCCGGATCATCGGATTGGTCTCGGGATTGTGCATCCAGCGCGCGCCGCGATCGAACGGCACGTCGAAGGTCGTGCTATCGGTGATGCAGCGCCCGCCGATCTGCGACGCTGCCTCTACCACCACGACCTTGCGATTGGCTGCCATGATGCGCCGCGCCGCAGCGATTCCGGCCGCGCCAGCGCCGATCACGACAATGTCAGCCTCGCGCGGCAGGGTCGCGGCCGATGCGCGCAGGATCGGCGCTGCGGCAAAGGCCGCCGACGCCGATAGGAAGCTGCGGCGCGTGATTGTCATGTCATGGTTTCCGGAGACTTGCGGCAAACGGGAACAGCTAGCGAACCTTGCCGCATCCGATGTTGTGCGGCAACTATCATGGTGAATCAATCGTACTTGACCTCACAGAGCTATGAACTGAATTGCAAGACGTTTCGACCATGCTAGAGAAGGGAAAAAGACGGCCGAAAAAGGCCGTGCGGGGAGTTCGACATGGGGACCGTCCTAGACTCAGTCGGCAAGCTGATTGCCGCGTACCTCTCGAAGGAGGTGCCGGGCTATGAGCCGTTTACGCCGAGCGATCCGGAGCATCTGCGCGGCGTCATCGAGTCCGGCGACGTGCTGCTGGTCGAGGGCAACAACCGCATTTCCGGCATCATCAAATACCTGACGCAATCGACCTGGTCGCATGCCGCGCTCTATGTCGGGCCGATCGAGGGCGCCGAAGAGCCCGACGGCGAGCCGCACGTTCTGATCGAAGCCAATATCGGCGAGGGCGTTACCTCCGCGCCGCTGTCGAAATATTTCCCCTATCACACCCGTCTCTGCCGCCCGGTCGGACTGTCCCATGAGGACCGCACCACGGTCTGCCGCTATGCGATCAACCGCATCGGCTTTGGCTACGACACCAAGAACATCGTCGACCTGATGCGCTTCCTGTTTCCGCTGCCGATACCGCAGCGTTGGCGGCGCCGCATGATCGCGATCGGCTCTGGCGATCCCACCAAGATCATCTGCTCGGCGCTGATCGCGCAGGCCTTCGACGCGGTGCGCTATCCGATCCTGCCGAAGATCACCAAGGCCGGCAGCCGCGCCGCCCGCCGCGAGATCCTGCACATCCGCGATTCCTCGCTCTATATGCCCCGCGACTTCGACATCTCGCCCTATTTCGAAGTCGTCAAACCCACCATCGTGCACGGCTTCGACTACACCGCCCTGCACTGGGCCGACAAGCAGAAGCCGCTCGAGGAGGTAGCCGGCACCTTCAGTGTGTTTCCAGAAACGTTCCGTGCGCCGCCGCTCGTTCCTGAGGCGATTGACGAAGAGACGCAGGTTCCGGCTGAAGAAATGATCGCGCCTGCGCAGATGGTGGAGCGCGTCACCATCTCGGAGCATTTCCTGCTGCTGAAGAAGATCGCGATGTACCGCCCAACACGGCGGGCACGTGTGAGAGGGATGGCGGCGTAGTCTCGACGATAAAATCGTAACGCGACCGTGGTCCAACACATTCGGTGTCGTCCCGGCGAAGGCCGGGACCCATACCGCGTGATCTATCGATTGGGAGTGGTAGCAGTACCTAACGACCAGTCTTCGGCAAACTTCTCCCTGTGGTTATGGGTCCCGGCCCCCCCCGTGCGCAACTGCGCACTAGGCCGGGACGACGTGGAGAGATGTCGCGCTTCCTCGCCATTGCGAGTGAACCCTACCGCTCGGCCCGTCCGATCACCGCCATCAGCTCCGCGATCTTCTCGCGCTGGTCGGCCTTGTCGCCGCTGGCGATCGCGTGCTCGACGCAATGGGCGACGTGATCCTTCAATATCTCCTCCTCGACCCGGCGCAATGCGGCGCGCACCGCCGAGATCTGCGTGACGATGTCGATGCAGTAGCGATCCTCCTCGACCATTTTCGAGAGACCGCGAACCTGGCCCTCGATCCGGCCGAGCCGTTTTCCGACGGATGTCTTGATGTCCTTGCGCATGCGGCCTATATACCCCCATAGGGTATATGTTGCAAGGCCGGAGCGTGGCAATGAACGACACCGAACACGGGCACCATCACAAGTCGGAAACAGATCCCGGATGCGGCTGTTCCGCCAACGCCGCGGCACCGGCCAAGCCTGCGACCTCCTCATGCTGCGGCGGGCACGGCGGCCATGCCCACGTGCATGACCATGGGGGCACGGCAACGACGACCCGCGATCCCGTGTGCGGCATGACGGTCGATCCCGCGACCTCCAAGCATCGCTTCGACTATCACAGCGAGACCTTTCATTTCTGCTCGGCCGGCTGCCGCGCCAAGTTCGCAGCCGACCCGGCCAAATACCTCGCCAAGGAGAACGCGCCCGAGCCGGAGCTGCCGGCGGGCACGATCTACACCTGCCCGATGCATCCGCAGATCCGTCAGGTCGGACCGGGGAGCTGCCCGATCTGCGGCATGGCGCTGGAGCCTGAGGTCGCGAGCCTGGAGACAGGGCCCAATCCGGAGCTTGCCGACATGACCCGGCGGTTCTGGATCGGCGGCGCATTGGCGGTGCCGCCGGTGGTGCTGGAGATGGGCGGTCATCTCGCCGGCCCGCACAATTGGATCGACGCAACACTGTCGAACTGGATCCAGCTCGTCTTCGCCACGCCCGTCGTGCTGTGGGCCGGCTGGCCGTTCTTCGTGCGCGGCTGGCGGTCGCTGCTCACGCGCAATCTCAACATGTTCACGCTGATCGCGATGGGCACGGGCGTCGCCTATGTCTACAGCGTCATCGGCACGCTCGCGCCGCAGATATTCCCCGCGACCTTCCGTGGCCACGAGGGCGCGGTCGCCGTCTATTTCGAGGCCGCCGCAGTCATCACCGTGCTGGTCCTGCTCGGCCAGGTGCTGGAGCTGCGCGCCCGCGATGCGACGTCCGGCGCGATCAAGGCGCTGTTGCAACTCGCCCCGAAGACTGCGCGCCGCATCGATGCCGATGGCGGCGAGCACGAGGTCGAGATCGACACCCTTCATGCCGGCGATCGCCTGCGCGTGCGGCCGGGCGAAAAAGTGCCGGTCGACGGCGTCATTCTGGAGGGCCGCTCCTCGCTCGACGAATCTCTCGTCACCGGCGAATCCATGCCGGTCACCAAAGAGGCCGACGCAAAGGTGATCGCCGGCACGCTCAACCAGTCGGGTAGCTTCATCATGCGCGCCGACAAGGTCGGACGTGAGACGCTGCTGTCGCAGATCGTGCAGATGGTTGCCGACGCACAGCGCTCGCGCGCGCCGATCCAGCGGCTCGCCGATCAGGTCGCCGGCTGGTTCGTGCCGGCCGTGATCATCGTTGCCGTCGCTGCATTTGCGGCGTGGGCCTGGTTCGGACCCGAGCCGCGGTTGGCCTTCGGTCTCGTCGCCGCCGTCAGCGTGCTGATCATCGCCTGCCCCTGCGCGCTCGGGCTCGCCACCCCGATGTCGATCATGGTCGGCGTCGGCCGCGGCGCGCAGGCCGGCGTGCTGATCAAGAACGCCGAGGCGCTGGAGCGGATGGAGAAGATCGACACGCTGGTGGTCGACAAGACGGGCACGCTGACCGAGGGCAAGCCCAAGGTAGTCGCGATCGTGCCGGCAGCCGGCTTTGCGCAAGACGACATCCTTCGCCTCGCAGCCAGCGTCGAGCGCGCCAGCGAGCACCCCTTGGCCGATGCCATCGTGCGCGCGGCGAAGGAGAAGCAGCTTGCCCTCGGCCAGGTCGAGCAGTTCGATTCGCCGACCGGCAAGGGCGCCACCGGCAAGGTCGATGGCAGGACAATCGTGCTCGGCAATGCGAGATATTTGAGCTCGATCGGCATCGACACCAGGGCGCTCGACGCCGAGGCCGAGCGCCTGCGCGGCGACGGTGCGACCGTGATCAACATGGCCGTCGACGGCGCGATTGCCGGCCTGTTCGCGATCGCCGATCCGGTCAAAGCTTCGACGCCGGAGGCGCTGAAAGCGCTCGCCACCGAAGGCATCAAGGTGATCATGCTGACCGGCGACAACCGCACCACGGCGCAAGCCGTGGCGCGCCGGCTCGGCATTGCCGATGTCGAGGCCGAGGTGCTGCCGGACCAGAAGGGCGCGGTCGTGACGAAGCTGCAAAAGGCCGGCCGGAGCGTCGCGATGGCCGGCGACGGCGTCAACGACGCTCCGGCGCTGGCCGCGGCCGAAGTCGGCATCGCCATGGGCACCGGCACGGACGTCGCAATGGAAAGCGCCGGCGTCACCCTGCTCAAGGGCGACCTCACCGGCATCGTGCGTGCGCGAAAACTGTCGCAGGCGACCATGAGCAACATCCGGCAAAACCTGTTCTTTGCCTTCATCTACAATGCCGCGGGCATTCCGATCGCCGCCGGCATCCTTTATCCGACATTCGGCGTGCTGCTCTCGCCGATCATCGCGGCAGCCGCGATGGCGCTGTCCTCGGTCAGCGTGGTCGGGAATGCGCTGCGGCTGCGCGCGACGCGGCTGTGAGCGCGGTGGAATCCATGTAAAGCGGCAAGAGCGCACCGCGCGAGCGGACATGGTCGCGTCGCCGCTCCGGGATACGGCTCCTTGCGCCGCAGCCACCAGGCCGGCATCCCTTGCCGAAGCGGCCTGGGGTGTCTAACTCTCGCGGGTGGTTTCGTGAGAGGTGCTGCCATGCTGGATGCCGCCGTCAAGGCGCTGTCGCAAATGATCTCGCCGCCGATGCGCTCGATCCTGTGGCGATCGATCGGCGTCGCCCTGGTGCTGATCATCGTGCTGGCGATCGGGTTGCAGCGGCTATTGAGCTGGTTTGCGACTTATGGCGAGGTTTGGCTCGAGGGGCTGCTTGGTCCCGGCTGGCACACATCGCTGGAAGTGCTCGCCTGGATCGTCTCGATCGCGGCAGGCCTCGGCGTCGTGTTCGGCGCGGTGTTCCTGATGCCGGCGATCACCTCGCTGGTGGCGAGCCTGTTCGTCGACGATGTCGCCGACCATGTCGAGCGCGAGCATTATCCGGCCGAACGTCCCGGCGTTGCGTTGCCTTTCAGCCAGGCGATCACCGAGGGCGTCAAGACGGCATTGCTGACCATCCTGGTCTACCTGATCGCGCTGCCCTTCGTGTTGCTGGCCGGCGCAGGCTTCCTGATCTTCTTCCTCGCGACCGCCTGGCTGCTGGGCCGCGAATATTTCGAGCTCGCCGCCATGCGCTTCCGCTCGCCGGAGGAAGCCAAGGCGATGCGGCGCGACAATGCGGCAACCATCTTCACCGCCGGCCTGATCATCGCGGCCTTCGTCTCGATCCCGATCGTCAATCTGGCGACGCCGATCTTTGGCATGGCCTTCATGGTCCATATGCACAAGCGCCTGTCCGGACCGCGGCCCGAGCTGATCGAGCCGGCGCGGCAGATGCGGTGAGGGCAGCCGGTGCGGGATCAACTCAGACCGTCTTCTCCGGCCACCGGCAGAGATCGTTGATCAGGCATACTTCGCAGCGCGGCCTGCGCGCGAGGCAAGTATAGCGGCCGTGCAGGATCAGCCAATGATGCGCATGCTGCATGAACTCCGATGGGATCGCCTTTTCGAGACCGAGCTCGACCTCGAGCGGCGTCTTGCCGGGCGCAAGTCCGGTGCGGTTGCCGACGCGGAAGACGTGCGTGTCGACCGCCATGGTGTGCTCGCCAAAGGCCATGTTGAGCACGACGTTAGCGGTCTTGCGCCCCGCGCCGGGTAACGACTCGATCTCGGCACGCGTGCGCGGCACCTCGCCGCCGAACTCGCTGAGCAGCTTAGCCGACAGGGCGATGACGTTCTTCGCCTTGGTGCGGTAGAGTCCGATGGTCCTAATGTAATCGCGAAGCCGCTCCTCGCCGAGATCGAGCATTTTTTGCGGCGTGTCGGCGACCTCAAACAATTCGCGCGTCGCCTTGTTGACGCCGGCGTCGGTCGCCTGCGCCGACAGCACGACGGCGACGAGCAGCGTAAAAGGATTGAGATGCTCGAGCTCTCCCTTTGGCTCCGGATTGGCTTTGCGGAAACGGCTGAAGGCTTCGTGGATCTCGGACGGGGTCCAAAGCTTTGTAGCCTTGAGCGATTTCTTCGCGGCCGCTCTCGGCTTTGCTGCGGCCGGCTTTGCCTTTTTCTTCGGCACGGCTGTTTTGCGCGGGACCGCCTTGCGGGTGATTTTTGCCATGATCGGGATATACTGAGGGACGATGAGCACAGGCAACGAAATTGAGCGCGAGCGATCTGCAAGCGAAAGCGAGGTGCAGATCTTCTCCGCACGCCTGACGCCGCACCGCTCGCTGAATCGCACCGGTTTCCTTGCCGTGATGCTGTTTTTGAGCGTGGTCAGCTTCGCCACCGGCATCGCGTTCCTGATGATAGGGGCATGGCCGGTGTTCGGCTTCTTCGGCCTCGACGTGCTGGTGATCTGGTGGGCCTTCAAGGTCAATTTCCGCACCGCTCGCGCGCGCGAGGAGATCGTGGTCACGCTGTCCGAATTGCGCGTGCGGCGCGTCAGTCACCGCGGCCAGGTCCTCGAATGGACCTTCAACCCGCTCTGGGTCCGCCTCGACCAGGAGGTCGACGAGGAATACGGCATCGAACACCTCTATCTAATCTCGCGCGGCCACCGGCTGCTGATTGCCGGATTTTTGGGTCCCGAGGAAAAGGCCAGTTTTTACAGGGCCTTAGTCGTGGCGTTGAACGCCGCCCGGCGCGGCCCGATCTACAATCCGGTCACCTGAGCCCGGATCGGAAAACGGGTGGTTTCGAGGCGCCCCCTCTCCTACATTTCCGGTCATGATGACACTCGCCATACATGACCAGCGCCTGGCCAAGCCGGGCCCCCAGCACGCCGCGATGCGCGACTATGATTCCGTACGCCGGGCGATCGCCTTCATCTCGGAAAACTGGCGCGCGCAGCCGACCATCGAAGCGATGGCGAATGCGGCCGGGGTCACGCCGGACGAGCTGCACCATCTGTTCCGCCGCTGGGCCTCGATCACGCCGAAAGCCTTCATGCAGGCGCTGACGCTCGACCATGCCAAGGGCCTGCTGCGGGATTCCGCCAGCGTTCTCGATGCCGCGCTCGACTCCGGCCTCTCGGGACCGGGCCGGCTGCACGATCTCTTCGTCACCCATGAGGCGATGTCGCCGGGCGAATGGAAGAACGGCGGCGCCGGCCTCACCCTGCGCTACGGCTTCCATCACTCGCCGTTCGGCACCGCAATCGTGATCGCGACCGATCGTGGCTTGTCGGGCCTTGCCTTTGCCGATCACGGCGAGGAGAAGATCGCGCTCGCCGACATGATGCGGCGCTGGCCGAATGCCACCTACGTCGAGGACCACGAAGGCACGGCGCCGCTCGCCCAGCGCATCTTCGACACCAAACTCTGGCGACCGGACCAGCCGCTGCGCGTGGTCATGATCGGCACCGATTTCGAGGTGCGGGTGTGGGAGACGCTGTTGAAGATCCCGATGGGCCGCGCAGTGTCCTATTCGGACATCGCCTGCAACATCAAGAGCCCGAAGGCCTCGCGCGCCGTTGGCGCTGCGGTCGGCAAGAACCCGGTCTCCTTCGTCGTGCCCTGCCACCGCGCCCTCGGCAAAAGCGGCGCGCTCACCGGCTATCACTGGGGCATCACCCGCAAGCAGGCGATGCTGGGCTGGGAGGCCGGGCAGTTGGGACTGCAGTAGTTGCGCCGCGTAGGGTGGGTTAGCGTCAGCGTAACCCACCACTTCTGCCACCGCGGAAACAAAAAAGGTGGGTTACGCTGGCGCTAACCCACCCTACAAATCTCCTGCAAACTTCGCGATCGATTACCCCGCCAGATCCAGCTTCGAGGCCACGGTCGAATCCGCGTTGAGCCGGTAGATGATCGGCACGCCGGTGGCGAGTTCGCGCTTCAGAATGCCTTCGGGCGACAGCTTTTCCAGCACCATGATCAGCGCGCGCAGCGAGTTGCCGTGGGCGGCGACGAGCGTCCTCTTGCCGTTGAGCACGGCGGGCAGAATCTCCTGCACGTAGTAGGGCAGCGCACGCGCCAGCGTGTCCTTCAGGCTTTCGCCGCCGGGCGGCGGCACGTCGTAGGAGCGGCGCCAGATCAGCACCTGGTCCTCGCCCCATTTCTTGCGGGCGTCGTCCTTGTTCAGCCCGGAGAGATCGCCATAGTCGCGCTCGTTCAGCGCAAGGTCCTTCGACGTCGGCAGGCCTTCCTGGCCGAGCTCGCCGAGAATGAGATCGAGCGTGTGCTGCGCGCGCGTCAAGACCGAGGTGTAGGCGATGTCGAACACCAGGCCCTGCGCTTTCAGCTTGCGGCCGGCTTCCCTGGCTTCCCTCACGCCGAGCTCGGTGAGATCCGGATCCTTCCAGCCCGTGAACAGGTTCTTGAGATTCCATTCGCTCTGGCCGTGGCGCACGAGCACGAGAAGACGTTCGCTCATTGAGACCTTTCCGTTACTTTCGTTCAGATGTCGGCAAGGCCGAGCACATCGGCCATCGAGTAGAGCCCGGGCTTCTTGCCATGCGCCCACAGCGCCGCCTTGAGCGCGCCATGGGCGAACAGCATGCGATCCTCGGCATGGTGCGACAGCGTCAGGCGCTCGAACGGACCGAGAAAGCTCACGCTATGATCGCCGGCCGCGGTCCCGCCGCGCAAGGAAGCAAAACCGATATCGCCGGGCTGGCGCGCGCCGGTGATGCCGTCGCGGCCGCGTACGCAATGCTCATCCAGCGCGACGCCGCGGCCGGCGGCGGCGGCCTGGCCCAGCATCAGCGCCGTGCCCGAGGGGGCGTCGATTTTCATGCGGTGATGGGTCTCGACGATCTCGATATCGAAGCTTTGGTCGAGCGCCTTGGCGACGCGCTTGACCACGGCGGCGAGCAGGTTGACGCCCAGGCTCATATTCCCCGACTGCACCACCACCGCGCGGTTGGTGACGCTCTTGATCACGGCATCGTCCGAGCCCGACAGGCCGGTCGTGCCGATGACGTGGACGAGACCGCGTTGGGCCGCGATCGCGACATTGGCGATGGTCGCGGCCGGCACGGTGAAGTCCAGAATGCCGTCGGCGTCCTTCGACAACGCCCAGAGATCGGCCGAGAGCGTGATCCCGTTGGCAGGCAGACCTGCGAGCACGCCGGCATCCTTGCCGAGCAGCTCGGAGCCCGGCGCCTCCAACGCCCCGGCCAGCACCGCGCCTTCGCTTTCGGCAATCGCCCGCGTCAGTGCCCGGCCCATCCGGCCGCCGGCTCCAGCAACAATCAAGCGCATGTCGGACATGGTGTGATCCTCTGAGGTGCGTTGTAGCCGCGGGACGCAGTTCCGGCAACCGAGGGGAGCAAGCTCCACCGTCATGCCCGGGCTTGTCCCGGGCATCCACGGAGGGCCACACGTTGGCGCGAAGGCGTGGGTGGCCGGGACAAGCCCGGCCATGACGGAGCCGATCGTGTCGTTACGACGGCTGCGGGCCGTCATAACCCTCGATGATGATGAGGTCGGCAATCGAGTGCGGCTGGCGCACCTTGATGTTGGCCTGGTATTCCGGCGAGTTGTAGCAGGCGATCGCGGTCTCGTAGTCCGGGAATTCGATCACGACATTGCGGGTGCGGCTCTGGCCCTCGACGGTGGTGAAGTTGCCGGCGCGGACGACGAAGCGGCCGCCCCATTTCTTGAAGATCGAACCATTTGCGACGGCGTAGGGCTTGTAGCCTTCGTCATTGCTCACGTCGACGCGTCCGATCCAGTAGCCTTTTGCCATGGTTGTTCTCCCTGTGTTGTTGATCTTTATTGCATGATCTGATCGGAAAACCGCTGCACACTTTTCCGGATCATGATCCGAGCGCCTGTGCGATCTCGGCCTGGATGGCCTCGGCGACAGCCTTCGGGTCGGCGGCCTCCACCACCGGCCGCCCGACGACGAGATAGTCGGCGCCGGCCGCAATCGCACGGCCCGGCGTCATGATGCGCTTCTGGTCACCGCTTGCCGCACCCGCCGGACGGATGCCGGGCGTGACGAGGTTCATCTGGTGGCCGACGAGCTTGCGCAACGCGCCCACTTCCTCCGGCGAGCAGACCAGGCCGTCGACACCGAGCACCTGCGCCTGCTGCGCCCGCGCTTCGACCAACTCGGAGACGCCGAGCCGATAGCCGGCCGCATGCAGATCATCATCATTGTAGGAGGTGAGCACCGTGACGGCGAGGATCTTTAAGCTCGCATGGCCGCGGCCTTCGACGGCACCCTTCATGGTTTGCGGATAGGCGTGCACGGTGAGAAAGCTCGCGCCCAGCTTGGCGACACTTTCGACGCCGCGCATCACCGTGTTGCCGATGTCATGCAGCTTGAGATCGGCAAACACCTTCTTGCCTTTGTCGGCGAGCTTGCCGATCAACGGCAGGCCGCCGGCATAAGCGAGCTGATAGCCGATTTTGTAGAACGTGACGCTGTCGCCAAGCCTTGCGATCATCGCCTCCGCAGCATCAAGGCTAGGCAGATCGAGCGCGACGATCAGGCGGTCTTTCGCGGCGATTTCGGCTGGCGTCATGTCACCACATCATGCGTTGAGAAATGTCGATCAACTGCCGCACCATGGTCTTCAGCGCGTCGATATCGCCCTGGTTCTTCAGCCTGTCCATATCGTCATAAGCCTGGTCGGCAAAGGCGAGCGTAAGCTGGCTGGCGATCACATTGGCGTGGCAGGAGGTCAGGATCAGCCGCAACGCCTGCAGCGCGCGGGCAGCGCCGAGCCGGCTCTGCGAAGCCCCGGCGAGCGCGAAGACGCGGTTGCGGAACACCTCGCCGCGCGCCTCGTGCAGCTCATGCACGCGGCTGACCCAGTCGATCGCGTTCTTCAGCAGCGGCGGCACCGAGGCGTTGTATTCGGGCGAGACGATCAACACGCCATGATGCGCAGCGATCATGCGCTTGAGATTGATGGCGTGCTTCGGCACGCCGGATTTGGCCTGGAGATCGCCGTCATAGATCGGCAGCGGAAAATCGGCGAGCGAGATCCGGGTGATGTCGACACCGGCCTGGGCGAATTCATAGGCAGCGACCGCCGCCAGCTTCGCATTATGCGAGCCGGTGCGCAGCGAGCCGGGAATGATCAGGATCTTGAGTGCGGGCATCCAATCCAATTGCGTTCGGCGAAACGAGACCGCCGCGCAAAGAGGGAAGCCGGCGGAATTAGTCCTTGCGATACACCCAGACGCGGGCCGGCGGAAGGTTCATCCAGATCCGTTCCGAGGCTTCTGTGGACACGCCGGGCAGCGATTTCGGGATCGGCGGCACCACCGCATACGTGAACTGCACGAACGGCGCGCCAGGCGCCAGCGCCGTGAAGGCATCGCGGATGAGCCGCAGCCGCGTCAGCATCGGTTTGGTCACCAGCGGCAGGCCGGAGACCACGGCAGACGCCGGCGCGCTCAGTACGTTCCAGAGCGTGTCGCGCAAACGGTAGGCATCGCCCTGCACCACCTTGGCCTGCGGATAACGGTCTCGCAGCAGCGCACAGAAGCCGGGATTGTACTCGACCAGGACAAGACGCTTCTGGTCGACGCCACGCTCGACCAGGGCCGAGGTGATGGCGCCGGTGCCGGGTCCGAGCTCGACCACGGGTGCGTCCGAATTGATGTCGACGTAATGCGCCATGGTCCGGGCCAGGAGCTTACCCGACGGCATGACTGCGCCCATATGCAGGGGCTTTTCGATCCATGACCGGAGAAAACGCACCTCGTCGTCAAGACGAGGCTTCTTCAACGCACGCGCGGACGATGGCAATGGCATGTCAGGACCGGACGGGACCCCGCGTCACCGCGGCGTGTCAGAAAATGGTCATAAAGACGTATAGGCCGGAGGCGGTACGGTCAAGACGAGTCAACTCGCCCGATTACCGAAGAAATCCTTGACCTTGGCGAAGAACCCCTCGGATTCCGGCTGGGTGTTGCCGGAGGAGAGCTTTTCGAACTCGGCCAGCAATTCCTGCTGCTTCTTGGTGAGGTTTTGCGGGGTCTCGACCACGACCTGGACATACATGTCGCCCATCTGGCGCGAGCGCAGCACCGGCATACCCTTCGATGCAATGCGGAATCGGCGGCTCGACTGGGTTCCGGCAGGCACTTTCACCTTGGCCTTGCCCTTGTCGATGGTCGGCACCTCGAATTCGCCGCCAAGTGCAGCCGTCACCATCGAGATCGGCACGCGGCAATGCAAATCGGCGCCGTCGCGCTGGAAGAACTGGTGCTGGGCGAGCGACAGGAAAATGTAGAGGTCGCCGGGCGGGCCGCCGCGGACACCGGCCTCGCCTTCGCCGGCGAGCCTGATCCGCGTGCCGTCCTCGACTCCCGGGGGAATGTTGACCGACAGCGTCCGCTCGCGGGTGACCCGGCCCTGTCCCGAACAGGACGGGCAGGCGTCCTCGATCATCTGGCCGCGTCCCTGGCAGCCGGGACAGGTCCGCTCCAGCGTGAAGAAGCCCTGTGACTGCCGTACACGGCCGGCGCCGCCGCAGGTCGAGCAGGTCTTCGGCTTGGTGCCGGCCTTGGCGCCGATGCCCGAGCAGGCCTCGCAGGTGACCGAGACCGGAATCTCGATCTGCGCGGTCTTGCCGCCGAAGGCTTCCTCGAGCGTGATTTCCATGTTGTAGCGCAGGTCGGCGCCGCGCTCGCGGCCACCGCGGCCGCGCTGTCCGGCCATGCCGAACAGGTCTTCGAAAATGTCGGAGAAAGACGACGCAAAACCGGCGCCAAAACCGGCGCCCCCGCCAGGACCGCCCTGCTCGAAGGCGGCGTGGCCATAGCGGTCGTAGGCTGCGCGCTTGTCCTTGTCCTTGAGAACCTCGTAGGCCTCGTTGATTTCCTTGAAACGGATTTCGCTGGTGTCATCCCCCGGATTACGGTCGGGGTGAAACTTCATTGCAAGCTTGCGGAACGACGACTTCAGCTTGGATTCGTCAGCGTCGCGGTCGACTTCGAGAGTCTCGTAGTAGCAGCGCTTGGTGGACGTGGGCATGTTGAACTCGGTCTATCCAATCGCGATTCAAGTCGGAGCGAAAAAACCTCGCCACGCGACGATATAAGTGCCCCTGCGCCTTGCGGCAGAGGGCAGCACGGCGGCGGCGTTCAGGATAACGGCTGGAAATTGATCGATGGTAACGGCGCGGTGCCCCGCCCGGCCCGACACGAAAGCCTCCCCCTTCGAGGGGGAGGCCGAAGCTGCGTGTGGGGTGCAATCCGTCCGCATCATCAGCCTCTGAGGGCTTATGCAGACTTCTTGTTGTTCTTGTCGTCGTCGACTTCGGTGAATTCCGCGTCGACGACGTCGTCCTTGGCCGCATCCTTCTTGGCGTCGGCCTCGGCCTGCTGCTTGTACATCGCCTCGCCGAGCTTCATCGAAGCCTGGGCCAGGGTGTTGGTCTTGGCCTTGATCGCCTCGGCATCGTCGCCCTTCAGCGCTTCCTTGAGGTCGCTGACGGCATCCTCGATGGCGCGGCGCTCGGTCTCGGCCACCTTTGAACCGTGCTCGGCCAGGGCCTTTTCGGTCGAGTGCACCAGCGCGTCGGCATGGTTCTTGGCGTCGACTGCCTCGCGGCGCTTCTTGTCGGCCGCGGCATTGGCCTCGGCCTCCTTGACCATCTTGTCGATGTCGGCTTCCGTCAGGCCGCCGGAGGCCTGGATGCGGATCTGCTGCTCCTTGCCGGTCGCCTTGTCCCTCGCCGAGACGTTGACGATGCCGTTGGCGTCGATGTCGAAGGTCACCTCGATCTGCGGCATGCCGCGCGGGGCCGGCGGAATGCCCATCAGGTCGAACTGGCCAAGCATCTTGTTGTCGGCCGCCATTTCACGCTCGCCCTGGAAGACGCGGATGGTCACCGCGTTCTGGTTATCCTCGGCAGTCGAGAACACCTGGCTCTTCTTGGTCGGGATCGTAGTGTTGCGGTCGATGATGCGGGTGAACACGCCGCCCAGCGTCTCGATGCCCAGCGACAGCGGGGTCACGTCGAGCAGCAGCACGTCCTTGACGTCGCCCTGGAGCACGCCGGCCTGGATCGCAGCGCCGATCGCCACGACTTCGTCCGGGTTGACGCCCTTGTGCGGCTCCTTGCCGAACAGCTGCTTGACGACTTCCTGGACCTTCGGCATGCGCGACATGCCGCCGACCAGCACCACTTCACCGATCTCACCGGCGGTAACACCGGCATCCTTCAGCGCCTTGCGGCAGGGCTCGACCGTCTTCTGGATGAGGTCGTCGACCAGCGCTTCGAACTTGGCGCGGGTGAGCTTCATCGTCAGATGCTTCGGCCCGGTCTGGTCCGCGGTGATGAAGGGCAGGTTGATCTCGGTCTGCGTCGTCGACGACAGCTCGATCTTGGCCTTTTCAGCGGCTTCCTTCAGGCGCTGAAGCGCGAGCTTGTCGTTGCGCAGGTTGATGCCCTGCTCCTTCTGGAACTCGTCGGCGAGATAGCCGACCAAGCGCATGTCAAAATCTTCGCCGCCGAGGAAGGTGTCGCCGTTGGTCGACTTCACCTCGAACACGCCGTCGCCGATTTCGAGAATGGAAATATCGAACGTGCCGCCGCCGAGGTCGTACACGGCGATCGTGCCGGCCTTGGTCTTGTCCAGACCATAGGCAAGTGCAGCCGCGGTGGGCTCGTTGATGATGCGCAGCACTTCAAGGCCGGCGATCTTGCCGGCGTCCTTTGTTGCCTGGCGCTGGGCGTCGTTGAAGTAGGCGGGAACGGTGATGACGGCCTGCTCGACCTTCTGGCCGAGATGGGCTTCCGCGGTCTCCTTCATCTTCTGCAAGATGAACGCCGAGACCTGCGAGGGCGAGTAGGTCTGGCCGTCGGCCTCGACCCAGGCGTCGCCATTGGAAGCCTTCACGATCTTGTAGGGAACGAGCTTCTTGTCCTTCTCGACCATGGGGTCGTCGTAGCGGCGGCCGATGAGGCGCTTCACTGCGAAGAAGGTACGCTCGGGATTGGTAACGGCCTGGCGCTTGGCCGGCTGGCCGATGAGGCGCTCACCGTCGTCCGTGATCGCGACGATCGAAGGCGTCGTGCGCATGCCTTCGGAATTCTCGATGACTTTGGCGTTTTTGCCGTCCATTACGGCGACGCACGAATTCGTGGTGCCGAGGTCGATCCCAATGACCTTTCCCATGGTCCTGATATCCTTGTTTTTGCGGCAGGCTGGCTGGGCCCAGAAGGCACCCGAACCGAAACCCCCTAAGATCAAACATCCGCGATATTGCGATGGTTGACGCTCATATAGGAGGGGGGGAGGGGCCCGCAAGGACCGAACGCAAGTTTCGGCCGTGAAAACATTGGGTTTTGGAAGATCATATCCGGGCTGAACCGCCCTTGCAGGTGAGGAAATATTAACAGGTTCAGGCCTGGGCCGGCGCCCGCCAGGCTGATCTGCCCGCCCTGTTACCGCAAGGCCAAACCCGCTAAAAGGCGGGCGGCCGGGCCGCCTCGTCGAGGCTGCTTCGCGCGACAAGGCGGCCCGATGGCCGACCATCGAACGGCCTCAATGTGAACCAACTAGAATGCCCATGAAGCTGATCCGCCCCCTCTCCGCGCTCGTCCTTCTCGTCGCCACGGCACTTCCGGCTTTTGCGGCCGATCCTGAATTTCCGCCGGGACTGCGCCTCGGCATGGTGCCGCTGATCGGCCTCAACGCGGCCAAAACCTTTCCGGGGTTCGAGAGCGAGGACGGCAGCGTCAAGGTGCTGATCACCGAGTTGCCGCCGGACGCCTATGGCGAGGTCGCCAATGCCTTCAAGGCCAGCCCGGCCGGCGCCGGCGGGGTCAAGCCGGACAAGGTCGAGACCCCCGCGGGCCTTGCCTATTTCACCACCGAGACCGGCAAGGCCGGCGATGCACTGGTGAAGCGTTATTCGATGATCGTGCAGGGCACCGGCTTCTCCGGCTATGTCGCGGTCCAGATTCCGGAGAACGCCACCAAGATCTATACCGACGAGGCGGTGCGGCAGATGTTCGCGAGCGCCGTGACGCGCAAGGAGGTACCGGTCGAGGAGCAGCTTTCGCGGATGCCGTTCAAGGTCACCGACCTCGCCGACTTCAAGAACGTGCGCACGCTGGCGCCGGGCACCAGCATCATCCTGGCCGATGGCGACGAGAGCACCGGCTTCGAGCCAAAACCGTTCATGATCCTCGGCCTGATCGGCGCGACGCCGCAGCAGGCCGAGGACCGCGCCCGCTTCGCCCAGGAAGCGGCGCTCCAGATTCCCGGTGTGCGCGAATCGCGCGTCACCATGTCCGAGCCGATCCGCATCAACGGCCAACAGGGGTTTGAAACCCGGATCGACGGCGTCAGCGGCAAGGACAAGACCGCGGTAACGGTGGTGCAGTGGATCCGCTTCAGCAGCGGCGGCGCCTCGCTGCGTATTGTCGCCAGCTCTCCGCGCGACCAGTGGCCCAACGCCTTCAACCGCTTCCGCGCCGTGCGCGACGGCATCCAGCCGAAAGGCTAGCTGCGTCGACCGACCAACATACTCGGTGTCATCCCGGTGGAGGCCGGGATCAATACCGCGCGATCCCACGATTGTGGTCGGTGGCGGTACCGAACGAACAATCTTCGCCAAATTGCTCGCTGGGGGTATGGGTCCCGGATCTACGCCCGCTTTGAGCGCGCTTGTCCGGGACGACGAGGATTTCGTGTAGCGAGCCCAAGCACTGGACAGCACCGGCTGCATTTTCGGGCTTCTGCTCGCATACGAATGGAACTAGGCTTTCCTCCCGTTGGATCATCCTGGAGGGAGGCGAACCGTGCTGGATCGGCGACAAATCTTGGCCGCACTTGGGACGACGGCACTCGCGGCGCTCGCTCCAACCGCACTCTTTGCAGCCGCATCGATCAAGCCGGATGATGCATCCGCGCTGCTCGTGATCGACGTGCAAAACTGCTTCCTGCCCGGGGGCAGCCTCGCCGTGAAGGAAGGCGAGCAGGTCGTGCCGGTCATCAACAAGATGGCCAAGGCGTTCGCCAACGTGGTGATGACGCAGGACTGGCACACGCCCGGCCACATCTCCTTTGCCTCGGTGCATTCCGGCAAGAAGCCGTTCGAGACCGTCGACCTGCCCTACGGCAAGCAGGTGCTGTGGCCCGACCATTGCGTGCAGGGCACCGACGGCGCCGCACTGTCAAAGGACCTTTCGATTCCGCAGGCCGAGCTCGTCGTCCGCAAGGGCTTCCACAAGGACGTCGACAGCTACTCGGCCTTTCTCGAGGCCGACGGCAAGACCTCGACCGGCCTCGCCGGCTACCTGAAGGCGCGCAAGATCAAGCGCGTCTTCGTTGCGGGCCTCGCCACCGACTTCTGCGTCGCCTGGACCGCGCTCGACGCGCGCAAGGCCGGCTTCGAGGTCTACGTCGTGGAGGACGCCTGCCGCGGCATCGACACCCAGGGCTCGCTGGCAAAAGCCTGGGCCGATATGGCCAAGGCCGGGGTGAAGCGGATTCAGTCCGCGGACATCGCGGTGAGCGCGTAAGCGACGCCGCCAGCCCCTCCTCCGTGAGGAGGAGCTTCTTCGCGGGCGTCTCGAAGGATGGAGGCCCCCGCTGTTACATCTTGCCCTTCATGGTTCGTGACGCCGCGCAAAGGGCGCGGCTCCTCACCATGAGGATCGAGGGCTCACGCCGCGCTGTTCGGCTCGTTGGTGTTGTTGGTGTTGTTGGCGGCGGGCGCGGCCTTCGCGCCGCCCTTGGCGACACCGACCAATGCCGGGCGCAGCACGCGCTCGCCGATGGTGTAGCCGGCCTGCATGACCTGCACCACGGTGCCCGACGGCACCGACGCATCAGGCACTTCGAACATCGCCTGCTGGAAGTTCGGGTCGAACTTCTGGCCCGAGGGGTCGAACTTCTTCACGCCGTGCTTTTCCAGCGCGTTGAGCAGAGAGCGCTCGGTAAGTTCGACGCCCTCGATCAGCGAGATCAGGCCGGGATCGGCCGCGGCACGGGCCTCGGCCGGAACGGCGTCCAGCGCGCGCTGGAGGTTGTCGGCGATGTCGAGCACGTCGCGGGCAAAGCCGGTGATGCCGTAGAGGCGGGCGTCGGCGACTTCCTTGGTGGTGCGCTTGCGCAGGTTCTCCATCTCGGCCAGCGTCCGCAGCATGCGGTCGCGTGCCTCGGAGGCCTCCTTCTGCAACAGCTCGACCGAGCCGGGCTCGGGATCGTCGGGCATCACATAGGGCTTCGACACCACGGGCTCGCCGGTCGCTGCGGCCGTGTCTTCGGGTTGCCGGTCTTGATCGGTCATCGGCTCTCTTCTCAAAGGTCTAAGGGAGTTTTCTTGCCCGGATATCGTGCTTCGGACGGCGAAAATCAAGCGCCCGTGATCGGCGCCCGGACCCCGGTCAGCCGCCCAAGAGGCGACTGACGATGCGGGCGGCGTAGTCCACGGTCGGGATCACACGGGCATAATTCAGCCGCGTCGGCCCGATCACGCCCAAAACGCCGACGATACGGCCCTCGGCATCCCGATAGGGCGAGATGATGGTGGAGGAGCCGGACAGCGAGAACAGCTTGTTCTCGGACCCGATGAAGATGCGTACACCCTCCGCGGTCTCGGCGCGGCCGAGCAGGTCGATGACGCCCCGCTTGGTCTCGAGGTCTTCGAACAACAGGCGCACCCGCTCCAGATCCTCCAGCGCATGCAGGTCTTCGAGCAGATTGGCGTGGCCGCGGACGATGAGCTGGCGGTCCTCGTTTTCGCCGCCGGACCAGCTGGCGATGCCGGCCGAGATCACCTTCTGCGTCAGCTGATCAAGCTCGGTGCGCGCCTCTCCGAGCGCGGTCTCGAGCTCCAGCCGCGCCTCGGCCAGGGTCCGGCCCCGGATTCGTGCATTGAGGAAATTGCCGGCTTCCGTCAGTGCCGAGGATGGAACTCCCGGCGGCAGCGCCAGCACCCGGTTTTCGACCTGGCCGTCCTCGCCGACCAGGATCACCAATGCCTTTTCCGGTTCCAGGCGGACGAATTCGATGTGTTTCAGCCGCGCATTGGATTTCGGCGTCAGCACCACGGCGGCGGCCCGGGTCAGGCCGGAGAGCCGCGTCAACGCCTCCTCCAGCGCCGCTTCGACCGATTGCGCATGGCCCACCGAGGTCAATTGGCTCTGGATCGCCTGGCGTTCGGCGTCGTTGAGATCGCCGACCTGCATCAGGGCGTCGACGAAGAAACGCAGGCCGAGTTCCGTCGGGAGCCGGCCGGCCGAGGTGTGCGGCGCGTAGATCAAGCCGAGTTGTTCCAAATCGGCCATGACATTGCGGACCGAGGCCGGCGACAGCGGCATGGCGATCAGGCGCGAGATATTGCGCGAGCCGACCGGCTCGCCGGTCGCGAGGTAACTTTCGACAATTTGACGAAAGATATCGCGGGATCGCTCGTTGAGCTGGGCGAGGCCTGCGCGCGGCGCGATCAGATGGATCGGATCGTGATGGGCCACAGACGGCAACTCCTCTCAGATGCTTGTAATTTGGCTCTCCGGCAGGTCCCTGACAAGCGTGGTTTTGCAGTTGGCTGGGGACCGAAAAGTCAGAACGTCCCCCTTGCCGCCTACCCTCACCCCCCCTACAAGCACCGCGAATAGCCCTTTCCCGAGAGTCTTGGAGGATCTCCCATGCGGCCAAGCCGCCGTGCGCCCGACGAATTGCGTCCCGTGACGCTTGAGCGCGGCGTGGTCAAATATGCGGAAGGCTCGTGCCTGGTGAAATTCGGCGACACCCATGTGCTGGTCACCGCCACGCTGGAAGAGCGGCTGCCGCCCTGGCTGAAGGGCCAGGGCCGCGGCTGGGTCACCGCCGAATACGGCATGCTGCCGCGCGCCACGCTGGAACGCACCCGCCGCGAGGCCTCCACCGGAAAGCAGAGCGGCCGCACCGTTGAAATCCAGCGCCTGATCGGCCGCTCGCTTCGCACCATCGTCAATCTCGAAGCGCTCGGCGAACGCCAGATCACGGTCGATTGCGACGTGATCCAAGCCGACGGCGGCACGCGCACGGCATCGATCACCGGCGCCTGGGTCGCGCTCGCCGATTGCATCAACTGGATGAAGACGCGAAACATGATCAAGGCCAACGTGATGCGCGACAACGTCGCCGCGATCTCCTGCGGCATCTACAACGGCACGCCGGTGCTCGATCTCGACTATGCCGAGGATTCGGAAGCCCAGACCGACGCCAATTTCGTCATGACCGGCGACGGCCGCATCATCGAGGTGCAGGGCACCGCTGAGCGCGAGCCGTTCACGCAGGACGAGTTCCTGGCGCTGATGGCGCTGGCCCAGAAGGGCATTGCGCGTCTGGTGGACTTGCAGAAACTGGCCGTGGCGTAGTCAATAGGCCATGCACCGCCGAATCACAGGCCGACTCGTGATCGCGACCCACAATCCCGGCAAGCTCGCCGAGATGAAGGAGTTGCTCGCGCCCTACGGCATCGAGGCGGTTTCGGCCGGTGAGCTTGGCCTTGCCGAGCCGGAAGAAACCGGCAACAATTTCCGCAGCAATGCCGCGATCAAGGCGATCGCGGCGGCGCAGGCGACCAAGCTTGCCGCCTTCGCCGATGATTCCGGCATCGTGGTCGACGCGCTCGACGGCGCGCCCGGCATCCACAGCGCGCGCTGGGCCGGCCCTTCCAAGGATTTCACCGCGGCGATGACGCGAATCGAACGCCTGTTGCAGGAGCGCGGTGCGACCACACCCGACAAGCGCAAGGCGCATTTCGTCTCCGCGCTCTGCGTCGCCTGGCCCGACGATCATTGCGAAGAGGTCGAGGCGCGCGTGGACGGCACACTGGTGTGGCCGCCGCGCGGCACCGCCGGCTTCGGCTACGATCCGATGTTCCTGCCCGACGGCCACAGCCGTACCTTCGGTGAGATGACCAGCATCGAGAAGCACGGCCTGCCGCCGCTCGGGCTTGGCCTGTCGCACCGCGCCCGCGCCTTCGTGAAACTGGCGGAGATCTGCCTTGAGCCGCGCTAAGGAAGCCTTCGGCGTCTACGTGCACTGGCCCTTCTGCCTGTCGAAGTGCCCCTATTGCGATTTCAATAGCCATGTCCGCCACGTCGCGATCGACGAGGCGCGCTTTGCCAGCGCCTTCGCCCGCGAGATCGCGGCGACGGCCGAGCGCGCGCCCGGACGCGAAGTCACGTCGATCTTCCTCGGCGGCGGCACGCCCTCGCTGATGCAGCCCGCAACCGTCGGCGCGGTGCTCGATGCCATCGGCAAGCATTGGCCTGTCGCTGATGACGTCGAAGTGACGCTGGAGGCGAACCCGACCAGCGTCGAAGCCACGCGCTTTGCCGGCTATCGCGCCGCCGGCGTCAACCGCGTCTCGCTCGGCGTGCAGGCGCTCGACGATGCCTCGCTGAAAGCGCTGGGACGTTTGCACAGCGCGCGTGAAGCGTTGGATGCGGTCGCGATCGCGCGCCGCTCGTTCGACCGCTATTCGTTCGATCTGATCTACGCCCGTCCGGACCAGACGCCTGCGATTTGGGCCGACGAACTGCGTCTCGCGATCGATGAAGCGGCCGAGCATCTGTCGCTCTATCAGCTCACCATCGAGGAAGGCACGCCGTTCTTCGGCCTGCACCAGGCCGGAAAATTGAAGACGCCGGACGAGGCGGTCGCGCGCGCGCTCTACGACGTGACGCAGGAGACCTGCGACAAGCTCGGGCTGCCCGCCTACGAGATTTCCAATCACGCGCGGCGCGGCGCCGAGTGCCGGCACAATCTGGTCTATTGGCGCGGCGACGAATATGCCGGCATCGGCCCGGGCGCGCATGGCCGTCTCGATATCGATGGCATCCGCCACGCGACCGCGACCGAGAAACGCCCCGAAGCCTGGCTGATGCGGGTCGAGACCAACGGCCACGGCCTCGTCACCGACGATCTCCTCAACAGCGAGGAACGCGCCGACGAATTTTTGCTGATGGGACTGCGCCTTGCAGAAGGCATCGACCCCGCGCGCTACACCGCGCTCTCCGGCCGCCCGCTCGATCCCAAACGCATCGCGCTGTTGCGCGAAGAAGGCGCGATCACGGTCGATGCGACCGGGAGATTGCGTGTGACCAGCAGCGGATTCCCGGTGCTCGATGCGGTGGTCGCGGATCTGGCGGCGTAGCGAGATCTCGTAGCAACCATTAAAGCACG
>NZ_VSTH01000013.1 GCF_008123965.1 Bradyrhizobium hipponense | reverse complement strand
CCCACAAGGGGAGAGGGCACTTCAACTGGCGGTGCGACCGCGTCACATTAACAGAAATTTACTCAGCTTGATTTCAATCAATTCCCCGCGAGGGTGAATGTGGTTTCTGGCGCTGTGTTCTTTCGAAAGAGAATCCGCATGAGCCAGCCCTCAATCTCGAAATCCATGACGTCAGGTGAAAGCGGCCTGGCGGCGTTGTTCGCGGTCACCGCTTTCCTCTGCGTGATTGCCGCGGCCAAGGCGCTCGATGCGCCGTTCGCCTTCCACGCTGCGCTCAGTGCGGCGGCGAGCCTGGCTGCGGTGTTCTGCATCGTCAACCGCTACTACGACCGCCCGGCGGCGCTTCCGCCTGCGGAAATCAACGGCCGCCCCAACTACAATATGGGGCCGATCAAGTTCTCCTCCTTCATGGCGATGTTCTGGGGCATCGCCGGCTTCCTCGTCGGCCTCCTCATCGCCTCGCAACTGGCGTGGCCCGCGCTGAATTTCGATCTGCCCTGGACCACCTTCGGCCGTCTGCGTCCGCTGCACACGTCCGCGGTGATCTTCGCCTTCGGCGGCAACGTCCTGCTCGCAACCTCCTTCTACGTGGTACAGAAGAGCTGCCGCGTGCGCCTGGCCGGCGATCTCGCGCCCTGGTTCGTCGTGGTCGGCTACAATTTCTTCATTTTGGTCGCCGGCACCGGCTATCTGCTCGGCGTCACCCAGTCGAAGGAATATGCCGAGCCGGAATGGTACGCCGATCTCTGGCTGACCATCGTCTGGGTCACCTATCTGCTCGTCTTCCTCGCCACCATCATCAAGCGCAAGGAACCGCACATCTTCGTCGCGAACTGGTTCTATCTTGCCTTCATCGTGACGATTGCCGTCCTGCATCTCGGCAACAATCCGGCGCTTCCGGTCTCGGTGTTCGGCTCGAAGTCCTATATCGCGTGGGGCGGCATCCAGGATGCGATGTTCCAGTGGTGGTACGGCCATAACGCGGTCGGCTTCTTCCTGACCGCCGGCTTCCTCGCCATCATGTACTACTTCATCCCGAAGCGCGCCGAGCGGCCGATCTATTCCTACCGGCTGTCGATCATCCATTTCTGGGCGCTGATCTTCCTCTACATCTGGGCCGGTCCGCATCACCTGCATTACACGGCGCTGCCGGACTGGACGCAGACGCTCGGCATGACCTTCTCGATCATGCTGTGGATGCCCTCCTGGGGCGGCATGATCAACGGCCTGATGACGCTGTCGGGCGCCTGGGACAAGCTGCGCACCGATCCCGTGCTGCGCATGCTCGTGGTCTCCGTCGCCTTCTACGGCATGTCGACCTTCGAAGGCCCGATGATGTCGATCAAGGTGGTCAACTCGCTCAGCCACTACACCGACTGGACCATCGGCCACGTGCACTCCGGCGCGCTCGGCTGGGTCGGCTTCGTGTCCTTCGGCGCGCTGTACTGCCTGGTGCCGTGGGCCTGGAATCGCAAGCAGCTGTACAGCCTGAAGCTCGTCAACTGGCACTTCTGGATCGCCACGCTCGGCATCGTCCTCTACATCTCGGCGATGTGGGTGTCCGGCATCCTTCAGGGCCTGATGTGGCGCGCCTACACCTCGCTCGGCTTCCTCGAATATTCCTTCATCGAAACCGTCGAGGCGATGCATCCCTTCTACATCATCCGTGCGGCCGGCGGGGCGTTGTTCCTGATCGGCGCGCTGATCATGGCCTACAATCTCTGGATGACGGTTCGCGTTGGCGAGGCGGAAGAAGTCCAGATGCCCGTCGCTCTTCAGCCGGCGGAATGAGGAGCTAAAGCCATGTCGTTCTGGACACGCCACCAAGTCTTCGAAAAGAACTCGATCATCCTGGTCGTCGGCATCCTCCTCGTGATTGCCATCGGCGGTCTCGTCGAAATCACGCCGCTGTTCTACCTCAAGAGCACGATCGAGGCGGTCGACGGCGTCAGGCCCTACACGCCGCTGGAGCTCGCCGGCCGCAACGTCTACGTCCGCGAGGGCTGCTATCTCTGTCATTCGCAGATGATCCGTCCGTTGCGCGACGAGGTCGAGCGCTACGGGCACTTCTCGCTCGCCGCCGAGAGCATGTTCGACCACCCGTTCCAGTGGGGTTCGAAGCGTACCGGTCCGGACCTTGCCCGCGTCGGCGCCAAATATTCCGACGACTGGCACGTGACCCATCTGACCAACCCGCGCGCGATCGTGCCGCAGTCGGTGATGCCGGGCTATCCGTTCCTCAGCAAGAACGAAGTCGATCCGGATACGATCGCCGATCACATGCGCACGCTGAGGACCGTCGGCGTGCCCTACACCGACGACCAGATCGCCAATGCAGGTGTCGACATGAAGGCCCAGGCCGATCCGGACAATGCCGGCAGCGATGCCTTCGGCAAGCGCTACGCCAAGGCCGTGGTGCGCAATTTCGACGGCAAGACCGGAACGCCGACCGAGATGGACGCGCTGGTCGCGTACTTGCAGATGCTCGGCACTCTGGTCGACTTCAAGCTCTACAACGAGAAAGCCAATCTTCGCTGAGAAGGCATGAACGATGAAAGCCATCCTGACACTCGACAATCTTGCGTCCGGTCTCGTGACCACGATCTGGACGCCGGTCTTCGTCGCGATCTTTCTCGCGATCATCGCCTACGCATTCTGGCCCCGTAACAAGGCTGCTTTCGACGAAGCGGCGCACCTGCCGTTGCGGGAGGAGTAAGAGATCATGACCGATCATCATAACGACATCGATTCCGTCTCAGGCAGGTCCACGACCGGACACGAATGGGATGGCATCAAGGAGCTCAACACGCCGCTGCCGCGCTGGTGGGTGATCACCTTCTACCTCACCATCGTCTGGGCGATCGGCTACTGGATCGTCTATCCGGCTTGGCCCCTGATCTCCAGCAATACCACGGGGCTGTTCGGTTACTCGACACGCGCCGACGTCGCGGTCGAGCTCGCCAACCTCGAGAAGATCCGCGGAGCCAAGATGGTGGCGCTGGGCGCGGCCTCGCTCGCCGAGATCGAGAAGGACCCGGCGCTGCTGGCGCTGGCCCGCGCCAAGGGCAAGACCGTGTTCGGCGACAACTGCGCGCCGTGTCACGGCAGCGGCGGCGCCGGTGCCAAGGGCTATCCGAACCTCAACGACGACGACTGGCTGTGGGGCGGCACCCTCGACCAGATCATGCAGTCCATCCAGTTCGGCGCGCGCTCCGGCCATGCCAAAACGCACGAGGGCCAGATGCTCGCCTTCGGCAAGGACGGCGTGCTGAAGCCGGACGAGATCGTCACGGCTGCCAACTATGTCCGCTCGTTGTCGGGACTCCCGACGCGGAAGGACTACGATGCCGCCAAGGGCGAAAAGATTTTCGCCGAGAATTGCGTCGCCTGCCACGGCGATGGCGGCAAGGGCAACCAGGAGCTCGGTGCGCCCAACCTGACCGACAAGATCTGGCTCTACGGCTCGGATGAGGCAGTCCTGATCGAGACCATCGGCCAGGGCCGCGCCGGCGTCATGCCGGCCTGGGAAGGGCGGCTCGATCCCGCCACCATCAAGGCGATGGCCGTGTATGTCCATTCGCTGGGCGGCGGAAAATAGTGGATCGGCAAAGAAAACGCAGGCGAACAAATTGCCCCGCTTGCGCTGGATCAACTGACGCTCCGGCGCCGGGTCTAGGTTTAATCGCACCTCTCGAAAAGCTCCAGGCGATGAACAAGACCGTGAACCCGAACGAACTCACATCGGACGACAATTGCGGGCCGCTCTACGCCGCCCGCAAGAAGATTTATCCGCAGAGCGTCTCCGGTACATTCCGCCGGATCAAATGGGGCCTGATGGCGTTCTGCCTCGGCATCTATTACCTCCTGCCCTTCGTGCGCTGGAACCGCGGCCTCGGCGCCCCCAGCCAGGCCGTGCTGATCGACCTGCCCAACAGCCGCTTCTATTTCTTCTTCATCGAGCTGTGGCCGCAGGAGGTCTACTACTTCACCGGCCTTTTGATCGTGGCGGCCGTGGCGCTGTTCCTGATGAACTCGGTCGGCGGCCGCATCTGGTGCGGCTATCTCTGCCCGCAGACGGTCTGGACCGATTTGTTCTACGCCGTCGAGCGCCTGATCGAAGGCGACCGGCGCGAGCGGATGAAGAAGGACGCCTCGTCCGATCCGATGAAGCTCGAGCGCATCTCCGAGATCGTGCTCAAGCATTCGATCTGGCTTCTGATCGCCTGGTGGACCGGCGGCGCCTGGGTGCTCTATTTCAACGACGCGCCGACGCTGGTGAAGGAGCTCGTCACCTTCCAGGCGCCGATGATCGCCTATGCCTGGATCGGCATTCTCACCACGACCACCTATGTGCTCGCCGGCTACATGCGCGAGCAGGTCTGCGTCTATATGTGCCCGTGGCCGCGAATCCAGGCCGCGCTCACCGACGAATGGGCGCTCAACGTCACCTATCGCTATGACCGCGGCGAGAAGCGCACGTCGGTCAAGAAGGCGGCCGAGCTGCGCGCGCTCGGCGAGCACGCCGGCGACTGCGTCGACTGCTATCAATGCGTCGCGGTCTGCCCGACCGGCATCGACATCCGCAACGGGCCGCAGCTCGAATGCATCCAGTGCGGGCTTTGCATCGACGCCTGCGACAACGTGATGACGAAGATCGGCCGGCCGACCCGCCTGATCGGCTACGACAACGACATCAACATCCATCGCCGCCAGGAAGGCAAGGCGCCGGTCTATCGCATCGTGCGGGCTCGCACCGTCGTCTACAGCGCGATCATCGCAGCCGTCGGCGGCATCATGCTCTATACGCTCGCAACGCGCAGCTTGCTCGACGTTAACGTGCTGCACGACCGCAACCCGGTCGCGGTCAGGCTCAGCGACGGCTCGATCCGCAACGCCTATACGGTCCGATTGCTCAACAAGAGCGGCTACGACCGCGTTATCGCGATCGATGTCAACGGTCCAGTCAACGTCACGGTTCACGTCGTCGGCGTGGATTCGGTGACGCCGGACCGGCCGATGATTGTCATCCCGCGCGACACCACCAGCGAGCTCCGGCTGCTCGTCACCGCGCCCGCGGAGGGCAATCCGGAGAAGTCGATCCCCGTCCGCTTCCACGTCACCGATATCGGCCTCGGCGAGGCCGCTTCCGCCACCGACAATTTCGTCTCTCCTTGAGAAAGTCCCGGAGTTCGCCATGGCATCCGCACCGAAGCCGCTGACCGGAACAAAAGTCTTGGTGATGCTGGTCGCCTTCTTCGGCGTCGTGATCGGTGTCAACGTGACCATGGCGAAGCTCGCGATCGCGACGCTGCCCGGCACGGATGTCGACAGCCCTTATGCCGCGGGTCTCAGCTACGACCGGGAGATCTCGGCGGCGCGGGATCAGACCGCACGTAAATGGCAGGTCAATGCCCATATCGAGCGCCGAACCGACGGCGGCGCCACGCTCCAGGTCGAGGCGCGCGATGCGAGCGGCCTTCCCATAAGCGGTTTGAAGTTCGGCGGCCGCCTGGAGCGGCCGACTGACAAGCGGGCCGATCTTTCGGTCGAACTCACTGAAGCCGGCATCGGCATCTATCGCGGCAATGCGGCTTCCGTCGCGCCGGGCCAGTGGGACCTGGTGATCGAGAGCGAGGCGCGAGGCCAGCGCGCGTTCCTGTCGCGCAACCGCGTGATCCTGAACTGAAGGAATTCGTCATGCGCCTCACGCGGGACTTTTCGCACTACGTCCGGACCGCGGGCGAGGGCGTCCAGCACATCGATCTCGCGGTCGAAGGCGTTCACTGCGCCGGCTGCATGGCCAAGATCGAGCGCGGACTGTCCGCCATTCCCGATGTCACGCTGGCGCGTGTGAATCTCACCGACCGGCGCCTCGCGCTGGAATGGAAGCAGGGCACGCTCGACCCGTCTCGTTTCATCGATCGGCTCGAGGAGCTCGGCTACAAGGCCTATCCCTACGAGACGGAGAGCGCGGAGGCGACCGAAGTCGCCGAATCACGCTTCCTGCTGCGCTGCCTCGGCGTTGCCGCGTTCGCCACCATGAACGTGATGATGCTGTCGATCCCGGTCTGGTCGGGCAACGTCTCGGACATGCTGCCCGAGCAGCGCGATTTCTTCCACTGGCTGTCGGCGCTGATCGCGCTTCCCGCGGCGGCCTATGCCGGCCAGCCGTTCTTCCGCTCGGCCTGGCGCGCGCTGTCGGCGAAGACGACGAACATGGACGTCCCGATCTCGATCGGCGTGATCCTGGCGCTCGGCATGTCCGTGGTCGAGACCGTCCATCACGCCGAGCACGCCTATTTCGACGCGGCAATCATGCTGCTGACGTTCCTGCTGGTCGGCCGCGTCCTCGACCAGAACATGCGGCGGCGGACCCGCGCAGTCGCCGGCAATCTCGCCGCGCTGAAGGCGGAGACCGCGGCGAAATTCGTCGGAGCTGACGAGATTTCACAGGTGCCGGTGGCGGCGATCCATCCCGGCGACATCGTGCTGCTGCGGCCGGGCGAGCGCTGCGCGGTCGATGGTACCGTGATCGAGGGGCGCTCCGAGATCGACCAGAGCCTGATCACGGGCGAGACGCTCTATGTTGTGGCCGAGCATGGCACACCGGTCTATGCGGGGTCGATGAACATCTCAGGCACGCTGCGGGTGCGGGTCTCCGCGGCCTCCGAGGCGACGCTGCTCGCGGAAATCACGCGACTGCTCGACAACGCGCTCCAGGCGCGCTCGCGCTACATGCGGCTGGCCGACCGCGCCTCGCAACTCTATGCGCCGGTGGTGCATGCGGCCGCGCTCCTCACCATCCTCGGCTGGGTCATCGCCGGCGCTAGCTGGCACGATGCGATCGTGACAGGCGTTGCCGTCTTGATCATCACCTGTCCCTGCGCGCTCGGGCTCGCAATCCCGACGGTGCAGACCGTGACTTCGGGCGCGATGTTCAAATCGGGCGTGCTGCTCAATTCGGGCGACGCCATCGAACGGCTCGCCGAAGCCGATCATGTCATCTTCGACAAGACCGGCACGCTGACGCTGCCGGAGCTCGAAGTGACGAACGTAGCCGATATACCTGCCGACCTGTTCGAGCCCGCCGGCCGACTTGCGCTGTCGAGCCATCACCCGGTAGCTGCCGCGGTCGCGCAGGCCGCGGGCGCCCGATCGCCGATCGTCGGTGCGATCGAGGAGGCCGGGCAGGGCGTGCGGGCAACCATCGACGGCATCGAGATTCGCCTTGGCCGTCCATCCTTCTGCGGCGCCGAGGCGGAGATCGGTGCCGGCGCCGGCGCCGATCTCGATCCGGAAGCCTCCATCGTGGCCTTCAGCAAGGGAAACGAAAGAGTCATCCTCTCGGTGCGTCAGGGTCTGCGCCCGGATGCCCCGGCCGTGATCGCGGCACTGAAGGCACGCAACATCGGCATCGAAATTCTTTCCGGCGACCGCGAGCCAGCGGTGAGGGCTGCGGCCCATGCTCTCGGCATTCCCGAGTGGCGCGCCGGCGTCACGCCTGCCGACAAGATCGCGCGGATCGAAGAGCTGAAGCAGCGCGGCGCAAAAGTGCTGATGGTCGGCGACGGCATGAACGATGCGCCCTCGCTTGCGGCAGCGCACGTCTCGATGTCGCCGATCTCAGCTGCCCATCTCAGCCAGGCGACCGCCGATCTCGTCTTTCTCGGCCGGCCGCTGGCCCCGGTCGTCGCCGCGATCGACTCCTCGCGCGAAGCGCTGCGCCTGATGCGGCAAAACCTCTGGCTTGCGATCGGCTATAATGTCCTGGCCGTGCCGGTCGCGATCAGCGGCGTGGTGACACCCCTGATCGCTGCGGCAGCCATGAGCGGATCGTCAGTTCTGGTCATGCTGAATTCGCTGCGCGCACGCAGTTCTTCGCGGGAGACCCTGTGATGGAGATCCTGGTCATCCTGGTGCCGCTGGCGCTGATGCTTGGAGGTGCGGGCCTGGTCGCCTTCCTGTGGTCGCTGCGCAGCGGCCAGTACGACGATCTCGACGGCGCCGCGTGGCGGGCAATCGCCGACGAGGAGCCGCAGCAGGAGGCGCCGGTCAAGCGCTAGCGCTTCAAGTCGAGCGTGAGCAGGGCCGCGGCCGCGAGGGCGAGACCTACTCCGGCGATGCAGGCATGCCAGCCGAAGGCGTCGAACAGCCGCCCGAGCACGGCGGTGCCGACCAGCCCCCCGCAGAAATAGCAGGCCAGATAGGTGCCGCTGGCAACGCCGCGATTCTCGCTCGCCACCTGTCCGACGAACCCGGTAGCAGCAGCCTGCGCGAAAAAGGTTCCGACGCCAACGAGGACCATGCCGGTGAGCACCTCGCTCAGATGAGGCGCCAGCATCAGCGGCAAGCCGATCGCCGCCACGGCGATGCCGCCCCAGATCGCCGGCCGCGTTCCAAGGCGTGATGCGATCCGGCCGGCCAGCAACGTCGTGACCACCGACGGCAGGAAGACGAAGTAGACCAATCCGATATCCATCATGCCGAGTGACAGCGGCGGCCGAACCAGTACGAAGTTGACGAAAGTGAAGGTGCCGATGAAGGCGAACAGAATGCAGAAGCCGATACCGTAGGCCGCCCGTAACCGCGGATTGCACCAATGCGCGATCATGGCGGCAAGCGGCGACCCAGTCGGCATCATCGTGTGCATGGGTTGCGCGCGCTTGATCGTGAAATAGACTAGCACCGCGCCCGCCAGATTGAGGGCCGCGAAGAAATAGAAGTTCCACGCCAATCCGAGGCCGTCGGCGACCGCGGCCGAGATCAGCCGGCCGATAAGATTGCTGGCGACGTTGCCGGTGATGTAGGCGGCAAACGCGCCGCCCGCGTCCATTGCGCTGCATTGCTCGCCGAGATAAGCGAGCGTCAAGGCAAAGGCGGAAGCCATGCAGAGGCCCTGTGCGACGCGCAAGGCGGTAAAGACCGCAAGATTGGGCGCGGCCGCAAGCAGGGACGTGGGGATCGCGAGAAGCGCCAGGCTGAGCAGGATGCCGGTCCGGCGGTCGATCTGCGGACTGAGCAAGCCAATGACGAGGCTGGCGATCGCCATGCCAATGGTACTGGCATTGACGGCGAAGCTCATCGCCGCCGGCGTGACGCCATAATGCCGCGTCAGCGACGGCAGGATGGCCTGGGTCGCGAACAGGTCGACCACGGTCAGGAACGCGGTCAATCCGATCACGAGGGAGCGAAAACCCACGCCCGGCGAATGCTCACCCATCTGCGTGGCTGTCGGTTTCATCTGCGCGGACAGATCGGTCATGGCACGATTCCTGTGCAGCCTTTGCTGTCATTCCGGGACGGCGCACCGAGCGCCAGACCCGGAATGACGGGATACCAAAAGACTCGTTACATGTTGTGGTCGTGCGGGTCCTTGCGGACGTCGCCGACGTAGAGAACGACCGTCTCCTTGCCGAGGTTCTTCCACCAATGCGAGGTCCCGAACACTTCGGGGCGAAGATCGCCGGCCTTGTGCACGATCGGATCGACGCAGTTGGAGGCATATTCGACGATCTCCCCCTGCTGCACGAAGATCAGGGCGGGGCGATCGTCATGGCTGTGCCAGGGCACGATGCCGCCGGGCTCGATAGTCAGCTTGCGGAAGCGCAGTTCGCGGCCCTCGATATGCGCCGGCTGCTTGCCGAGGTCGATCATGCCGAGTGTCACGTCGGTAACGCCGACAGGCTTGTAGTCGACCATCTGCCGCGCGTTCGGCTTGATCTTGTCGGCCGGGCATTCGCCGGCGAACACCGGTTGCGTAGTGAGCATCAGCGCGCCGACGAGCGCAAAACTCGGTAAGATCGCCCGGGAAAGTCCGATGTTGTTGAACATAGGGAAGTCTCCTCTGTTGGCCGCGACCTCGAATGCCACGGCTGCGATATCAGTTTGGTCGAGATCGCGTGTTGGTTTAAATGCCGTGTATCTCTCGAAACCATAGCAAGCCGCTATGCGTGCCCGAGCATGTGCTTGATGTCGGCGGAGAAGGTCGGATAGGCATAGACGTTGTCGCGGATCTGGCTGGCCGTGATGCCAAATTTGATCGCAAGCCCGAAGATGCTGATGAGCTCCTGGCCCGCATGGCCGAAAAAGTGCGCGCCGAGAACACGGTCGGTGGTGCGATCGACGATCACTTTGGACCATGCGACGGTCTCGGCATAGGAGCGGGCGGAAAACCAGTCGCGCATGTCGTTGACGTGAACCTCGATGGCGGATCCGTTGTGCCGTGCCGTCGCTTCGGTCAGACCGACGGCAGCAAGCGCCGGCACGGTGTAGACCGCCGTAGCCATGCCGGCGTAGTCGGGCGCATGTCGCGGTCCGTCGACGATGTTGCGGCCGACGATGTCGCCTTCATAGCTTGCAACCGGGGAAAGCTGCGGCGAGATCGGCACGGCATCGCCGCAGACATGAACCCGTGGATTTGAGGTCGAACGCAAGTGGTCGTCGAGCGAGATTCGTCCGTTCGTATGTTCGACCTGGCCGGCCGCAAGGTCCAGCGAGCCTGTATTGGCCACCCTGCCGCAACCGTTGACGACACGATCGGCCTCGGCCGCGTGCTCGACCCCATCTCGGGTAAAGACCACCCTGAACCGGCTGCCGGTCCGTTCGATTCTCCGCACGCCCACGCCGGCCTCGACTTTGATGCCGATGCGCTCGCTCTCCGCCTGCAACTGGGCGACGGCATCGGCGTCCATTGCCGGCAGGAGTCGTGGCAGCGCCTCGAGAACCGTCACTCCGGCGCCGGCGCGCGCGTAGATGTGCGCGAATTCCAGCGAGATTACGCCGCCGCCGATAAAGATAACCGAAGCCGGCAAGTCGCGATCGCTCAACATCGCGTCCGACGTGATCATGTGCTCGGCGCCGGCGATCGGTAGCGGCCGCGGCTTCGAACCGGTCGCGATAACGACGTGGTTGGCCTCGAGCACGCGATCGCCGACGCGAATGGTGCTGGGCGCAACGAAGGTGCCATACCCCTTGATCACTTCGACCTCGCGACGCGCCATCGCGCGGGCGAGGTTGGCGGGGATATCCTTGATCATGTTCTTCTCGCGGTCGATCAGCGCCGCCCAGTCGAGCCGCGGCTTGCCGACTGCGATATGATGAACGGCAGCGCGCTCGATGTCGTGCAGCATCTGGCCGGCGGCGACCAGAACCTTCTTGGGCGTACAGCCGCGATTCGGACAGGTGCCACCGAGATCGAGCGGCTCGATCATCGCGACGGAGAGTCCGGCCCGCCGGACGGGGCCGGTCACTCCGATCCCGGCATTGCCGCCGCCGAGGATGACGACATCGAATGTTTGGCGCACCATCGGACCCTCGCTATTTGGCGGTGATGGTGGCCGTGATGGACTTGACGACCATGGTCGCCATCTTGAACTGCGCCTCGCGATTCCGGATGTTGTGGCGCTTTGCGATCCAGTCGAAATCCGTCCAGACGGCCCAGACGTCGCCATTGCCATCCTGAGTCAACAACAGGCGGACCGGCCAGTCGAGCCCGGCGTTGGGGTTGGAGGTGATGAACTGCGTGCCGAGCGGCGGATTGCCGAAGACCAGCAGGGTGGAGGGGCGAAGCTTGATTCCGGCGTCGGCGGCAAGCTTGGACTGATCGACTTCGAGAAAGAATTTGATGCCCTTTGCGGCGATGTCCGCCTTGATGCGGCTGATCGCCTCCGACAAGGGGACCGCGCTTTTGACGCGGACGATGCCGTCATCACTGTCGGCTCGTGCAACCGATGTTGCGGCCGACAGCAGCAGGAAAAGCAGCAGAAGCGACGTGGCGAGGTTGGCAGGGCGTGATGCGATTTGGCGGTTCATGGCAGTCCTCCTGTGAGTGGCAGCTTGGATCGCGGCTAGGATGGAGGCGGCGCCCTGCCGAGTGAAATGCGAAACGACTCTGAACGCGATAGCCCCGCGCTATCGTGGCGCGATACGTTGCGGCTATCGAACCGATTGTGGATCGGCATTTCCGCCGGGGCGGGTTCCACTGTTTGATGGCGGGGCGGGCGGACCCGTCTATCCGGAGGAGCGTCTCGTGAAACTGTCCAAGATTCTCATCGCCAGCGCCGCATTCGCGGTTGTCGCCACATCGGCCTTCTCCTAACGGCTTCCCTTGCGGGCGGCCGGACCACGCGAGTAGTATTTGAACTGAAAGCGGGAGCGCAAAATGACATCCCTTTCGCCAGCCGATGCCGAACGGCTCAAGCTTGCCTTCCAGCGTTGCAAGGACATGGAGGGCACGCTGAACGAGCAGCTCCGCGCCTATGCCGATGCCGGGCGCGAGATCTTTCCCGCCTATGGCGATGCGGTCGATCATCTGGTGATCAGATTGAACGGGAACGGCGGCGGCGAGAGCGCGCCGCGTCCGGGCGATGCGATGCCGCCGTTCATGCTGCCTGACGAGAGCGGACGCCTTGTCACGTTGCCGTCGCTGCTAGAGAACGGGCCGGTTGCGGTGATGTTCTTCCGGGGCCATTGGTGCCCCTATTGCCGGCTCAATGTCCGCGCGGTGATCCAGGCACAGGATCGTATCGATGCGATGGGCGCGCGGGTCGTCGCGATCATGCCGGAGACGCAGGAATATACCGGGACGTTCAGGCTCGACGCTGGCGCGCCATTTCCGATCCTGACCGATCTCGACAACGGCTATGCGTTGTCGCTCAACCTGGCGATCTGGCTTGGCGCCGAGATCCAGCAGCTATTGTCCTATCAGGACATGGCGAAATTTCACGGCAATGATGGCTGGATGCTGCCGATCCCGGCCGTGTTCGTCGTCGGCCGCGACGGGATCGTGAAGGCCCGCTTCGTCGATCCGGATTTTCGCAAGCGTATGGAGATCGACGATCTGCTCGCAGCGCTCGAAATTGCTAGCGGCGAGCGCTAGCTCCAGTATCCCGACGCGCCGCGAGCCCTTCCTTCTCCCCCTGTGGGAGAAGGTGGCGCGAAGCGCCGGATGAGGGGTTGTATCCGCGAGCTCAGCAGCAGTTGTATTCGCGGAGACAACCCCTCACCCGTCTCGCCGCTACTGCGGCGAGCCACACTCTCCCACAAGGGGAGAGGGTAAGAATGCGCAGGCTCTACCCCGCAATCGCCCGCCAGTCTGCGCCGCGCAGCATGCGCATGATGGCGTTGGCGACCGCCGTGCGCTGCCGGCCGGCGACGCCGTAGAGGTTGACGGTGCGGCGGGCGTCCAATCCTGTCACCGCGGTGCGCTTCAGGCCCTCCGGCACGGGCGAGGTGCGCGGCACCATGGCCACGCCGATATCGGCTTCTACCAGCTCGATGAGGTCGCGCTCGCTCGAAATCTCGTGGCCATGATCGACGTTGATGCCGTGCTCGCGCAGGCTCGCGGAGATGCGCCCGAAATGCTCGCAGAAGGTTCGGCTGAGCAACTGCTCCGCACGCAAATCGTCCAGCTCGATCGTGTCGCGATCGGCCAGCCGATGCTTGCTGCTGACGACGAGCTCGAAGCCTTCGGTGAAGAGCGGCCAGACGTCGAGCCGATCCCAGGCCTCGTCGATCTCGGCAGCGATGCCGAGCTCGGCATCGCCTTTTCGCAGATAGTCGCCGACTTCGCGGCTGGAGCCGCGGAGGAAGCGAAATTCGAGCCGGTTGAACTGCCGCCTGATCTGGTTGAGATGGGGAATGAGCAGTGCGAGATCGATCGAATGCGTCAGCGCGATGCGCAGCGCGCCGATCTCGCCGCTCCTAAACGAGGAGGCGAGCGAGCGCGCGCCGGAGGCGGCGTCGTAGCACTGCTTCAGGAGCGGGTGCATGCGCTGGCCGAGTTCGGTCAGCTGTGCCGCCGGCCGCTCGCGACGGAACAGGTCGCCGCCAAGCTCGGCCTCGAGCTGCTTGATTGCCCGCGTCAGCGAGGGCTGTGTCACGTTGCATTCCTCGGCCGCGCGCGTGAAGTTCAATAGCTGCGCCACGGCGAGAAAGTAGCGGACCTGGTGCATCTCCATGGATCGGCTCTCCGGCAGGATCGGCCGGAAATCTAGCCCAACCGGGTGGAGAATGACATCCCGGCGGTCATAGCGCGCGCGTATGGTTTCGGAAGCCAGGCGGCATTTCCGTTCGAGCCGGCGATCCTTCAGGTTGTGGCGGAAGCGCGGGCTCGGCCACGCGCCAGCCATCATCGACGGAGGATTTGTCATGAACATCCCGATAAAGCCGCAGCCGTCCCAGACGGCACACTCGCTGGCCGGAAAGGTGGCGCTGATCACCGGTTCCACCAGTGGAATCGGCCTCGGCATTGCGCGGGCGCTGGCCGCTGCCGGTGCGGACATCGTGCTCAACGGTCTCGGCGCTGCAGCCGAGATCGGGCGGACACGCGAACAGATCGCCGCCGAGTTCGGTGTCAAGGCGAGTTTTTCCCCGGCGGACATGACGCGGCCGAAATCGATCGCCGAGATGATCGCAGCCACCATTGCTCAGGCCGGCCGGCTCGATATCCTCGTCAACAACGCCGGCGTCCAGCATGTCGCGCCGCTCGACCAGTTTCCAGTCGACAAGTGGGACCAGATCCTGGCGATCAACCTGACTTCGGCCTTCCACACCACGCGGCTTGCACTGCCTGCGATGCGCCAGAACGGCTTTGGCCGGATCATCAACATCGCCTCCGCCCATGGCCTCGTCGGCTCGCCCTTCAAGGCCGCTTATGTCGCCGCCAAGCATGGCATCGTCGGCCTTACCAAGGTGACGGCGCTGGAGACCGCCGAAGAGGGAATTACCTGCAACGCGCTCTGCCCGGGTTATGTGTACACGCCGCTTGTCGAGGCGCAGATCGACGGGCAGGCGAGGGCGCACGGCATTTCGCGCGACCAGGTGATCCGTGACGTTCTGCTGGCGCAGCAGCCGAACAAGCGCTTCGCCACGGTTGAAGAGCTCGGCGCGCTCACGGTCTTCCTGTCGACCGCCGCGGCCGCTTCGATCACCGGGATTGCGCTTCCGGTCGACGGCGGCTGGACCGCGCATTGACATGAGCCGGCGTAACAAGCCGCAAACGGCTGCGAATATTCGGGCAGTGCAGGTGCACCAGGAGCGTGACATGAACAGCATGCAGGGCAAGACGCAGACCATTCGGAAGGACCTGCCGGGCCAGATCGTGCTGGTGCTGCAGGGTGGCGGCGCGCTCGGATCCTATCAGGCCGGCGTTTACCAGGCGCTGCACGAGGCCGGTATCGAACCGGACTGGATCATCGGCACGTCGATCGGCGCCATCAACGCCAGCTTGATCGCGGGCAACGAGCCGAAACACCGGCTCGTCCGCCTGAAGGAATTCTGGAAGAGAATGGAGCAGCATCCGGTCTGGAATCTGCGGACCGCATTTCCTGGCTTCAACGATAAGCTGGCCTATTGGTCGACCGTCACCCATGGCATTCCCGGATTCTTCCGGCCCAATCCGCTGGCGCATGCCGGCGATTCCTATCCGCTGGGAGCCGATCATGCCGGCTTCTATTCGACCGCGCCGCTGGAAAATACGCTTCTCGACCTCGTCGACTTCGCTCTGGTGAATCGCTGCGCACCACGGCTCACGGTCGGCGCGGCTCATGTCCGCAGCAGCCAGATGCGCTATTTCGACAGCCGCGACGGCGAGCTGACGGTGAAGCACATCATGGCCTCAGGTGCGCTGCCGCCGGCCTTCCCCGCGGTGCGCATCGACGGCGAGCTCTATTGGGATGGCGGCATTCTGTCGAACACGCCGACGGAGGCGGTCTTCGACGACAATCCGCGCAAGGACTCGCTGATCTTCGCCGTCCACCTCTGGAATCCTGTCGGCGCCGAGCCGACGACCATGGCGGAGGTGCTGAACCGGCACAAGGATGTGCAATATTCCAGCCGCATCGCGAGCCAGATCGTCCGTCAGCAACAGGCTCATCGTCTGCGCCATGTCATCAACCAGCTCGCCGCGCGACTGCCCGAGAGCGAACGCAGCGATCCGGCGGTGCGCGAGCTGGCGAGCTATGGCTGTCCGACGCGCATGCACGTCGTCCGGCTGCTGGCGCCGCAACTTGATCACGAGACCCACACCAAGGATATCGACTTCAGCCCGTCCGGCATCATGCGGCGCTGGGATGCCGGCTACGCCCACACCCGGTCCGTGCTCGAGCGAAAGCCATGGGTCGGCGAATTTGATCCACTGTCCGGCGTGGTGCTGCACGAACATATGGAGGACATGCCGATGGCGGCCGAGTGAGCGCCGCACCACGTGTCGCTTCACGCAATGACGATTTGGCCAGGCCGCGGGTCCGGGCTATTGTCGCAGGGTCCGCGTCGAAGGGCTTGCAATTGGTCACTGACAAAGATCTGGAGGCTGCGCTCACTCTCGTCCGGGCTGAAGCCGCAGGACCAGTTGCGGGAGTGTTCGGTCCGGCGTCGTTGACCTGGCGGATCGACAGGGAGGCAGTGATCTTTCTCGGCGCCGGCCGCGCGCTGCTGCTTCAACTGGCGCATCCCTGGGTCGCTGCCGCCATCGCTGAGCACTCCCGGACATTGGCCGATCCGATCGGCCGCTTCCATCGCACCTTCGGCATCGTCTTTGCCATGGTGTTCGGGCCGCTGGATCGCGCGCTGCTGTCGGCCAGGCAACTGCATGGGCGCCACACCATGATCGTTGGACATATGCCCGAGGCCGTCGGCCCCTTCGCGGCGGGCTCGCGCTACTGTGCCAATGAGGTCGCGGCGCTGCGCTGGGTTCACGCGACGCTGGTCGAGACCGCCCTCATGGCGCATGACCTGGTTCTGCCGCCGCTCTCGGTCGAAGAGCGTGAGCGCTACTGGACCGAGAGCCGACTGTTCGGCGCCTTGTTCGGGTTGACGCCGGATGACCTGCCGGGAAACTGGTCCGCCTTTGCAGCCTATACCGAAGAGATGGCGCAGTCGGAGACATTGACCGTCAGCACGGCGGCACGCGAGGTCGCCGCGCAGATATTCGGTGGCGCGCGTCCGTGGTTGCGGCCACCGCGATGGTACCGCGCCCTCACCGCGAGCATGCTGCCGGAGCGATTGCGGACAGGCTTCGGATTTGAACTCGACGAACGCGACATCAGGGTCGCCGGCCGTGCGGTGAGATGGATCAAGCGGGTCTATCCGAAACTGCCCGACCGGCTGCGCTATGTTGGTCCCTACCAGGAGGCGCAGGCGCGGCTGAATGGCAGCACCGAGCCCGACTGGATGACCCGGTGTCTCAACCGGGCCTGGATCGGGCGGCCACAAATGGACGACCGCGGCAGACAGTGAGGTCCTCCGCTCGCAATGACGGAGTATGCGGAGGCGTCGTCGCCTCCTCACGCCGGCGCCAGCTTCCGGTACAGCGCGCTGTAGGTGCCGGCCGAGATGCTCCAGGAGAACGACCGTCCCATGGCGCTGCGGCGCATCGAGTCGAGCTGGTCCTGGGCCATGAAGGTCGAGAACGCCCGGCGGACCCCGCCGAGAAAGGACTCGTGCGAGGGTCTTGAGAACAGGAATCCGGTCTCGCCGTCGGTGATGGTCTCGGCCAGCCCGCCGGTCTGGTGTCCGATCGGCAACGAGCCAAAGCGCTGGGCGTACATCTGGCTGAGCCCGCACGGCTCGAAGCGCGACGGCATCAGGGTGAAATCGCTGCCGGCAAAGATCCGCCGGGCCCGGGCATCGTTGAAGCCGATCGCGACCCCGATGGCGTCGGGTCGGCGGCGATGGGCGTCGATCAGTGCCTGCTCGAGCGCCGGCTCGCCCGAGCCGGTGACCACGATCTGCCCGCCGGCATCGACGATCTCGTCGGCCGCCGACAACACAAGGTCGATGCCCTTCTGGTGCACGAGACGCGCGACGATGCCGAACATCGGGCCGCGCGACACCGCGAGCCCGAACTGCTTGCGCACATAATCTGCATTGGCCCTCTTGCCGACCCAGTCGCCGGCGCCGAATTGCTGGGCGAGCTGGGCGCAGGAGCGCGGGTCCCAGCTCTCATCGATGCCGTTGAGGATGCCGGTGAGCTCGGCCGCGTCAGAGCGCAGCCGCAACAGGCCTTCCAGGCCGCAGCCAAACTCGGGCGTGGTGATCTCGTGCGCATAGGTGCCGCTGACGGTCGTCAGGTGGGACGCATAGACCAATCCCGCCTTCAGGAATGACACCTTGTCATAGAACTCGACGCCGTCGATGTGGAAGGAGCTTTCCGGCGCGCCGATCCGCCGCAGCGAGTCCTTTGGAAAGAGGCCCTGATAGGCGAGATTATGGATGGTCAGGATCGACGGCACCTTGCTGCCGCGCCAGGCGAGATAAGCCGGCACGAGCGAGGCCTGCCAGTCATTGGCATGGATCAGGTCTGCTGCCCAATTCTTGTCCAGATTGCCCGCGGCTAGCTCAGCGGCCGCCGAGGCAAAGCGGGCGAAGCGGATGTCGTTGTCCGGCCAGTCGCGCCCCGACTCGTCGCCATAGGGGTTGCCGGGACGGTCGTAGAGCTGTGAACACAACAGCACATAGACCGCCAAGCCGTCCTTGGTTGCGGCGCGGCCGAGCGAGCAGGCCGGCATCTCCGCGAAGGCGGGACAGCGGCCGACGACCTGAATATGCGTGAGTTGCTCGATGATGTCGCGATAGCCGGGGAGCATGATCCGGATATCGGCGAAGGGACGAAGGGCTCTCGGGAGGGCTGCGGAAACGGCACCAAGTCCGCCGACGCGGACGAAGTCGTCCATCTCCGTTGTGACGAACAAGACCCTCAAGAACGGCTGCCCTCTGCCGAGCCCGCTTGCTGCTATGCAAGAACGGGTCCAGTTGCCCTGAAATTTCCAAGCCCGCCTACATGGCGCGTCCGTTCGGTAAAGACTTTCCTACTCAGCCGCCGCCCTCTAGGGTCGGCGCACCAACAAGAGAGAACATCGATTGTTCCTAAGCGGTCCAAGGACGTAAGCAAGTATGCAGCTAGCAGATGAGCATGAGGGGACGACGACAAAGGCCTTCGCCGGCCTGCGTGTCCTGGATTTTTCGACCACCATCGCCGGTCCCCATTGCGCGCGGATGCTCGCTGACATGGGTGCCGAGGTGATCAAGATCGAGACCGAGGGCGGCGAGACGATGCGGACCCGGCCGCCGCTGCGCAAGGGCTGCAGCACCGTGTTCGGCCAGCTCAATGCCGGCAAGAAGAGCGTCGTGCTCGACCTGAAATCCGAGGACGGCAAGGAGGCGGTTCGCCGGCTGGTCGCGACCGCCGACATCCTGGTCGAAAATTTCCGTCCCGGCGTGATGCGCCGCCTTCGGCTCGACTACGATGCCTTGCGTCCGCTCAATCCGAAGCTGATCTACTGCTCGATCTCAGGCTACGGCCAGACCGGGCCGTCCGCGGAGCTGCCGGCCTATGCGCCGGTGATCCATGCCGCCTCCGGCTACGACATGGCGCATCTTGCCTACCAACCCGGACGCAACCGTCCGGATTATTGCGGCATCTACCATGCCGACGTCGTCACCGGCACCTACGGCTTTGGCGCGATTGCATCCGCGCTCTATCAGCGCACCGTCACCGGCCGCGGGCAGCATGTCGACGTCTCCATGCTGGAGTCCATGCTGACTTTGACCCTGATTGAGTTGCAGAGCTCGCAATTCGCGGTGAAGCCGCCGCCGCGCCCGATGTTCGGCCCGACCGAGACGGCCAACGGCTACGTCATGATCACGGTTGCGAGCGAGAAGACGTTCCAGGGATTGATGGGCGTGATCGGCCGTCCCGACTGGATTTCCGATGCGCGCTTCTCCACCTATGCGGCGCGCCGCGAAAACTGGGCGGACTTGATGGACGGTGTCGAGGCCTGGTCGCGGCAGCTCTCGACCGACGCGTGCCTTGCAGCACTGGGCGCTGCCGGCGTGCCGGCTTCGGCCTACCGCACCGTATCTGAAGCGCTACGGGATCCTCAGCTCGCGCACCGGCAGGCGCTCTCTGCTGTCGAGGACGAGGGCGGCTCCTTTCAGATCCTCAACTTGCCGTTCCGGATGTCCGATGCCGACACGACGCCCGGCAAGGCGATGGCCGTGCTTGGCGAGCACACGCGCGAATTGCGCGAGGAGATCGGCCTCGCGGGTGGCGCGTCAGTTCCGTCCGGCAAAGCCGCCGCGCAAGGCTGACGGACGGCTTCGTGCGGCAAGCAATGCGGCCTTGCGCGCGGCCGGCTTGCCAGCATCCGCTGGCGTCAACTAGACAGGTCCGGGTTTGTCTGGCTCCGCCACTCATGGCATGGTGGCGGCGATAACAAGAAGCATGCGGGAGGACGCCGATGAAGAGTTTCAAGGTCGCCGATTTCAAGGCGCCGCTGCAGGAGTTCGACGAGGCCACGCCGCAGCCGTCCGGCACGCAAGTGCTGATCAAGGTGAAGGCGGCCGGCGTCTGCCACAGCGATCTCCACATCTGGGAAGGCGGCTATGATCTCGGCCACGGCCGCAAGCCGCTGTCGCTGAAGGATCGCGGCATCAATCTGCCGCTGACCATGGGTCACGAGACGGTGGGCGAGGTTTTGGCCTTCGGGCCGGACGTCAAGCCGACCGACCAAGGCGATCTCAAACTCGGCGATGTCGGTCTTGTCTATCCCTGGATCGGCTGCGGCAAATGCGCGACCTGCCTTGCCGGCGATGAGAACATGTGCCTGACGCCGCGCTCGCTCGGGGTCTATTGCGACGGCGGTTATGCCGACCACATGCTGGTGCCGCATCCTCGCTATCTGCTCAACCTCAGGGGACTCGATCCCGCGACCACCGCGCCCTATGCCTGCTCGGGCGTCACCACCTACAGCGCTCTGAAGAAGGTCGAGCAGCATTTCGACACTCCGATCGTGATGTTCGGTGCCGGCGGTCTTGGCCTGATGGCGCTGTCGCTGCTCAAGGCGATGGGTGGCAAGGGCGCGATCATGGTCGACATCGATGCCAGGAAGCGCGAGGCGGCGGAGAAGGCCGGCGCGCTGGCCACCGTCGATCCCAAGGCGCCGGATGCGCTCGAGCAGCTCGCGAAGAGGGCGGGCGGGCCGATCCGCGCCGTGATCGACCTCGTCGGCAACGCCGCCACCACGCAGCTCGGTTTCGACTGTTTGACCAAGGGCGGCAAGCTCGTCCTCGTCGGCCTGTTCGGCGGCGGTGCGACCTGGGCGTTGCCGCTGATTCCGATCAAGGCGGTGACGATCCAGGGCAGCTATGTCGGCAATCTGCGCGAGACGCAGGAACTGCTCGAGCTTGTCCGCAGCAAGAAAGTGCCTCCGATCCCGGTGACGCCGGTGCCGCTCAACAAGGCCAACGACGCGCTGCTGCAATTGCAACAGGGCGCCGTGGTCGGGCGCACGGTGCTGACGCCGTAATCATTGCTGTTTGTTGGTCGTCATGGCCGGGTAGAAGCGCGAAGCGCGTCTTCGCGCTAGATGTCCCGGCCATCCACGTCTAGCCACAGTGTCGGTGTCGAGACGTGGATGCCCGGGACAAGCCCGGGCATGACGTCGGAGAGAGCAGGGGATCCTAATGTCCGCAAACAACGCCTTCCACATTGCCGTGCTCGCCGGTGACGGCATCGGTCCCGAGGTCATGGCGCCGGCGATCGAGGTGCTGCGCAAGATCGAGGCGAAGTCGGGCTTGAGCTTTCGTTTCACCGAGGCACCCGCGGGCGCCAACAACTATCTCGCGACCGGCAAGTCGATGCCGGATTCGACGATCAAGCTATGCGAGGAGGCGGACGCGATCCTGCTCGGGGCCTGCGGGCTGCCGTCGGTGCGCTACCCCGACAATACCGAGATCGCGCCACAGATCGAGCTGCGCTTCATCTTCGATCTCTACGCCGGCGTTCGCCCGGCGCGGCTGATTCCGGGCGTGCCGAGCCCGATCGTCGGCGCCGACAAGCGCGGCATCGATCTCGTCGTGATCAGAGAATCGACCGAAGGCCTGTTCGCCTCGATGGGCAAGGGCGTCGTCACGCATGAGGACGCGCGCGAGACCATGGTGATCACGCGCAAGACTTCCGAGCGCCTGTTCGAGTTTTCGTTTCGGTTGGCCGAGCGGCGCAAGGCGCGCGGCAAGCCAGGCGTGCTCACTTGCGTCGACAAGGCGAACGTGTTCAAGGCCTTTGCCTTCTTCCGCGGCATCTTCGACGAGATCGAGAAGCGCCATCCGAATGTGAAGACCGACCGGCTCTATGTCGATGCCTGTTCGGCGATGCTGGTCAAGCGCCCTTGGGATTTCGACGTGTTGGTGATGGAGAATATGTTCGGCGACATCGTCTCCGACATCACCGCGAGCCTGATCGGCGGCCTCGGCATGGCGCCGTCGGCCGACATCGGCGACAAGTACGCCGTGTTCCAGCCCTGCCATGGCACCGCGCCCGACATCATGGGGCAGGGCAAGGCCAATCCCACCGGCATGATCCTGTCGGCCGCGATGATGCTGGACTGGCTCGCCGAAAAGCACGGCGTCGAGAGCGCCGCCGAGGCCGGCGAGACAATCGAGCGTGCAGTGGACCAGATCTATGCAGGCGGCATCAAGCCGATGGAGTTCGGCGGGCGCAACGGCACGGCTGACATCACGAAAGCGGTGCTGGCCGCGCTCTAGCAGTCAGGCACAGAAATGGGGCCTCGCGGCCCCCTTCTTGAGATCACCAGCGGCGCCAGTGGCGATGACCCCAGCCCCACGGGCGCGGGCCGTAGAAGCGTCGCGGGCCGCCATAATAGCCGTAAGCGCCGTAATAGCTCGGGCGCCACCAGCAGCGGCCCCAGGGATTACACACCCAGCGGACCTGATCGACCTCGGCCGCCGGGCCGCTCGCAATTCGATCCGCCTGCGGGATGCCGTTCGGCATCGCCGCGAGCGCCGGCCCCGAAGCGAGCACCACACCACCCAGCGCAGCCAGACCAAGAACAGCAAATTTTGGATTCATCGCCATCTCCCTCGTTGATGGCGAAAGAACCGGCAGGAAATCAATTCGTTGCTACTGCGGCGCAGGCGCGCGAGGAATTTAATCTTCCTGAACGCCGGTTCAGCTTCAGCGTCCCTGGAACTGCGGCTTGCGCTTCTCCATGAAGGCCTGCCGGCCCTCGCGGAAATCCGCACTGTCCATGCAGGCATTGCCGATCGCCTTGATCGCGTCCATATCGCGCTGGCCCTCGTCTTTCAGCACCTCCGCGATGGTGAGCTTGGCGGCCTTGATCGCCAGCGGCGCGTTCTCCGAAATGCCTTGCGCAATCGCCATGGTCTCGCCCCAGAGCTGATCGTCCGGAACTACGCGCTCGACGAGGCCGATACGCAGCGCCTCGGCGGAATCGATGCGCATGCCCGTGTACATCAGCAGCCGCGCCCAGGACGGGCCGACCAGCGACACCAGGTGCCGCAATCCGTCATAGCCATAGGCGATGCCGAGCCTTGCGGCGGGAATGCCGAACTGGCTGGCATGCGCAGCGATGCGGATGTCGGCGAGCATCGCGACTTGCATGCCGCCGCCGAGGCAAAAGCCCTGGATGCTGGCAATCGTCGGCTTGGGATAGTCGGCTAGCAGCACGCGCTGGGCCGCGCTGCGCTTGGCGTATTCTGCGGACGCCGCAGCGTTGTGGCGGGTCTTCTCGAACTGGCTGATGTCGGCGCCCGACACGAACGCCTTGCCGCCGGCGCCGCGCAGGATCACGACGCGGACCGCCGCGTCGTCGCGCAGGCTCGTCAGCGCCTCGCCGAACCCCTCCCACATCTCCAGCGACATCGCGTTGCGCTTGTCGGGATTGTTGAAGGTGATCACGCCGACGCCGCCCGTGGCGTGCCTGAGGATCTTGCCGTCGGCGTATGAGGTTTCAGTTGTATTGGATATCTCAGGCATTGCGCACCCGCTCGTCGTTGGCGGGGCGCAATGTGCGACCGCGGCGAGGCCGGGGTCAACCGCGTCAGGGCGAGGGGCTTTGCATCCGCTTGTGCCGCGATTGCATGGCGCGGTCGCGCTTACTGCACCATGTGCGCAGTGAGCGGGTGATTGGTGGCATTGCTGAAGAACGCTGCCTCTTCGGCGGTGGCCTGCAGCAACTGCTCGTCCTGGTTATAGACGTCATTGCGGAACTGGACGGTCTGGTCCTTGGTCATCCAAGCGGTGAGATAGATCCAGGCCACCGGCACCTTCTTCGCCAACGCGACCTCCAGATGCTGTCCGCTGGCAATTTCGGCGTCGATCGCAGCGCGGCTCCATTTCGGCTGGTCCTTCAGCAGCCAGGCGGCGAGATCGCGGACGTTGTCGACGCGCGAGCAGCCGTGGGAATCGAAGCGATAGTCGTCGCTGAACAGATTGCGCTGGTTGGTATCGTGCATGTAGACCGAATAGGGGTTCGGCATGTCGATCTTGACCGCACCAAGCGCGTTGAAGGTGCCGTTCTGCTGGCGCACGGTGAAATTCGGCGCGTGCGTGCCCGACCAGTCGACCGAATGCGGATCGATCGGATTGTCGTGGCCGTCGAGCACATCCATGTGCATGCGCGACAGGTAGGTGGGATCCTTGCGCATATGCGCCGAGATCTCGCTCTTGGCGATCGAGGACGGCACCGTCCAGGTCGGGTTGAGGACGACGCTGGTGATCGACGCGGTCAGCGTCGGTGAAGGCTTTTCGGTCTTGCCGACGATCACGCGATAGCGCCGCACCACGACGTCGTTCTCGATCGCCTCGGCAAAGGCCGCGGGGATGTTGACCACGACATAGCGCTGACCGAAGCCGAAGTTCATGTTCTCGAGCCGCTCGAGCGAAGCCTCCAGCTGGCGGATGCGTTTCTGCACCGACACGTTCATCGCGGCGATCGTGCGCGGGCTCATCAATCCCGTTGGCGCCAGTCCATGACGGGCCTGGAAGCGTTTCACGGCGTCCGCCACATCCTGATCGAAGGTGCCGCTCGTCTTGTCCGCCACAAGATCGCCGGAGACGATCAGCCGCTTGCGCAGCAATTCGTCGTTCGCACCCTGGACGCCGAGCGCGAACTTGGCGTCGGCGGGGATCATCGGCCAGCCGCCGCGCACCGCGATATCGGAATAGCTGAAGGCCGCGTCCCTGATCCGTTGCGCGGAGCCCTCGTCATAGGTCGGCTCATGCGTCAGCGCGAGTGCCGCGGCCGAGCGGCCCTCCGGGGTCGAAGCGGGCAACGAAGTGGCGGCTTTCGGCGCAGCCGCATGGGCCGGATTGACGGCAGCCGGCACGGTGCCGGCCGCCGTCGCCGGCTTGGGGCCGGTCTGTCCCGTGGTCTCGGTCTGCGCAGGCGCGGAGGCGCTGGCGAACAGGCCCATGAACCAGCCCGTGGCAATGATCACGGCATAGCGCTTCGACATGTGTCTTATCTTTCCCCATGAGCACGAGGCCCGGGCGGGCGCTCGCATTGGCAATTCCCGGCCACCGGCGCCGATTCGCGAAAATCGGCGGGAGGCTAGCGCCTCGGGATTGCGGTCCCCTTAACCATGGCGCATCGCGTGCCCCGCGCGTTTCGATGCGGGTCTCTCGATTGGGTCGCGACAGGAGCGGGATGGGTTCGCGAAAACGCGACGCATGGCGGGTATGAATGCCAAGAAAAAGGGGCGGTCAGGCCGCCCCGAGAACCAACGGCCACGCGCGCTGCGCGCGGGCCCAGATCTAATCCAGTACGTCTGATCCAGTACGTTGGATCCAGTCGGTCTCGTTCAATCCGGCCGCGCCCCGTGACGCGGCGGATTGAACATCGGCCATAAAGGCCAGACCGTCGATCGATCCTTAGGCTTCGTTCGCCGCGATCGATTCCATCAGCGAGACCAGCTGACGCTGTACCGTCTGGTCCTTGATCTTGCTGTAGGCGCGCAACAGGCGGAGGCTGAAAGCGCTGTCGAGGAAGAGCAGGCTCTCGACTTCGCGCGCCTTGTTGTCGCCGTCATAGAAGAAGGTGACGGGCACATCGAGGGCGGTGGCGATCTGCTGAAGCCGAGCCGCGCCGACACGATTGACGCCCTTCTCGTATTTCTGAACCTGCTGGAAGCTGACGCCGAGCTTGTCGCCCAGCTCCGCCTGCGAGATCTTCATCTCGACACGACGCAGACGGATGCGTTTGCCCAGCTCAATGTCGGGCTTGCCGGCACTGCGCTGCTTCATTCTTTTCGCCGCTGTTTTCATACTTTTTCTCATCGTTCTTCGGTTGAAAATCCCCCGAAGAGGTGGGTCAGGGGTTCGCCCATATACTCGTCCTTGAATTCATGCGGATGCACGAACTCTTCCTTAAACCACGGGAATCGCGCCGGATTGAAAGCTTCGATCAGCCAATCAATCATGTGCCGCACTCTCGGTATCCGGCCGCTACCGGGGTGGTAGGACAGCCAGATATCCAGCGGTCTGTTCAGCTCGACCTCCAGTGGAATCAACTTCCCGCCAAGCGCAATGGCGTAGCTCGGGAACACGCCGATGCCGGCACCGTTCGCGACAGCCCAGTAGTTGGCGCTTGAGACGTTGGTCTTCATGACCAGAAGGTCACGTTCCGAAACGCCCGGGAAGAAGCTTTCGAAGGATTCCTTGGCGGCGAGCTGGTCGGCGAATTGCAGCACCAGGCGGTGCTTGATCAATTCCGCCGCGGTCCGCGGCGCGCCGTGTTTTGCGATGTATTTCTCGGCGGCCCAGAACATCAGATGCATGCGGCCGAGCCGCACCAGCTTGATGTCGAGCGCTGAAGGCCGCGACAGGTGGATGGCGACATCCGCCTCATGGCGGGAGACGTCGGCCGAGCGCATCGCGCAATGCAAATCGACCAGGATCTTCGGATAGGCCTGCTGGAATTCGACCAGCCGCGGAGCGAGCCAGAACGTCCCGAGCCCCTCGGTGACGGCGACGCGGACTTCGCCGGACAGAGCGTTGGCCATCGAATCGCTGGCGCGCAGCACGTCGAAGGTGGCCGCTTCCATCCGCTCGACTGCGGAGACCACCAGCGCGCCGTCGTCGGTCAGATGGGTGCCGTGGACGTCGCGGGTGAACAGGGTGGTGCCGGTCTGGCGCTCGAAATCATCGATCCGCCGGCGGACGGCGTTGATCGACAGCGACAGGCGTTCGGCCGCCGAGCGGAAACTGCCGCATCGGACGACTTCCAGAAAGATCCGCGCAGCATCCCAATCCGAGAGGCCGCTGAGATTTGTCTTTGAGCGTTCTTCCAGTGGAACGCCCCTTTCCGCCACGGAGTGCATACAAGTCCCTTCCGGTCACTAAACTGGCAGAATCTAGCGCGAACCACAACCACGGCGGGTTGGGGATCGGTGAGTTTTGAACGCCATCCTTACCGTGCTAAAAGTGGTATTCGAGTGTGCCGAGGCTGGGGAATCGGGCAATTGATCGCCTGGAAAAGGGGTGCGCGTGCGTTCCGTTGCGGGCCTTGAAATGGCTGCGGGATTGCCAGTTTCGTCTGGATCCGAAGGCGTCGTGCGAAAGTTCGCGCGACCTTGCGAGCAGCCCTGCGAAGTGGATCATCTTCAGCGCGCCAGGCGTTTCATCCGTGAGTGCTTCGAGCTTCGCGTGCGCAGCGCCGTGACAGCCAACGGAATCCCGGTTTCGAAGCTGAAACATGCTGAAATCGTATTCGAAGGCGCGGACTCGCCATGCTATCGTGCATTTGGCATGGGGGCCGAGGGGATCGTCACAAATACTTTTCGCAGGCCGAATTAACGGAAAGAACGCCGGTGTCGCATTCAGTCGAACAATTGCAGTCGGTGCTGGAGACGCTTGAGGAGTGCCGCAAGGTTCTCAACGAGAGCAACAGCCGTGAGTCGGCCGAGCTGCTGTCCATCGTCATCCTCGATGTGCGGATGAGACTCAAAGGAATTGACGATGCCGATCTCAAGGCATTGTGCGACGAAATGCTGCGGAGCGCCGCCAGCGAACCGCCGCCGCCCTCCAAGCAGACGCAGGACCAGCCCCGGCGTCCGCTGCTCCGCGTGGTGAAGTAGCCGCGCCGCCGAATTTCGCTTTTTCGCGAGATTTGTGCGCGTCCCGATGCCGCATCTGTGATTGCAGACGGCATCGGGAGGAGCCCTGGTTTGATAGCGCCTCAGTTGCGCATTCTTCCGCATCGGTTACACCAGAGCCGGTTCGGCTCCGATCCGGCGTGCATTTTCGCACGCGGTCCCGGAGCATGAGATGGCTCCGACTTCATCATGCAAAATGTTTCGATCCCGGCGGCGCTGATTGCCGGCCTCGTCAGCTTCCTCTCTCCTTGCGTCCTGCCTCTGGTGCCGCCCTATCTGATCTATCTGACGGGCGCCACGATCGAGCATGTCGAGAGCAACGAGCCAGCCTCGGCCTCGAAGCGCGCGATCATGATGTCGGCGCTGCTGTTCGTGCTCGGCTTCTCCACGGTCTTCGTGGCGCTCGGTGCCAGCGCCTCGCTGATCGGCGGGCTGATCCGCGCCTGGTCGGCCGAGCTGTCGATTCTCGCCGGAATCGTCATCGTCGTGATGGGTCTGCACTTCCTGGGACTGACGCGGATCGGCCTGTTGATGCGCGAGGGCCGGATGCCGATCCCGAGGCCCGTCGGCCTGTGGGGCGCCTACATCATGGGTCTCGCTTTCGCCTTCGGCTGGACCCCCTGCATCGGCCCGATCCTGGCCGCGATCCTCTCGATCGCGGCAGCCGAAGCGACGGTGACCAAGGGCGCAGGCCTGCTCGCAGTCTATTCCGCCGGCCTCGGCATTCCCTTCCTGATCGCTGCCCTGATGATCGAACAGTTTTCCACACTGTTCGCACGCATGAAGGGCCAGCTCGTCAATGTCGAGCGCGCGATGGGCGTGTTGATGGTGATCACCGGCATCGGATTTCTCACCGGCGCGGTTTCGAACGTGAGCATCTGGCTGCTCGAGACGTTCCCGGCATTGCAGACGATCGGGTAGAGCCTCAGCCGGGTCCGACGCTCACCTCTCGATGCGATTCCATGTGGGGCCGCTCCGGGATAGCGGCCGCCTTCAAGACGGCCACTTCCTTCATCGCATCTGATCAGTCGATTTCCTGAACGACCGTTCGGGAGCCCGGATCCACGAGCATCACGCGATCGCCGGAATAGACGTAGCGATACTTGATGAGCGAAGGGCCCCAGTCCGCGGGAACGGCCTCGAGCTCGACCTCGCTCGGCACCGTCGCGCCGACGATGATCTTTTCCTTCGTTGTCACCGGACGGAGGCGATGTTCCGTGATGTAGGACTTGATCCTGGTTCGGTACTCCGGCTCGATCTGAACCACCGCGTGACCGGTTCCGGTCGTCGTCACCACGGTCGATTGCGCGAAAGCGCCGGTCGAAATCAGGACCGCCGCAGCGGAAAGCAGCAACAGCTTCTTCATCTTGTCCTCCTCGTTGGAATATGCGCCGCGACAACCTCTCATCGCAGGCGGCGTTCCCTCGGGGGATCGGAACAAATTGCCGGTTTTTCCCGTCCGTAAATCTACCGGGCTGGAATGTCCGGTGAACTCGAGGGGGAATGGAGCTGAAGATAGCGACCGCAGCGCTGATGGTTGCTGCAATGTCCCTGCCGGTGTTCGCGGCCGACTAAGGCCGCCCATACAGCCTGCCGCGCGCCAACGGACCAAAAGGGACGCCAGTTGCAGTGCAACAGGTCGTGCTGGAGTAGCCCTGCGACGGAGAGTACCTCCAGCGCACGCGAAATGACTTCCGTCCCGCCAACGTTTTACATACGCTTCCCTTTCGCAAGCCGCATACCGGCTGCGCTCACGGCCGGGCTACAGGGCCGGAGCATCAAAGGGAGGGAAGACGATGAAGCGAAGGTCATTTCTCGCTGGTATCGGTGCGACCACTGCGGCGGCTACGATGGGCGTGCCGTCGATCCTCAGGGCGCAAGCGCCGATCACGTTGAACGGCGCGGTCCAGTTCAACGACGACCATGCCTTCAACCGGGCACTGATCCGGTTCGAGGAGCTGGTCAAGAAGTACTACGGCAAGCCCGTCAACTTCACGCTGCACAAGAACTCCTCGCTCGGCCTCGAGAAGCAGTATTTCGAGTACATGTCGCAGGGCAAGGCGGTCGATTACGGCATCGTCTCGCCGGCCCACATGTCGACCTTCGCCAAGGCGGCCCCGTTCATCGATGCGCCCTTCGTGTTCAAAGGCATCGAGCACATGAACAAGGTCGTCGAGGCCAATATCCTGGCGCCGATCGCCGACGAAGTCGCGGCCAAGGCCGAGGTCGTTCTGATCGGCTATTCCGGCGGCGGCATTCGCAACATCTTCGCCAACAAGCCGCTCAGGAATCTTGCCGATCTCAAGGGGCTCAAGGTTCGCGTGCAGGGCGCGCCGATCTGGTCGAAGACCTTTGCGGCAGTCGGCATGAGCCCGACCGTGATCGCCTATAATGAGGTCTACAACGCCATTCAGAACGGCGTGATCTCGGCCGGCGAAAACGAGGCGGCCGGTGTCGAGGCGATGAAGTTCTACGAAGTCGCACCCCACCTCAGCTTGACGCAGCACGCGGTATCGATCCGGCCGATCTGCTTCTCGGTGAAAACTCTGAAGACCTTGCCGAAGGATTTGCAGGACGCGATCATGAAGGCCGGCAAGGAGGCCGGCGATTATGGCCGCCAACTGGAATCGAGCGAGGAAGTCGTCAAGCTCGACACGTTGGAGAAGGCGGGCAAGCTCAAGCGCGTTCCATTCGAGGAGCGCGACGCCATGAAGAAACTCGCCGATCCCGTGATGGCTACCTACGCCAAGGAAATCGGCGCCGAGGGCATCTTCGAGAAGATCAACGTCGCCTGAGAATTGTCGCTGTCCACGCGGCAGGAAGTCGGGGCAAGCCAGACGGCTTGCCCCGTTCCGTGATTGTGATCTCCCGGAGCCATGATGACTGAAATACCGATGCCACCGAACCCGTCGCTATGGCGCCGAGCAACGGCGGCCTATGCAAAACTGCTGGAAATCCTGCTCGCCGCCTGTGTCGGCATTCTGGTCGTTCCGGTCACGCTGCAGATCATCTCGCGCTACACGCCGTTCATTCCGTCCTACATCTGGACCGAGGAGATGGCGCGCTTCCTGTTCGTCTGGACGATCATGATCGGCGCCATGGTCGGCATAAGGGAGTCGCAGCATTTCGAGGTCGACGTCTGGCCCGATTTGTCGCGCCGAGGCGAGGCGGCGGTGCGGATTCTCGCGCGCCTCGGCATCCTGGTGATGGCGGTGGTGTTCGTGTGGGCCGGGCTCGAATTTACGCGGTTCGCCTGGAACCGTACGTCGGAACTGGCGGATCTGCCGCTCTGGATGATCCATGTCGCCTGGCCCGCGGCCGGCGTGACGTGGATCGTGTTTGCCGGTGAACAGATCGTCGACGAGATGCGGATTCTGTTTGGGGCAAATCGATGAGCGGTAATATTCTTTCTGCCGGACAGGCCGCCATGGTCCTGTTCGGGACTTTCGTTGGCCTGCTCATCATTCGCGTGCCGGTCGCCTTCGCGCTCGGGCTTGCCTGTGTACCGATCCTTTTGATCGAGCCGCGCCTGTCGATCATGACGCTCGCACAGGAAACCTTCAACGCCTACAATTCGTTCATCCTGCTAGCGGTGCCGTTCTTCCTGCTGACCGCCAATTTGATGAGCATCGGCGGCATCACCGACCGCCTGGTCGCGTTGTCGCGCTCGATGGTTGGGCACTGGCCGGGATCGTTGGCGCAGATCAATGTCGTGCTGTCGGTGTTTTTTGCCGGCATCTCCGGCTCTTCCACCGCGGATGCGGCAAGCCAATCCAAGATCTTCATCGACGCCCAGACCAAGGAGGGCTACGACCTCTCGTTCTCCATCGCCATCACCGCGGTCTCCGCTGTGCTCGCCGTCATCATCCCGCCCTCGATTCTGATGATCGTGTGGGGCGGACTGATCTCGACCTCGATCGCCGCGATGTATCTCGCCGGCATCGTGCCAGGCCTTTTGATCGCCGGCGCGCAGATGGCCACGGTGCACGTCTATGCCGTGCGCCGCGGCTATCCGACCTATCCGAAGGACAGCTGGCGGGATATGTGGTGGGCGATCTTGCGGTCGATACCGGCGCTGACGACGCCGTTTATCATCGTCGGCGGCATTTTGCTCGGATGGTTTACCGCGACCGAATCCGCATGCGTCGCGGTGCTTTATTCCGTGGCGCTATCGACGTTCTTCTACCGTGAAACCGGGGCGCGCGAACTCTACAAGGCGCTGCTCGACACCGGGCGTCTTTCCGGCGTCGCGCTGTTCTGCGTCGGCACCGCAAGCGCGTTCGGCTGGCTCTTGGCCTATTACCGGATCCCGCAGGAACTGCTGGCCAACGTCTCGACCTGGGGCATGGGCGCGATCGGTGCCGGCTTCTTCATTTCGTTCTGCTTTTTGGTGGTGGGGTGTTTCCTCGACGCCATTCCGGCAATCATCATTGTCGGCACGGTGCTGGAGCCGTTGGCGAAATCGGTCGACCTGCATCCGGTGCAGTTTGCGATCATCTCGATCGTCTCGCTGGCCTTCGGGCTGGTGACGCCGCCCTATGGCTTGTGTCTGATGATTGCCTGCTCGATCGCCGGCGTGCGGTTGCGCTTTGCGCTGAAGGACACCGCCATCATGCTGGTGCCGATGCTGCTGGTGCTGGCCGCGCTGATCATCTGGCCGAGCGTGTCGCTGTTCCTGCCGCGCCTGCTCGTGCCGGAAATGTTGAAATGAGTGGGCGTGATCCCGCGGCCCTGATGCCGCGGGATCGGTCCATTTTGCCTAGAGATTGCTTTCGGTGATCGCGGCGTAGACCATGCTGCGCAGCTCGCGCCGGATCGGGTAAGCGCTGGACGGCAGCACCTGCGTCATGAAGATCGCGATCAGCTCCTCGGCGGGGTCGATCCAGAACGACGTCGTCGCCGCGCCGCCCCAATTGTATTCGCCGGGGCTGCCGGCGATCAGCGTCTCGGACGGGCGCATGGTCACGGCAAAGCCGAGCCCGAAGCCGATGCCGTTGTAGGTAGCTTCCGAGAACAGCGAGCGCGAGACCTCCGGCAGCGACCGTCCGCCCGGAATGTGATTGGTCGTCATCAGTGCCTGCGTCTTCGGCCCGATCAGTCTGACGCCGTCGAGCTCGCCGCCATTGAGCAGCGCGCGGCAGAAGGTGAGATAGTCGGCAACGGTCGAGCACAGCCCGCCGCCGCCGGAGATGAAGGACGGCGGGGTGAGGAACGAGCTCGTCGTCGGGTCGTCCTGGAGCGTCAGGCCCTCCCGGCGCTGCCCGGCATGGAAGGTCATGCCGCCGCCCGGGTCGGCGGAATAGCAGGCCGCGAAGCGGTGCGCCTTGGAGGCAGGGACGTGGAAGTCGGTGTCGGCCATGCCGAGCGGATCGAGGATCCGTGCCTTGAGGAACTGCTCGAACGGCATCCCTGCGATCTTGCCGACGAGATAGCCGAGCACGTCGGTCGCGACGGAGTAGTTCCAGGCCTCGCCCGGCGAGAACTCCAGCGGAATCTTTGCGAGGCTCTCGATCATGGTCTGGAGCGTGCCGGATTTCTCGACCTCGCCGATTTTCTCGGTGCGATAGGCGGCGTCGACATTGGAGCGCTGCTGGAAGCCGTAGGTGAGGCCGGCTGTGTGGCGCAGCAGGTCGACGATCAGCATCGGCCGGGACGGCGGCCGAGTCAGGAAGGCGGGCGAGGTGCCGGCGACGAACACGCCGAGATCCTTCCATTCCGGAATGTATTTGGCGACGGGCTCGTCGATCGCGACGAGGCCTTCCTCGACCAGCATCATGAAGGCGACGCTGGTGAGCGGCTTGGTCATCGAATAAATGCGGTAGATGGTGTCGTCCTTGACCGGCGCCTTGCGCTCGACGTCGGCAAGGCCCTGGACCGAGCTGTGCGCGACCTTGCCGCGGCGATAGACCAGCAGATGGCTGCCCGGGAAGCGGCCAGCATCGATGTACCGGTTCTTCAGATGCGCATCGATCCGGTCAAGCGCGGCCTTGGACATGCCGACGGATTCAGGCGAGGCGGGGGTCGGGGCGAGCATCAGTTCCTCCGGGCAGGTTTTTCTCAGGAGGTTGATAGCCGAAATGGCAGCCCCATTCCAAGCGCATCGCGCTTAACGCGGCCCCCGCCGATTGGTATAGTCTCTACCTTGGAACGCTTCCAAGGAGCCCTTCAGGGGCCAACGAGAAAATCGCAGGCAAACGCAACATGACCCAGTTCAACGAGACCGAGCTCACGCAAGCCGTCGTCAAGAGCTTCGACAACACGCCGAATCCGCGCGCGAAATTCCTGCTCCAGGAATTGGTGAAGTCGCTGCACGATTACGTGAGTAAGACCGGTCTCACCTTTGAGGAATGGGACTACGCTATCGATTTCCTGACCCGCACCGGCCAGAAATGCACCGACACCCGTCAGGAATTCATCCTGCTGTCCGACGTGCTCGGCGTCTCCATGCTGGTCGATGCCGTCAACCACCGCGACCGTGAGGGTGCGACCCAGACCACGGTGCTTGGCCCGTTCTATGTCGGCGAGCACAAGGTGACCGCACACGGCACCGACATCTCCCCGAACAATCTCACTGGCGAGCGGATGTTCGTGCAGAGCCGCGTCACCGACCTCAAGGGCAAGCCGCTCGCGGGCGTGCCGGTCGACGTCTGGCACGCCGACGATGATGGGCTCTACGATTCACAGAAGTCAAATTACGACGAAGTCGGCGCCTCGGCGCGGGCGCGCTTCATCACCGATAGCGACGGCCGCTTCTTCTTCCGCACCATTTTGCCGTGCAGCTACCCGATCCCGACCGACGGTCCCGTGGGCGAGATGATCATGCAGACCAAGCGGCATCCGATGCGCCCGGCCCACGTCCATTTCCTGGTGAATGCGAAGGGTTTTGAGCCGCTGATCACCCACGTCTTCATGGGCGGCGACAAATATCTGGATTCCGACGTGGTGTTCGGGGTCAAGGATGATCTTATCGCCAAGATCGAGCCGCGCAACGATCCGACGATGCCCGACGGCTCCAAGGCAAATGGGCAGTGGCATTTGATGAGCTACGAATTCCACCTCAAGCCCGGGGGAGGCATGGCGCCGAAACCGCTCGGGGTAAAGGTCGGGGAGCCGGCCTGACGGCTCGCCGACGGGGTGTACGTCAGCGCCCGATAAAGGCTGCCAGTTCGTCAGGCGTCCCCATCGGAAAGGCTTCCTTCATGAACTCGATGAAGGCGGATACGCGTGCGCTCAAGAGCCGGCGTGATGGATAGAGCGTCCACAGCGCGATCTCTGGTCCGTCGATGTCGCCCCAATGCACCAGCGTGCCGGCAGCCAGATCGTGACTGACCAGTGACACCGGGAGCCGTGCGGCGCCGACGCCCGCGCGGACCGCATCGCGGACCATGACGAGCGATGACAGGCGAAGGACCGGATCAACCGCGATGCGCGATCGTCCGCTTGGCACCGTCACTTCCCAGGTTGTTTTCCGGTCGCCCGCTCCGCGCATGACAGCCGGCACAGCGAGATTATCGCTCGGTCGTTTCAGGTCCGGGCTCGCCACGACCACCAGCCGGTCGCGCAGGAAGATTCGACCGACAAGGCTTTCATCCGGATCTGGATTGACCCGGATCACCAAATCATACCCTTCCTCCACCATGTCGACGGAGCGATCTTCCGTCGTGACCTCAAGGCGGACCTCGGGATATCTGAGCGCGAATCCGGCCGCGAGCTTCCCCATCGCGGTCTGCGAGAACAGCAAAGGCGCGCTGATCCGCAAGCTGCCTCGCGGTCTTTCCCCACCTGAAGCGATCGCTGCCGCCGTTTCATCGAGTTCGGTCAGCAGCGCGCCCGTCCGCTCGTAAAGTGCCCGTCCTTCCTGCGTGAGCTTCAATGCGCGCGCTCCGCGCTCGAACAGGCGCAAGTCGAGGCTGCTCTCGAGTTCTGCCACCCGGCGGGACAGGGTTGCTTTCGGGCGTCCGGTGGCGCGCGCGGCCCGTCCAAACCCGCCGTGCCGGGCGACAAGATTGAAATCGGCGAGGGCAAGCAGGTCCATTCGTTCCACCAGTGAGACGGTCTGTCCAAGTCTACCGTCTATTGGTCCGGATGTGGATCACTAATTTTGGGGGTGTCTTTTGACCCAAACCGGAGTGATCCCCATGACCATCCTCGTTACCGGAGCGACCGGCACAGTCGGCCGCCAAGTTATCGAACAACTCGCCCGGCGCGGCGCCGATGTGCGCGCGCTCGTCCGCGACCCCGCCAAGGCCAACTTTCCGGCGGGCGTCACCGTCGCGCAGGGTGATTTGCTCGACGTCGAATCTCTGCGCGGCGCGTTCTCAGGTGTCTCCACCCTGTTCCTGCTCAACGCTGTCGTACCCGATGAATTCACACAGGCGCTGATTGCGCTCAATCTCGCCCGCGAGGCCGGCATCGAACGGATCGTCTACCTGTCGGTGATCCACAGCGATGTCTACGTGAACGTGCCGCACTTCGCGGGCAAGTTCGGCGTCGAGCGGATGATCGAGCGGATGGGCTTCAACGCCACCATCCTGCGGCCCGCCTATTTCATGAACAACGATCTCACGATCAAGGATGTCGTGCTCGGACACGGTGTCTACCCGATGCCGATCGGCAGCAAGGGTCTCGCCATGATCGACGCACGCGACATCGGCGAGGTCGCGGCGATCGAGCTCATCCGCCGCGGGCAGGCCACCGGGTTGCTCCCGCTCGAGCGGATCAATCTCGTCGGTCCGGCTACGCTGGCCGGTTCGGACGTCGCCGCGATCTGGACAGCGGTGCTGGGCCGCACGATCGCCTATGGCGGCGACGACACCGGCAGGTTCGAGCAGAACCTCAGGCAGTTCATGCCGAGCTGGATGGCTTACGACATGCGCCTCATGAGCGAGCGTTTCCTCAGCGAGGGCATGATCCCCGAGGCTGGCGACGTTGCGCGCCTGACTGCGCTGCTCGGCCGCCCCTTGCGCTCCTATCGCGATTTCGCGGCAGAGATCGTCGGCTCGGCCTGACGGCACGGGAGGAGCAGGCCGAACAGGGATGAACGGCGACAACCATGCCGTCGCTCATGATGCGTCTCCCTTATTGTTATTTTGCTCCGTCATTCCGGGGCGCGACAACGTCGCGAGCCCGGAATCCATGTCTCAACAGTCACTGCGGCCCAATGGATCCCCCAATGTGCAATCGCGCATTGGGGTTCGCTTCGCGCCCCGGATGACGACCTGATATGCCCTACCGCGCGTGCAGCAGTGCGAGCAGGACGACGACTGTGCAGGCGAGCGCCGCAGTGGTCAATTTCCAGAACATCAGCGGGCTGCGCTCCAAGAGCGGCGTGATCCGCGTGTCGAGATAGGCCGGATTGGGCGAGCGCAGCTCGAAGACGAATTCGGACAGATCCTCGTGCCGCTTGTAGGGATCCGGATGCAGAGCGCGCCTGAGTGCGCCATCGACCCACGCAGGCACGTTGCGGTCGTCGCCGGCTGGGCGATACTGGAGCCTCCGCACGTCCGCCTTGCGCCGGATCCTGGCGATTTGGCTGCCGTAGGGAAGCTTTCCCGTGAGCATCTGGTAGCAGATCACGGCCAGCGAAAACATGTCGGAGCGCGGCGAGCCGCCTTCGCCGAGAAAATATTCAGGCGCCGTGTATTGGACCGTGCCCAAAATTTCGTCGGCCTCACCTAGCGGCGCCGCCTCGGTGACGCCTGCCACCCTGACCGATCCGAAGTCGATGATCTTCGCGGTGCCCGTCCTGTCGATCAGGATGTTGTCGGGTCTGAGATCCTGATGCAGCATCTCCATGCGGTGGAAGGCGCGCAAGCCCGCGGCGATCTGCTCGACCAGGCCGCGGACGGTTTCGAGATCGGGGCGCGGATTATCGGTCATCCACTGCTTGAGGGTCTGCCCTTCGATGAATTCGGTCGCGACGTAGAGATAGCTGCGCCGTCTCGACTGCGACAGCGGCTTCAGCACGTGCGGGCTGTCGATCCGGCGCGCGATCCATTCCTCCATCAGGAAGCGCTTGCGATAGGCGGCATTGTCGCGCAGGTCGATCGACGGCAGCTTGAGCGCGACCGGCGCGTCGGTCTCCGCATCGACGGCAAGATAGATATGACTGCGGCTGCTGCCGTGGATCTCCCGGACGATCCGGTAGCCGTCGAACATCGCCCGCGGCTCGGGCAGCGGAGGAAGCGGCAGTTCGGAGGTCTGGTTGAAGATGCCGGTTGGGTCGCGCTGCGGCACCGCATCGACGCGGAGGATCTGGACGGTGATGTTGTCGTCGCTGCCGCGCCGATATGCTTCGTCGACGATCGCCTTCGCCGCCTCGTCGAGTTCGGCCGCGTGTTCGCTAAGCGCGCTCGTGATGAAACGATGATCGACGAATTCGTAGGCGCCGTCGGTTGCCAGGATAAAGGTGTCGCCGGCCTCGATCTCGAAGGCCTGGTAGTCGATCTCGAGCTGCGGGTTGATGCCGAGCGCACGGCCGAGATAGGTCTGCTCCGACGATACGATGATGCGGTGATCGTCGGTCAACTGCTCGAGCGCCTTGCCGGCGACGCGGTAGATGCGGCAATCGCCGACGTGGAAGATGTGCGCGGTGGTCGCCTTGATGACCATGGCGCTGAGGGTGCAGACGTAGCCCTTGTCGCGGTCATAGGCATATTGGCTCTTGCGCGTCTGCGCGTGGAGCCAGGAATTGGTTGCATCCAGCACGCGGCGGGCGGACGTCTTCACCGTCCAGGTTTCCGACGTGCAGTAATAATCCATCAGGAAGCTCTTGACCGCCGACTCGCTGGCGATCTGGCTCACTGTGCTGCTCGAGATCCCGTCGGCCAGAACGGCCGCAATACCCTTCAGGCTGAGCTGAGGCTCTTCCGGAATCAGGACGCCGTGAAAATCCTGGTTGATAGGCTTGCGACCCCTATCGGAGTGCTGGCCGACCGAAATCAGGAGTCCGCGGGTCATCGTCATCACCGGGAGAGGCGGGCCATGAAAGTGCTCGGCCTGCATGGTTCGAGACGCCCGCTTTGGCGGGCTCCTCACCATTAGGGTCTAAGATTTCGCCGCGAAACAAGACCTCATCCTGAGGAGCCCGCCAAAGCGGGCGTCTCGAAGGATCGGCCACAAGCAAACCGCACACCGACTTCTTTTTCAGATGCGATCGCCCTGCCGGGAGAGGGGAGCCTCACCCTGACCGGACGAGGCTCCTCTGTCGAGATATGTTCGATCAGGCCGCAACGCGGGGCGGCGTAGCCTTGCCGGCCTGGCGCTTCGGCAGGGTCATGACGTGCGTGGCGTAGAGGGTCATGCCGGTGAAGGCGAGACCGCCCACGAGGTTGCCGAGCACGGTCGGGATCTCGTTCCAGATCAGATAATCCATGATCGAGAATTTTGCGTGCAGCATCAGGCCCGACGGGAACAGGAACATGTTCACGACGGAATGCTCGAACACCATGTAGAAGAACACCAGGATCGGCATCCACATCGCGATGACCTTGCCGGAGACCGAGGTCGAGATCATGGCGCCGACGACGCCGGTCGAGACCATCCAGTTGCAGAGCATTCCGCGCATGAACAGGGTCGCCATGCCGGCGGCGCCGTGCGCGGCATAGCCGAGCGTTCGCCCTTCGCCGATGTTTCCGATGGCGGCGCCGACCTTGTCCGGGTCCTGCGTGAAGCCGAACGTGGTGACGAACGCCATCATGAAGGCCACGGTGAAGGCGCCGGCGAAGTTGCCGACGAAGACGAGGCCCCAGTTTCGCAGCAGGCCGCCAAGCGTGACGCCCGGGCGCTTGTCGATCAGCGCCAGCGGCGAGAGAACAAACACGCCCGTCAGGAGATCGAAGCCGAGCAGGTACAGCATGGCGAATCCGACCGGAAACAGCAGCGCTCCGATCAGCGGCTGGCCCGTGTTCACGTTGATGGTGACGGCGAACCATGCCGCCAGCGCGAGGATGGCGCCGGCCATGTAGGCCCGGATGATGGTATCCCGGGTGGACATGAAGATCTTGGATTCGCCTGCATCCACCATCTTGGTGACGAATTCCGAAGGCGCGAGATACGACATCAATGGTTCCTTTTGCTTCGTAAGTGGGATCGCCACGCCCAGGAGCGCGGCTGAACATCATTGGCCGTGCGGACAGGTTGCCGCGCACGAGGTCTGGAGAACTTTGGAAGCCTTGGGAATCGCGTCACGACGACCGAGCCGGGGAGGCCGTAAGGCTGTTGAGCTTCCGGGCTGCAGCCGCCAGCGGCCGCAACAATGCGGCAAAGCCGCAGTCATCGTTGACGTCCATGGAAATGCAAATTGCGTGCCGGGTTGATCGGTTAAGAAAATAAAGTGATATCAAATAGATGGTGCGCTCGCTGGTCCGGCTTTTGCGTGCGCTGCGGCCCTTTGCTTAAGCGATTGCATAAGTTTTGTGCGCTGCACACCGAGTGGGCAGATCGCAAATTTCCCGTGCGGAACAACGCCTGCGACAGTCTGGCACAGCCTTCGTAACCCACTCACTAGCCAAGGTTTTCCGCCACAGCGCGCTTGGCATGAAGCTTGAATAGTTCCAGGCCGACGCCATTGAAGCCGTCCCGCGAGACTTCTCATCCGAATTGCCGACGCCACCAGGCGGGGTTTCCCCGTCGCGCGTTCGCATGCGCTGCTTCAGGCGTCGCCGGACGGACGGGCTGCTCGTGTGCACTGACGCAATCATTCGCAACGACGCAAAGGACGACACCAGTTATGACCAAGCGCATTCGCCGGCCCTCGGAGAGTGGCCTCAGCCGCCGCCAATTGTTGAAGGCGACCGGCAGCACCGCCGCACTTCTCGCCGCAGTTAAGCTGAATTTCCCTGCCGGCGCGTTCGCGCAGGATGCGGGCCCCGAGGTCAAGGGCGCCAAGCTTGGCTTCATCGCACTGAGCGACGCGGGCCCGCTGTTCGTCGCCAAGGACAAGGGCCTGTTCGCCAAATACGGCATGCCCGACGTCGACGTGCAGAAGCAGGCGTCTTGGGGCACCACGCGCGACAACCTCGTGCTGGGGTCCGAAGGCAACGGCATCGACGGCGCGCATATTCTCACCCCGATGCCGTATCTGATCTCGGCCGGTAAGGTGACGCAGAACAACCAGCCGACGCCGATGTACATTCTGGCGCGGCTCAATCTCGACAGCCAGTGCATCTCCGTTGCGAACGAGTATGCCGATCTCAAGCTCGGCGTCGATGCATCTCCGTTCAAGGCTGCCCTGGAGAAGAAGAAGGCCTCCGGCAAGTCCGTGAAGGCGGCGATGACCTTCCCCGGCGGTACGCATGACCTCTGGATCCGCTACTGGCTCGCGGCCGGCGGCATCGATCCCGACAAGGACATCGAAACCATCGTGGTGCCGCCGCCGCAGATGGTGGCCAACATGAAGGTCGGCACCATGGACTGCTTCTGCGTCGGCGAGCCCTGGAACCTGCAGCTGATCCACCAGAATATCGGCTACACGGCGGTCACGACCGGCGAACTCTGGAACAAGCATCCCGAAAAATCTTTCGGCATGCGAGCAGCCTTCGTCGACAAATATCCGAAGGCCGCCAAGGCGATGTTGATGGCCGTGATGGAGGCCCAGCAATGGTCCGACAAGGCCGAGAACAAGCCCGAGCTCGCGGCGATCATGGGCAAGCGGCAGTGGATGAACTGCCCGGTTGAAGACGTGCTCGACCGCACCGCCGGCAAGTTCGATTACGGTCTTCCCGGCAAGGTGGTCGAGAATTCGCCGCACGTCATGAAGTATTGGCGCGACTTCGCCTCCTATCCGTTCAGGAGCCACGACCTATGGTTCATGACCGAGGACATCCGCTGGGGCAAGTACGAGCCGACCTTCGACAGCAAGGCGCTGATTGCGAAGGTCAACCGCGAAGACATGTGGCGCGATGCGGCCAAGACGCTCGGTGTCGCAGCCTCCGAGATCCCGACCTCGACCTCGCGCGGCAAGGAGACCTTCTTCGACGGCAAGGTGTTCGATCCCGAAAATCCGGCCGCCTATCTGAAATCGCTCGCGATCAAGCGCGTCGAAGTCTGATGGGAGCCAGCGGCCGCCCGGTGGGCGGCCGCATCGTCCTTGCGAAGCCGGAGAGAGATTGCAATGAACATGCCTGCCACCAAGATGGACATTGAGACCGCGACGCCTGCGGGTCCCGCCGCGCCGGTCGTCGCGATGACGCCGAAGCGGCCGCCACGGAGCGAGACATACGCGCGGATGGCGAGGGAGACCGCCGTTCGCGTCATCCCACCGCTGGTCGTGGTCGCGCTGCTGGCGCTGGTATGGGAGCTCATCTGCCGCCGCGCGGGCTCGGCGCTGCCGCCGCCATCAAAGGTGTTCAAGGACACCAAGGAGCTGATCCTCGATCCGTTCTTCGACCATGGCGGCATCGACAAGGGTCTGTTCTGGCATCTCTCCGCCAGCCTGCAGCGCGTCGCGCTCGGCTATTCGCTCTCCGCGGTCGCCGGCATCGCGCTCGGTGTGCTGGTCGGGCAATCGGTCTGGGCGATGCGCGGGCTCGATCCGCTGTTCCAGGTGCTGCGCACAATCCCGCCGCTGGCCTGGCTGCCGCTGTCGCTCGCGGCGTTCCGCGACGGCCAGCCCTCGGCGATCTTCGTCATCTTCATCACCTCGATCTGGCCGATCATCATCAACACCGCGGTCGGTGTCCGCAACATTCCGCAGGACTATCGCAACGTCGCGGCAGTGGTGCAGCTCAATCCGCTCGAGTTCTTCGGCAAGATCATGATCCCGGCGGCGGCGCCCTATATCTTCACGGGGCTTCGCATCGGCATCGGCCTGTCGTGGCTTGCGATCGTCGCGGCGGAGATGCTGATCGGCGGCGTCGGCATCGGCTTCTTCATCTGGGATGCCTGGAATTCCTCGCACATCAGCGAGATCATCTTGGCACTGTTCTACGTCGGAATCATCGGCTTCGTGCTCGACCGCCTGATCGCAGGCCTCGGCAAGATCGTCACCCGCGGCACCGCGCAGAACTGAGGGGAGAGAGCACATGACCGCCTATCTGAAGCTCGACCACATCGACAAGATTTTTACCCGCGGCGCCGCCTCCACGGAGGTGCTGAAGGACATCAGCCTGACGATCGAGAAGGGCGAATACGTTTCGATCATCGGCCATTCCGGCTGCGGCAAGTCGACCCTGCTGAACATCATCGCAGGCCTGACCGGCGCCACCACCGGCGGCGTGCTGCTGGAGAACCGCGAGGTCAACTCGCCGGGTCCCGACCGCGCCGTGGTGTTCCAGAACCACAGCCTGCTGCCTTGGCTCACTGTCTACGAGAACGTCAGGCTCGGCGTCGACAAGGTCTTTGCCAGGACCAAGTCGCGCGCCGAACGCGACGCCTGGGTCATGCACAATCTCAACCTCGTGCAGATGGCGCATGCCAAGGACAAACGCCCCTCGGAAGTCAGTGGCGGCATGAAGCAGCGCGTCGGCATTGCCCGCGCGCTCGCCATGGAGCCGAAGGTGCTGCTGCTCGACGAGCCCTTCGGCGCGCTCGACGCGCTGACCCGCGCGCATCTCCAGGATTCGGTGATGGCGCTGCACCAGAAGCTCGGCAACACCATTTTGATGATCACCCACGATGTCGACGAGGCCGTGCTGCTCTCCGACCGCATCGTGATGATGACAAACGGTCCGTCCGCGCGCATCGGTGAGGTGCTGGAGGTGCCGCTGGCGCGCCCGCGCAAGCGGCTCGAGCTCGCCACCAACACCACCTATCTGAAGTGCCGGCAGCGCGTGCTCGAATTCCTCTATGAGCGACACCGCTTCGTCGAAGCCGCGTAAGCGCGTCGTTAACACGTGACGTGCTCGCACAAATAACAGACATCGCGCTCAATTCTTGTGCGCCGCACAAGGATTGAGCGAATCGCAAAATTTGCATGCGAAATCTGCCTGCAAAAGCTTCGGGCAACGCGAATAAGCCCCTGAATTCTCTGTATTTCCCAATCGCGCGCAATTGGCACGGAAATTGAAGCACCCTTTCTGACGCCAACGACGACGTCCCTCAACATCATCAATCAGCATCGTGAACTCGCCACCGGGGCTTGGCCTCGGCGCGCGCCTCCTTGCCTGGAGGCTGAGCCTGCAACGGCGCAGCGGTGAGCCTAGAAGGGATACTCAATGACGAAGAATCCGACTCTGAACTCCACATGGATTTCAGACTGGCGCCCCGAAGACGAGGCGTTCTGGAATGCGACTGGCAAGACCATCGCGCGACGCAACCTGATCTGGTCGATCGTGGCCGAGCATATCGGCTTCTCGGTGTGGCTGATCTGGAGCATCGTCACCACCAAGCTGCCGCAGGCGGGCTTCCATTACACCACCGACCAGCTGTTCCAGCTCGTCGCGGTGCCGGGACTGATCGGCGCCTTGATGCGCTTTCCCTATACGTTCGCGGTCACGACTTTCGGCGGCCGCAACTGGACCATCTTCAGCGCGGCGATCTTGTTCATCCCGACGCTGTCGCTCGCTTATTTCGTGAGCGAGCCCGACACGCCGTTCTGGCTGATGCTGCTGATTGCCTCGACCGCGGGCCTCGGCGGCGGCAACTTCGCCTCCAGCATGACCAACATCTCGTTCTTCTTCCCCGACCGGATGAAGGGATGGGCGCTCGGCCTGAACGCGGCCGGCGGCAATATCGGCGTCTCCAGCGTGCAGCTGCTGACCCCGATCCTGATGACGCTCGCCGTCATCAATCTGTTCCAGGCGAGCCCCGTCGACGGCGTCTTCCTTCAGAACGCCGGTCTGATGTGGGTGCTGCCGATCGCGATCGCGGTGTTCGGCGCGGTGTTCTTCATGAACAATCTCACCACGGCCAAGTCGTCGATCAAGAACCAGCTCGCGGTGGTCAAGCGCAAGCACACCTGGATCATGGCGTATCTCTATATCGGCACGTTCGGATCCTTCATCGGCTATTCCGCGGCATTCCCGCTGCTAATCAAGACGCAATTCCCCACGGTGACGATCGCGATCGCATTCCTCGGGCCTCTCGTCGGATCGCTGTCGCGGCCGTTGGGCGGCTGGCTCGCCGACAAGATCGGTGGCTCCATCATCACATTCTGGAATTTCATTGCGATGGCGGCGGCGACGGTCGGCGTGGTCTATTTCGTCGGGCAAAAGGATTTTATCGGCTTCCTGTCAATGTTCCTGATCCTGTTTGTGACCACGGGCATCGGCAACGGCTCGACCTACCGCATGATCCCCTCGATCTTTCGCGAGCAGAACCTGTTCAAGGTGCGCGGCCAGGGCGATGTGGCGCGTGCGCTGGCCATGAAGACGGCGAGCATCGAGAGCGGTGCGGCGGTCGGCTTCATCGGCGCGGTCGGTGCCGTCGGCGGCTATCTGATCCCGAGCGGTTTCGGCAAGTCGATCGCCCTGACCGGCGGACCGCAGCTCGCGCTCGCGATCTATCTCGCTTTCTACGCCTCCTGCCTCGCGCTGACCTGGTGGTTCTACCTGCGTCGCAGCCCGCAGGGTGAAGGCGCGCCAAGCCTCGCCGAAGCGCGGGTCTGACTCTTGGTGCGAGCCTAACACTTGGTACGAATCTCGCTTCTTCCCGTACGCGGGGAGAAGCATTGGCCGGAAAGTTTGACCCATGAACTTTTTCCGCAATGGCGCGGACAAAGGCGGACCTAACAGCCAGGAGAACATCATGACGCCCGAACAGATCACCCTCGTCCAGCAGAGCTTTTCCAAGGTCGCGCCGATTTCCGCGCAGGCTGCGGTGCTGTTCTACGATCGCCTGTTCGAGGTGGCGCCGTCCGTGCGCGCGATGTTTCCCGAGGACATGACCGAGCAGCGCAAGAAGCTGATGGGCATGCTCGCCGCCGTCGTCGGCGGCCTGTCGAACCTGGAATCAATCCTTCCCGCGGCCTCGGCGCTGGCCAAGCGTCACGTCGCTTACGGCGCCAAGGCCGAGCACTATCCGGTGGTCGGCGCGACCTTGCTGTGGACCCTGGAAAAGGGTCTCGGCGAAGCCTGGACGCCCGAACTGGCAAAAGCCTGGACCGACGCCTACGGCGTGCTGTCCGGCTTCATGATTTCCGAGGCCTACGGCGCGCAGCCGCAGGCCGCTGAATAGGAGATGTCTCGTGAGTGAACCGCTCGTCATCGTCGGTAACGGTATGGCGGCCGCGCGTTTGGTCGATGAACTCGCCAAGACCTCGCTCGGCCGCTACGCGGTCGCCGTGATCGGCGAAGAGCCGCGGCTCGCTTACAACCGCGTGCTGCTCTCCTCCGTGCTTGCCGGGGAGACCGGCTCGCACGAGATCGAGCTCAGGCCGGCCGACTGGTGGCGCCATCGCGGCGTCACGGTGCGCTATGGCTATCGTGTCACCGAGATCGATACCGGTCGCCGCGAGCTTAAGATCGAAGGCGAGGAGAGCATGGAATATTCCAAACTCGTGCTCGCCACCGGCTCGACGCCGCTGCGGCTGAACGTATCAGGCGCCGACCTTGCCGGCGTGCACACCTTCCGCGACACCCGCGACGTCGACCTGCTGCTGACGCTCGCCGCGGCCAAGAAGCGCGTCGTCGTGGTCGGCGGCGGCCTGCTCGGGCTCGAAGCGGCCTATGGGCTGGCCAAGGCCGGTGCGCCGGTGACGCTATTGCATCTGATGGACCGGCTGATGGAGCGCCAGCTCGATCTGCCGGCCGCCGACCTGCTCAAGACGCTGGTCGAGCGCAAGGGCATCCGCATACTCCTCAATGCCTCGACCGCCCGCATCCATGGTGAGGGGCACGTCGAAGCCGTCGAGCTCGCCGACGGCAGCCGCATCGAAGCCGACGCCGTGATCTTCGCCGCCGGCATCAGGCCCAACGTCGCGCTGGCCAAGGACGCCGGCATCGCGGTCAACCGCGGCATCGTCGTCAACGATGAGATGCAGACGGGCTCGCCCGACATCTACGCGCTCGGCGAATGCGCCGAACATCGCGGCATCTGCTATGGCCTGGTCGAGCCGGCCTATGAGCAGGCGCGGGTGCTGGCGCGGCATCTTGCCGGCCGGCCTGCTTCCTACCAGGGCAGCGTGGTCTCGACCAATCTGAAAGTCTCGGGCGTCAGCGTGTTTTCCGCCGGCGACTTCATGGGCGGGGAGGGCAGCGAGAGCCTGGTCCTCACCGACCGCAGGCGCGGCACCTACAAGAAGCTCGTCATCGCCGACGGCCGGCTCACCGGCGCCGTGCTGATCGGCGATACCATCGATGCGCTCTGGTATCTCGAGCTGATCCGCAATCGCGAAAAGGTTGTAGCAATCCGCACGGACATGATGTTCGGCCGCGCGCTCGCGCGTCCCTCCAAAGCAGCTTAACGGGGCGGCTCGAGATGACGGTGATTGATCCCACGCTGCGCACCACCAAGACGACATGCCCCTATTGCGGCGTCGGCTGCGGTGTGCTGGCGACGCCCGACGGCAACGGCGGCGCGGCGATCGCAGGCGATCCCGATCATCCCGCCAATTTCGGCCGGCTCTGCTCGAAGGGCTCGGCGCTCGGCGAGACCGTGGGGCTGGAAAGCCGGCTGCTCTATCCGATGATCCGCTGCAAGGGCGTGCTCGAACGCGTCGCCTGGAGCGATGCGCTCGATCATGTCGCCCATCGCATGCAGCACATCGTTGCGCGCGACGGCGCGGACGCGGTCGCATTTTATCTTTCCGGCCAGCTTCTCACCGAGGACTATTACGTCGCCAACAAGCTGATGAAAGGTTTCGTCGGCACGGCCAACGTCGACACCAACTCGCGGCTTTGTATGTCTTCCTCCGTCGCCGGCCATCGCCGCGCCTTCGGGGCCGATACCGTGCCCGGCTGCTACGAGGATCTCGACGAGGCCGATCTTCTGGTCTTCGTCGGCTCGAACGCCGCCTGGTGCCATCCGGTGCTGTTCCAGCGCATGCTGAGGAATCGGCAGGAGCGCGGCGCGCGCATGATCGTGATCGATCCGCGCCGCACCGACACGGCCGGCGATGTCGATCTGTTTCTGGGCCTCAAGCCCGGCACCGACACCGCGCTATTCTCAGGTCTCTTTGTCCATCTCGCCGACAACGGTGCACTGGACCAGGACTATATCGCAGAGAACACCTCCGGCTTTGATGACGCGCTGGCCCGTGCGCGCAGCATTGCCGGCAACGTCACTGCGACCGCGCTTGCCACCGGCCTCACCGAGCAGGATGTCGCGAGCTTCTTCAAGATGTTCCGCGACACGCCGCGCGTCGTGACGCTGTATTCGCAAGGCGTCAACCAGTCGGCGCAGGGCACCGACAAGGTCAACGCGATCCTGAACTGCCATCTTGCCACCGGGCGTATCGGCAAGCCGGGCGCTTCGCCGTTCTCGCTCACCGGCCAGCCCAATGCGATGGGCGGCCGCGAAGTCGGCGGCCTCGCCAACCAGCTCGCCGCGCATATGAACTTCACGCCGCCGGACATCGATCGCGTGCGGCGGTTCTGGAAGGCGCCGCGCATCGCCACCCACGAGGGGCTGAAGGCGGTGCAGCTGTTCGAAGCCATCGACCGCGGCGAGGTCAAGGCGTTGTGGGTGATGGGCACCAATCCGGCGGTGTCGCTGCCCGATGCGGACTTCGTGCGCGAGGCGCTGAAGAAGCTCGAACTGTTCGTAGTGTCCGAGAATGTGCTTTCCAACGACACCGTCGACGCTGGCCCGCACGTGCTGCTGCCGGCGCTCGCCTGGGGCGAGAAGTCGGGCACCGTGACCAATTCCGAGCGCCGCATCTCGCGCCAGCGCTCGTTCCTGCCGGCGCCGGGCGAGGCGCGGCCGGACTGGTGGATCCTCAGCGAAACCGCCAAGCGCCTCGGCTTCGGCGACAGCTTCAATTACAGATCGGCCGCGGATATCTTCCGCGAACATGCCGCGCTTTCGGCGTTCGAGAACGATGGCAGCCGCGATTTTGACATCGGCGCGCTCACCGCGTTGTCCGACGAGGCCTTCGACGCATTGAAGCCCGTGCAGTGGCCCGCGCGCGAAGGCGGGGCGCCCGGCGAGCGCTTCTTCGCGAGCGGCGGCTTCTTCACCAATGACGGCAAGGGCCGCTTCATCGCGCCGGAGGTGCCGGCGCTGCGCGGCGAAACCGGCGCCTCGCGCCCGCTGCGGCTCAACACCGGGCGCATCCGCGATCAGTGGCACACCATGACGCGCACCGGCCTGAGCCAGCGGCTCGGCGCGCATCTGCCCGAGCCGTTCGTCGAGATCCATCCCGACGATGCCAACAAGTTCGGCGTCGTCCATGATGGCTTTGCCCGCATCACCACCGACTACGGCCAGTGCATCCTGAAGGTCGTCGTCAGCGAGCGGCAGCAGCGCGGCACGCTGTTCGCGCCGATCCACTGGAGCGCAATGAACGCCTCGCACGGCCGCGTCGGCGCGCTGGTGCAGTCTTTCACCGATCCGTTCTCGGGGCAGCCGGAATCGAAAGCGACGCCGGCTGCGATCACGCCGTATGAATACGTCTTCCGCGGCTTCGCGCTGTCGCGCAAGCAGCTCGACCTGCCGCCGAACCTGTTGTGGACGCGCGTCAGCGTCGCCGGCGGCTTCGGTTATCTCTTCGCGGACAATGCCGATCTCGCGCGCTGGCCGGCCTGGCTCGACGGCGTCGCCGGCGAGGATGTCGCTGACTATCGCGATTTCGGTGGCGGCGTCTATCGCGCCGCCTCGTTCGCGGGCGATCGCATCGAGACCTGCCTGTTCGTCGGCCCCGCCCACGACGCCGGCGACTGGGAGGTGGTGAAGAGCCTGTTCGTGGCCGATCACGTCACCGACGAAGAGCGCCGCATGCTGCTGTCCGGCAAGTCCGGCGAGGGCGCCGCCTCGACCGGCCCCATCGTCTGCGCCTGCTTCGGCGTCGGCCGCGGCACGATCTGCGACACCATCTCCGCCGGCGCGCGCACGGCTGCCGAGATCGGCACAAAACTCAAGGCCGGCACCAATTGCGGCTCCTGCATCCCCGAGCTGAAGCGCCTGATCGCGACGAGCGAGGCCGCGCCGCCAAAGCAGGCCAAGCTCGCGGGCGCAGCGGGTTAAGACCGGCTCTTTCCATTGTCATTGCGAGCGCAGCGAAGCAATCCAGAGTCTTTTCGCGGAGCCAGTCTGGATTGCTTCGCTACGCTCGCAATGACGGTGTGGACGTAGCTGTACACGAATTCTGCGATGACACCCGCAGCAATCGACGGCCGCAACGCTGTCCCATATGATGCCTCGTTGGAGAGCTTGCTGGTCACGCATCTCGGTGAACTGAACTCTTGAGCTCCGTCGTGGTTGCTTGGACGAGAGATCGGCAGCGGAGAAGAACATGAACACAAATCCCTTCGGCGAGACCGGCGCCAACGTCTCCGTCATCGGGCAGGGCACCTGGTATCTCGACCATGGCGACCGCAAGCGCGCGATCACGGCGCTGCAGCGTGGGCTCGATCTCGGCATGACTCATATCGACACCGCCGAGATGTACGGCGACGCCGAGCTCGTCATTGCGGACGCGATCGCGGGCCGCCGTGAAGAAGTGTTCCTTGTCTCAAAGGTGCTGCCGAGCAACGCCTCGCGCCGCGGCACCATTGCCGCCTGCGAGCGCTCGCTGAAGCGGCTCAAGACCGACCGGCTCGATTGTTATCTCTTGCATTGGCGCGGTTCCTATCCGCTGGAAGACACCGTCGCCGCGTTCGAGGAACTGGTGAAGACCGGCAAGATCAAATCCTGGGGCGTTTCCAATTTCGATGCCGACGATCTCGACGAGATTCTCGACATCGCAGGCGAGGGCAGGATCGCCTGCAATCAGGTGCTCTATCATCTGAAGCAACGCGCGATCGAGCACGCGGTGATCCCCTGGTGCGAGCGGCACGGCACAGCGGTGGTCGCCTATTCGCCATTCGGTCATGACGATTTCCCGACGAGCAACAGCAAGGGCGGCGCAGTGCTAGCGCGCATTGCGGAAACACGTGGTGCGACGCCGCACCAGGTCGCGCTGAGCTTCCTTACCCGGGCAACTACGGTGTTCGCAATTCCGAAGGCATCGTCCGCGGAACACGCGGGCGAAAACGCGGCAGCCGGCGATCTCGTGCTGACGAAAGACGAGACTGCGGCGTTGGACGCGGCGTTCCCGCGCGGTCCCAAGCCGCGCGGCCTGCCCATGCTGTAGTGCAGCAACGCGCATTGTTAATGGAATAACGCGCATTGTTAATGGAATATTGACGCGCGCGGCGATCGGCGCATATCGGCATCCTGTTTTCTGAAGTTGTGAAAGCGGCGCATTTGTCGTTTTTTACGGCCGCTCACGATTCGCATTTTCCAGAGTTCCAGCCGTGACTCCGCCGCCCGCCGCAGCCGCAAGGCTCGATAGTATTTCCATGCCTATGCCCGAAAAGAAGAAGGTTGGCCGCCGCGCACCCGCGCGCGTCGATCATCCCTTCAAGGGCATTGCGCTGGTGCTGTTGTCGACCGTGTTCCTCGGCTGCTCCGACATTACCGCGAAATATCTGTCGACGAGCCTGCCTTCGATCGAGATCACCTGGATCCGCTTCGTCACGTTCGCGCTGATGTTCACGCCGGTGATGCTGCCGCGCTCGCCGCTCTATGCGATGCATACCCAGCGGCTCGGTTTGCAGCTGATGCGGGGCGCCGCGCTGCTTGGCTCCTCGCTCTTCTTCATCACTGGCCTCGGTTTCCTGCCGATCGCGGAAGCCTCGGCCACCGGCTTCGTCTCGCCGCTGTTCGTCACTGCGTTGTCGATCATCTTCCTCAGCGAGAAGGTCGGCATGCGCCGCTGGATCGCGACGGCAATAGGGTTGATGGGCGTGATGATCATCTTGCGGCCTGGCTCGAGCGCGTTTCACGTCGCCGCCGTCTTCCCGATCATCTCGGCGTTCTGCTGGGCTGCTGCACTGATCCTGACGCGCATGATCAGCGGGCGCGAAGCCGTCGTCACCACGATGGCCTATTCCGCGCTCACCGGCGTTGCGATCCTCTCCGTGATGGTGCCGTTCGTCTGGGTGACGCCGAGCTGGACCGCGATCGGGCTTGGCATCGTGATCGGTGTTGCGTCCACGGTGGGCCAGTGGATCATCGTGCTCGCCTATCGCTATGGCGATGCCTCGGTGCTGGCGCCGTTCTCCTACACGCAATTGCTCTGGGTCAGCATTCTGGGCTTCTTCATCTTCGGCGAATTGCCCGACGTCTGGACCATCACTGGTGCTGCCTTCATCGTCGCAAGTGGTCTCTACATCGCCCATCGCGAACGCATCCGCCGGGCCCAGCTCCTGATCCTGGAAGAGCGTTCGCCGAACGCCTGACGCCGATCCCGAGACGCGCACCAAGATTGTCGTGCAGCCCTGGCGATAGCACCCGTCATTGCGAGCGAAGCGAACCAATCCAGGCTGCCGACGCGGAGAGGTTCTGGCTTGCTTCGCGGAGCCTGTCATCGGGCCGCGCTTTGCGCGGACCCGTTGGCTCGCAATGACGGGGAGTCGGAGGCCCTACACCGGCAGCGCGATCGAATACTTCACCTGGCTCAGTGCAAAGCTCGACTCGATCGAGGCAATGCCGTCGAGCCGGGTCAGCTTGGTCTTGAGGAAGGTCTCGTAGGAGGCGAGGTCGGCCGCCACCACGCGGAGCAGGTAGTCGCGGTTTCCGGTCATCAGATAGCATTCCAGCACCTCGTCCCATTTCGAGATCGCGCGCGCAAAGCGGTTGAGGTCCTCCTCCTTCTGCCGCGCCAGCTTGATCGAGATAAAGACGCTGACATGCAGTCCCAGCGCCTTCTGGTCGACGGTCGCGATATAGCGCGAGATAACGCCGCGCTCCTCCAGCAGCTTGACGCGGCGATGGCAGGGTGAGACCGAGAGCCCGACCTTGTCGGCGAGCTCCTGCATGGTCAGCCGGCTGTCGTTCTGGAGCAAAGCGAGGATCTTGCGGTCGATGGCGTCGAGCTCGGGCATTGGGATGAAACCTGTGTTCCATGGGCATAGACTGGTAAAATATCCCAATACGGGCGGGTATGGCGCGAAAAATTGAGAAATCTGGCGCAGCCGGCAGGCGTATGATCGGGGCCTTATTTGCCGGAGCATCGCCATGCCCGTTGATTCCGCTCGTCTCGAAATCCTTTCCGCCCTTAGCCGCAAGGCGCTGTGGCTGTCGTCCTGGACCATTCATCACGCCAACCATATCCGGACCAACGCGGATGGGTTGAAGGTCGGCGGTCACCAGGCTTCGTCTGCTTCGCTCGCCACCATCATGTCGGCGCTGTATTTTCATGTGTTGCGGCCCGAGGATCGCGTCGCGGTGAAGCCGCATGCCAGCCCGGTGTTCCACGCCATCCAGTATCTGTTCGGCCGGCAGAGCCGTGAGAAGCTGGAGAACTTTCGCGGCTTCAAGGGCGCGCAGTCCTATCCCTCGCGCACGAAGGATGTCGACGACGTCGATTTCTCGACTGGGTCGGTCGGTCTCGGCGTTGCGCAGACGCTGTTCGCCTCGCTGGTGCAGGACTACGTCAAGGCGCATGGCTGGATGAAGGATCGCCGCGAAGGGCGGATGATTGCGCTGGTCGGCGATGCAGAGATGGACGAAGGCAACATCTTCGAGGCGCTTGCCGAGGGCTGGAAGCACGGGCTGCGCAACACCTGGTGGGTCGTGGACTATAACCGCCAGTCGCTCGATGCCGTCGTGCGCGAAGGGCTCTGGGAAAAGTTCGAGACCATGTTCCGCAATTTCGGCTGGGACGTCGTCATCGTGAAGTACGGCCGGCTGATGCGCGAGGCCTTTGCCGAGCCCGGCGGCGAAGCATTGAAGCGCTGGATCGACAATTGCCCGAACGCGCTCTATGCGGCGCTGTGCTTCCAGGGCGGTGCGGCCTTTCGCAAGCACCTGCACGACGAGATTGGCGACCAGGGTCCGATCACAAAACTGATCGACCGCCGCAGCGACGACGAGCTGCTGGCGCTGATGTCGAATCTCGGCGGCCATGACATGGCGAGCATGCTGGAGGCGTTCGAATCCGTCGACCACGATCGGCCGGTCTGCTTCATCGCCTACACCATCAAGGGCGTCGGCCTGCCGTTCCAGGGCCACAAGGACAATCACGCCGGCCTGATGACCGTCGCGCAGATGGAGAAATATCGCGCCAGCCAGAACATCCGTCCGGGCCACGAATGGGACAGGTACGAGGGTCTCGCCCAGGATGCCGCCGAGCTCGACGCCTTCCTCGCGCGCGTGCCGTTCAACCAGGACGGCCGCCGGCTCACCGCGCCGATGGTCGAAGTGCCGTCGCAGCTCGCGTTCAAGCCGTCGCCGCAGATGTCGACCCAGCAGGGTTTTGGCCTCGTGCTCAACGAGATCGCGCGCAGCGACAGCGAACTGGCCAGGCGTATCGTCACGACATCGCCCGATGTTACCGTCTCGACCAATCTCGGACCCTGGGTGAACCGGCGCGGCCTGTTCGCAAGCGCCGAGAAGGCGGACTTATTCCGCAGCGAGAAAATTCCCTCGACGTTCAACTGGGATGCCTCGCCGAAAGGACAACATCTCGAGCTCGGCATCGCCGAGATGAACCTGTTCATCATGCTCTCGGCGCTCGGCCTGTCGCACCAGATCAACGGCGAGCGGCTGCTGCCGGTCGGCACGCTCTACGATCCCTTCATCGAGCGTGGCCTCGATGCGCTGAACTATGCCTGCTATCAAGATGCGCGGTTCATGGTGGCGGCGACGCCGTCCGGCATTACGCTCGCGCCCGAAGGCGGCGCGCATCAGTCGATCGCGACGCCGCTGATCGGCATGGCGCAGGACGGGCTCGCCTCGTTCGAGCCTGCCTTCGTCGACGAGCTCGCCGTGATCATGGGCTGGGGCTTTGGCCATATGCAGCGCGATCCCGGCGAGGGCGGTTCGGTGTACCTGCGGCTCTCGACGCGCAGCATCGAGCAGGCGCAGCGCATCATGACGGCCGAGCTGGAGCAGGGCATCACCGACGGCGCCTACTGGCTGCGCAAGCCCGGGCCCAATGTCGAGCTCGTGATCGCCTATACCGGCGCGGTCGCGCCCGAAGCGATCGAGGCGACCGGATTCATCGGCGAGAGTCGCCGCGACATCGGCCTGCTCGCGATCACCTCGGCCGACCGCCTGCATTCCGGGTGGACCGCCGCGCGAAAATTGCGGCGTGATCGCCGCGGCGTGCAGCATCTCAGCCACATCGAGAAGTTGCTGGCGCCGTTGCCGCGCGACTGCGGCATCGTGACCGTGATCGACGGCCATCCCGCGGCACTTGGCTGGCTCGGCAGCGTCCGAGGCCATCGCGTCGAGGCGCTCGGCGTCGAGCAGTTCGGCCAGACCGGCAGCATCGCGGACCTCTACCGCCATTACGGTATCGACGCTAACGCCATCATCGATGCGGCCGAAAGCCTCACCACCGGCGCGCCGGTGCTGCATCGGAAGATGGCGGTGTAGTTCGTCGCCCCGGCGAAGGCCGGGGCCCATACGCCGCGGCGGTGATTGGTGGCTACAGGTGATCGACGCCTGTGCAAAGCAACTGCGCCCTGTGGTTATGGGTCCCGGCCTTCGCCGGGACGACATCGTGTGTGAGGCGAGACCTTGCCTCGCTCCCGCCATCGGCTCATATAACCTCCGTCCGCCGCAACGCTGGCCCCGCATATGGCGGGTTCAATTGCAGGCGCTTTCGTGCAAGGATGCCTGCCGAAACGCCCCCAAGCCCCCAAGAAGAGGTTAACGATGGTCAATCGCATGCAATTCTACATCGACGGCGCCTGGGTCGATCCCGCCGTCAAGAAATCCACCGCCGTGGTCAATCCGGCGACGGAAGAGGCGATGTACGAGGTTGCGCTGGGCTCCAAGGTCGACGTCGACAAGGCTGTCGCCGCCGCCAAGCGCGCCTTCGCAACCTTCTCCCAGACCAGCCGCGAAGATCGCGTTGCGCTGCTCTCGAAAGTCATCGAGGTCTACAAGGGGCGCCTCAAGGAGATCGGCGCCGCCGTCTCCGACGAGATGGGCGCGCCGCTGCCGATGGCGGAGAAGCTCCAGGCCGGCGCCGGCCTCGGCCATCTCATGACCACGCTCGACGTGCTCAAGAACTATCATTTCGAGGAACCGGTCGGCACCGCGATGGTGCTGCGCGAGCCGATCGGCGTGGTCGGCATGATCACGCCCTGGAACTGGCCGCTCAACCAGATCGCCTGCAAGGTCGCGCCCGCGCTCGCCGCCGGCTGCACCATGATCCTGAAGCCGTCGGAGTTCACCCCGACCTCGGCGCTGATCTTCGCGGAAATCCTCCATGAAGCCGGCGTGCCGAAGGGCGTGTTCAATCTCGTCAACGGTCTCGGCCCCGAGGTCGGCGCTGCCATGAGCGAGCATCCCGACATCGACATGATCTCGTTCACCGGCTCCACCCGTGCCGGCATCGACGTTGCCAAGCGCGCGGCTCCGACCGTCAAGCGCGTCAGCCAGGAGCTCGGCGGCAAGTCGCCGAACGTCATCCTCGAAGGCGCCGACCTGCAGAAGGCGGTGACCGGCGGCGTGATGCACATGTTCAACAACTCCGGCCAGTCCTGCAACGCGCCCTCGCGCATGATCGTGCCGCTGTCGAAGATGAAGGAAGTCGCCGCGATCGCGAAGGCGGTCGCCGACAAGACCAAGGCCGGCGATCCCCGTGCCGAAGGCACCACCATCGGCCCCGTGGTCAACCGCGGCCAGTGGGACAAGATCCAGGGGCTGATCAAGAAGGGCATCGACGAGGGCGCAACGCTCGTCGCCGGCGGTCCGGGCCTGCCGGAGGGCGTCAACAAGGGCTTCTATGTCCGCCCGACCATCTTCGCCGACGTCACCCCTGACATGACGATCGCCCGTGAAGAAATCTTCGGGCCGGTGCTGACCATCATCGGCGCCAAGGACGAAGCCGAGGCGGTGCAGATCGCCAACGACACGCCGTATGGCCTCGCCGGCTACGTCTCGGCCGACACGGTCGAGAGCGCCAAGCGCGTCGCGCGCCAGATCCGCGCCGGCAACGTCAACCTCCAGGGCGTGCCCAATGACCGCTCCGCGCCGTTCGGCGGCTACAAGCAGTCGGGCAACGGCCGCGAGTGGGGCAAGTACGGCCTCGAGGACTTCCTCGAGGTGAAGGCCGTCGCCGGCTTCAACGCGGCGTAAGCGTCACCTGTCGTCATTGCGAGCGAAGCGAAGCAATCCAGAATCTGTCCGCGGAGACAGTCTGGATTGCTTCGTCGCAAGAGCTCCTCGCAATGACGGCGGGGGCTATCCCCCCACCGCCCCCTGCGTGTTGACATACAGCGCGTAGATCGACTGGCTCGCCGCCATGAACAGGCGGTTGCGCTTGACGCCGCCGAAGCAGAGATTGGCGCAGCGCTCGGGCAGCGCGATGCGGCCGATCATGACGCCGTCGGGCGCGAACACCATGACGCCATCGAGCTCGGGATCGCCCATGCCCCAGCCGCACCAGAGATTGCCGTCGACGTCGCAGCGCATGCCGTCCGGCGTGCCCGGACCTGCATCGATGAAGACGCGCTTGTTGGAAATCGTGGTACCGGCCGCGGAGACGTCATAGGCGAGGATCTTGCGGTTTGGCACCCCGCGCGATTCCACGACATAGAGGATTTCTTCGGCCGGCGAGAAGCACAGCCCGTTCGGACCCAACACGCCTTCGGCGACGATGGTCGCCTCGCCAGTCGCAGGATCAAACCGGTAGACGTTCGGCTCGATCTCGGATTCGGCCTTGTAACCCTCGTAATTGCCGAGCAGGCCGAAGGTCGGATCGGTGAACCAGATCGAACCGTCGGACTTCACCACGACGTCGTTCGGCGAGTTCAAGCGCTTGCCGCCAAAGGAATCCATCAGCACCGTGATCGAGCCGTCATACTCGGTGCGGGTGACGCGACGGCCGCCGTGCTCGCAGGTGACGAGCCGGCCCTGGCGGTCGCGCGTGTTGCCGTTGGCGAAATTCGAGGGCTTGCGGAACACCGAGACGGCGCCGGTCTCCTCCTCCCATTTGATGATGCGCTGGTTCGGGATGTCGCTGCACAGCAGATAGCGCCCGTCGCCGAACCACACCGGGCCTTCGGCCCAGCGCAGGCCGGTCGTCAGCCGCTCCACGGCCGACAGCTTGAGCCAGTATTTTTCGAAGCGCGGGTCGAGTGCACTTATCGCCGGATCGGGGTAATAGGTCGCCGGCCGCCAGCCTTGCGGCCTTTCTTGGAATTGGGACGATGCATCGTTCATGTGCAGGTCTCGTTATTGCGTTCCCTCTGTCCAAGTCTGCTATCATCAGATATCTACGGCGGCAAATCGGTCGCTAAATACGAGGAAAGACATGCCGCGCATCTTGTTGACGGGAGCTTCGGGCGGAATCGGAACGCGCTTGCGAAAACTGCTGCCACCGATCTATCCGGACCTGTTGCTCAGCGATATCCGCCCGCCCGCCGATCTCGGCCCGAGCGAAAAGTTTAGGGCGGCGGACCTGTCCGACATGGCGCAGGTCGAGGCGATCTGCGAGGGCGTCGACGGCATCATCCATCTCGGCGGCTATTCGGTCGAAGGTCCCTGGAACGACATCCTCCAGGCCAATATCATCGGCGGCTATAATCTGTTCGAGGCGGCGCACAGGAAGGGCGTCAAGCGCGTGGTGTTCGCCTCGTCCAACCATACGGTCGGGTTCTATCCGCGCCACCGCAGGATCGACACCGACGTCACGGTGCGCCCCGACGGCCGCTATGGCGTCAGCAAAGTGTTCGGTGAAGCTGTCGGCGCGCTCTACGCCGACAAGCACGGGCTGAAGGTGACCTGCATCCGGATCGGCAATTGCGACGAGAGGCCGCTTGATCATCGCCGGATCGCGATGTGGCTGAAGCCGGAGGATCTGGTGCAGCTCTGCCAGATCGGGCTCGAGCACCCCGATATTCATTTCGAGATCTTCTACGGCGTATCGTTGAACGAGCGCGCCTGGTGGGACAACCACCGCGCCTACGCGTTCGGCTATCGCCCGATCGGCCGCTCCGAGGATCATGTGGCGCATGCGATGGCGGAGCAAGCCAAGCTGAAGCCGGACCCGATCGGCGACCACTACCAGGGCGGCGCATTCTGCAGCAATGAGTTCGACGGCGACGCGAGCCGCATCATCGACTGGAATAAGCGGTAGGTCGAGGGATCGCTTCAATGGTGGTGCGCTCCCTCGCCCCGCGAGCGGCAGGGCTATCGCATCGGCCTTTGTGGGCGGCCTGAGCGCGCGCCTCGTCCTTCGAGACGACCGCTCCGCGGTCTCCTCAGGATGAGGCTGAGCGGCATCGGAGCCCGTGGAAACCGCTGCCGCGCATTCCATCCTCATCCTGAGGGCCCGCCCCAAGGCGGGCGTCTCGAAGGATCGGCCACAACAAGATCAGCCGATATGCGATAGCCCTGCCGCAAGCGGGGAGAGGCGAAAGGAAGGTCGCCTCAAACCACCCGTTTGCCGGCCTGGGCCGCGATGGGCCTCTGCACCAGGTACATCAGGATCAGCGATACCACCGCCGTCGTAACGACAACGTATCCCAGCCGGTCGAAATGCCGGAGCGTGCCGTCGGCATCCTGTGCGATCAGCGCGGCGGCGAGCACGGAGCCGAGCCCGCCGGAGAGTTGTTGCAGCGAGGCGCCGATCGCGCTGAAGGAGCCGCGTTGTGCCGGATCCGGGATTGCGGAGATCAACGCCTGCGACGGGATCATGCGTGAAAAGATGCCGACGAACATCAGGACGTTGACCAGGATCGCGACCGTCAGGCTCACCTCGCCGAGATGCGTGTAGATCAGCACCATGACGATGGACATGGCGCTTCCGAAGACAAAGGTGGGATACTTGCCGAAAGCATCGCTGGCGCGTCCCACCAGCGGCCCGATGAAAATGCTGAACAGGCCGGAGACGAGATAGATCGTCGGCAGGTGAACGATGTCGATGCCGAGATTGTGCACGGTGTAGGCGCTGCCGAACGGCATCAGCATGTAGCCGCCGGTCGCCAGCAGCGTCGTCACCGAAAATGCCATCCAATACCGCGGCTGCGCCACGGTTGCGATCAGATGCTGGAACGGGTTCTTGTCCTGCTTCAGCACGAGATGGCCGTTCACCGGCTTCATCAGGAACAGCACGGCGGCCATCCCGATCACCGACAGGCCGACCAATGCGCCGAACGCGACGTGCCAGCTCCAGTGGTTGGAGAGAAAAAGACCGGCCGGAATGCCAAGCACCTGGCTCGCAGCGAAGGCGGTTTGCACAAAACCCATGACGCGGCCGCGCAATTGCAGCGCAAACAGATCGGTCACGATGGCGAGCACGACCGAGCCGATCACACCGCCGAACAGACCGGTGACGATCCGCCCGAGCAGCAGCACATGGTAGTTGGGAGCGATCGCGCACAGCGCCGTTCCAAGGGTAAAGCCGAGATAGAAAAATAGAAGCAGCCATTTGCGATCGAACCGATCGGCAAAGCCTGCCGCCAGGATGCCGGAAATTCCCGCGCTGAAGGCGTAGGCCGAGACCGCCACGCCGAATTGTGCGGCCGAGATATCGAGCGCCGGCATGATGATGGCGCCGAGTGGCGACATGATCATGAAATCGATGATGATCGTGAACTGGACCAGCGCCAGCAACGCAACGAGAATTGACTGGTATCGCGAAAAGCCGCGGGACAGCTCTTGCCGTTGGTCGATCGGGTCAGCCAGGGTCTGTTCGGTCATGTCATTTCATTCGGGAGGAAGAAGGGTGAGGTGCCGCCGGACGCGATCCCTATGTAGTCTGGCTCTGCGTTATTTCGATGGCTTGACAAAAGGTCTTGATGCCTGTCTTGACGCGGTGCGTCGATTCAGGTTGGAGGATATCCCACATTTACGAGTGCGCGCCCCTTACCGCCCAGCTCCCTCGTCCCCAATCCGCGCCAGATAATCCTTCTTGCTGAACTGCATGTGATCGACGCAGAGCTGGGCGAGCGCCCAGCTGTCGCGGCCCTTGAGAAGCTCGATCATCAATTCATGCTGGCGCCGCGACTGCGCGAGCCCATCGCGATCAGCGAGATTCTTCGCGCGCATCGGCAGCGTCAGGTTCATGTAGTCCTGCAGTGAGCGCACCAGATAGGGATTGCCGCAAGCCCCGAACAGCGCGAGGTGGAAAGCGTCGTTGGTCTCGTGAATGCCGCGCAGGTCCTGCGCGTCGGCCTTCGCGCAATACTGGCTTTGCAACGCGGTCAGTTCGTCGATGAGTGCCGGCGGTGCGGGCAGGGGGATCATCAACGCGGCCTGCCGGGTCAGCATCTCCCGGACCTCGTAGATCTGCTGGACTTCCTCGGACGAATAGAACCGCACGGTGGCGCCGACATTCTTCTCGCGGCGGACGATGCCGCGCCGCTCCGCGTCCACCAGCGCCTGGCGCACGAAGTGGCGCGAGGTGCCATAGGCCGACATCAGCGCGTCCTCGGTCAGGCGCGCGCCCGGCGCGAGGCGGCCGAAGATGATGTCCTCTTCGAGCCGCGCGACGACGTTGTCCGGATCGTCGCGCCGGACCGTCATTGTCTCAGCGGTGTGCGTGTCGGACATGCCCTCAGCCTCCCGGCGTCTGGCCGGTCCTTCTGTGGAGCAGGGAAGCCTCGGATTGTCAATAATCGTGGCATATTGCGGTGCCGTGATCCCGAAACGACGGAAAAGTCGCTTGGGTTATTGACAATCAAGGGGCAGGCTGTACCACAATGGCAAGACGGAATGGAGTGGCTTGATGAGCAGTGGCTTGCGCAAGGGTCTGACGAGCTATGGCGATGCCGGCTTCTCGCTGTTCCTGCGCAAGGCGTTCATCAAGGCCATGGGCTATTCCGACGACGCGCTGGAGCGCCCGATCGTCGGCATCACTAACACCTATAGTGATTACAATCCCTGCCACGGCAATGTCCCGCAGATCATCGAGGCCGCCAAGCGCGGCGTGATGCTGTCGGGCGCGATGCCGTTCGTGTTCCCGACCATCTCGATCGCCGAGAGCTTTGCGCATCCGACCTCGATGTACCTGCGCAATCTGATGGCGATGGACACCGAGGAGATGATCCGGGCCCAGCCGATGGATTCGGTGATCGTGATCGGCGGCTGCGACAAGACTCTTCCCGCGCAGGTCATGGCGGCGATCAGCGCCGATTTGCCGACCGTGGTCATTCCGGTGGGGCCGATGGTGGTCGGTCACCACAAGGGCGAGGTGCTGGGCGCCTGCACCGACTGCCGCCGTCTCTGGGGCAAGTATCGCGCCGGCGAAATGGACGATGCCGAGATCGAGGCGGTGAACGGTCGCCTCGCGCCATCGGTAGGCACCTGCATGGTGATGGGCACGGCCTCGACCATGGCCTGCATGATCGAGGCGATGGGCCTGTCGCTGCCGATGAGCGCGACCATTCCCGCGCCGCATGCCGAACGCTTCCGTCTTGCGGAAGCGAGCGGCAGGGTTGCCGCCGAGATGGCCAAGACCAAGGGGCCCAAGCCGAGCGAACTCTTGACGCCGGCTTCGTTCAGGAATGCGCAGGTGGTGTTGCAAGCCATCGGCGGCTCGACCAACGGCCTGATCCATCTGACGGCGATGGCGCATCGCTCGCCGCACCGGCTGGACCTCGCCGCCTTCGACCAACTCGGCCGCGAGGTGCCGGTGCTGGTCGATCTCAAGCCTTCGGGCGAGCACTATATGGAGCATTTCCATCACGCCGGCGGCGTGCCGAAATTGCTGGCGCAGCTCGGCGACCTCGTCGATCTCGATGCGAAGACGATCGCGGGCCAGACGCTGCGCGATGTCGTCGCCAATGCGGAAGACGTGCCCGGCCAGGACGCGATCCGCCCGCGCGACAATCCGATCAAGAAGGAAGGCGGCCTTGCCGTCCTGCACGGCAATCTCGCGCCGCGCGGCGCGGTGATCAAGCAGTCGGCCGCGAGCCCGAAACTGTTGCAGCACACCGGACGCGCAGTGGTGTTCGAATCCGTCGAGGACATGACCCTGCGGGTCGATGATCCCGATCTTGATGTGAATGCCGACGATGTGCTGGTGCTGCGCAATGCCGGCCCCAAGGGCGCGCCGGGCATGCCCGAGGCGGGCTATCTGCCGATCCCGAAGAAGCTCGCGCGCGGCGGCACCAAGGACATGGTGCGTATTTCGGATGCGCGCATGAGCGGCACGGCGTTCGGCACCATCGTGCTGCACATCACGCCGGAATCCGCCGTCGGCGGGCCGCTGGCGCTGGTGCAGAACGGCGATATGATCCAACTCGACGTCGGCAAGCGCAGCATCGAGCTTCTGGTCGATGCGGCCGAGCTGGAGCGCCGGCGTGCCGCACTGAAGCCGGCCGCTACGCCGGACGAGGCGCGGCGCGGCTACGCCTGGTTGTTCAACGAGACCATCATGCAGGCCGACGAGGGCTGCGACTTCGACTTCATGCAGAGGACTGGGAAGCAGACTGAGCAAAAGACCGAAAAAGGGTGATCGCCACCCGAACGCTCAGCCGCTCAAGCGACGGGCGATAAAACAGGGGGAAACGATGATTGCACGATCCATGCGTGGGTTGGTGGCCATGGCCGCCATGCTGTTCGTTACTGGAGCCGGGGCGCAGGAGGTGAAGCATTATCGCTTCGCCTATGACCAGCCGCGCAACACCGGCTATTCGATCGCGGGCGACCTCTTTGCCGACAAGCTCAAGGAATTGAGCAAGGGCACCATGATCATCGACCAGTACCCCGGCGCGCAGCTCGGGCAGGAGCCGCAGGTGCTGCAACTCGTGAAGGCGGGCGACGTCGAATTCGCGATCATCTCGTCCGCCAACACCGCGACGATCTCGCCGCAGGCCGGCGTGATGTCGCTGCACTTCCTGTTCCGCGACGAGAACCATGTGGTCAAGGGGCTGGCCGATCCAAAAGTGTTCGAAGCGCTCAAGACCATGATCGATGAAACCACGCAGGGCCTGCACGTGATCGCCACGGGCTCGCAGGGTGTGCGCCACATGTACTCCAAGAAAGAGATCCACAATGTCGGCGACATCAAGAACCTGAAGATCCGCGTCCAGGCGACCGCAACCGAGGACACCATGTTCCCGGCCTATGGCGCCCAGACCGTGCATATGCCGTTCGGCAGCGTCTACACCTCGCTGCAAACCGGCGTGGTCGACGTCGCCGAGAACAGCATCAACGTCTATCTCGTCAACAAGCACTACGAGGTGGCTCCGGTCCTCAACATCACCGAGCACGAGGCCAACAACGCGCTGGTCTTCGTCTCCGATAAGCTCTGGCAGAGCCTGTCAGCCGAGCAGAAGGGCTGGGTGCAGGCCGCCGCCAACGAGATCAGCACGAAGGAGCCGCAGAAGGCGTTCGACCTCGAGCGCACCGCGGGCGACAAGCTGAAGAAGATGGGCGTCAAGATCGTCGATAACGTCGACAAGAAGAGTTTTACGGCGGTCGCCGATCCCTACCTCGACAAGCTCGCCAAGGATCTCGGTCCGCATGCCGAGAAGATCAAGAACCTGATCCGGTCGGTGAATTAATGTGATGCCGGAAGACGGTGCGCTCCCTCTCCCGCTTGCGGGAGAGGGTCGGGGAGAGGGTGCCTCTGCGGAGAGATTCCCAATGACGAGGGAGCCCTCACCCGGCGCTTCGCGCCGACCTCTCCCGCAAGCGGGAGAGGTTAAACCCACCCGCAGTTGCCGATTCCACTTGATATCATTCCGCACTAGACCTGGAGATCGGGAATTAAATGCCCATCGCCGACAAGCTGCTCGTACAGCGCCAGCGTCACCTCAAATGGCGCTCGCTCGACTGGCTCGAGCTCGCACTGATGATCCTCTGCGGCGTGCTGTGCTTCGGATTCTCGCTGTCGGTGACCGCCGACATCGTCACCCGCACCATCGGTCATCCCTGGCTCTGGCTCCAAGAGGTCACCTCGACACTGTTCATCTACGCGATTTTCGTCGGCACCGCGGCGGCGACCCGGCGCAACGATCACCTCTATCTCACGGCGATCTCGGAGGCGATGCTCGGCACGCCGCGGCTGATCGTCGAGGTCATCATCCGCCTCGTCGTGCTCGGCGTCGCCTTCTGCCTGATCTGGTACGGCTATCAGAACTATCTCCGCGGCTTCGGCAGTTTTCGCCTGCCGTCGGGCACGCCGATCGCCTCGCTCTATGCGATCATCCCGTTGTCAGGTGTGCTGGTCGGCCTGTTCACGATCGAGCAGCTCGTCAACGGTTTGCGCAACGGCTTTGACCATCCCGAGCCGCCGGACGAGGATGCTGCGCCTGGCCTCACAGAGGCGCAGATGAGGGCACAGCCATGAGCGCGCCGATTGTTCTCACATTGATGACGGTCTGCTTCCTGTCGTTCGGCTATCTCGGCGTCCCCGTGCCGTTCTCGCTGATGGCGGGTGTGTTCATCGGCGCGATCCTGTCGGATGTGTCGCTCGCCGCGATCATCCAGAAGATCTTTGACGGCGTCGATTCCGAGGCGCTGCTGGCGATCCCGTTCTTTCTGTTGGTCGGCGAGCTCATGAGCTCGGCCAACGTGGTGGTGCGGATCGCGAACCTGTCGGTGTCGCTGGTCGGGCATATCAGGGGTGGGCTGTCGCAGGTCGTGGTCGTCTTCAGCATGTTCTTCTCGGAGATGTCCGGCTCGACCACCGCTGATGTCGCAGTCATGAGCCGCGCGCTCGGTGGCCCGATGAAGCGGGAGGGCTACGAGCCGGCGTTCATCGCCGCCATCATCGCATCCGCCTCGACCATTGCGGCGCTGGTGCCGCCGAGCATCACCGCCGTGGTCTATGGCGCGGTCGGCAACGTCTCGATCGCCGGCCTGTTCATGGCGGGCGTGGTGCCGGGCCTGATGATCGGCTTCGGCCTGATGATCTACTGCTATTTCTTCGGCCCCTCCGGCCTCCGAAAGCCGCGCGCGCCGGTGCGGCAGATCGTGTTCGCTGCCGGCGATGCCGCCTTGCCGCTGATGATTCCTGTGATCCTGCTTGGCGGCATCCTGACCGGCTGGTTCACGCCGACGGAAGCCGGCGTCGTCGCCGTGGTCTGGATCATCCTCGTCGTCATCCCCGCGCTCAACCGTGGGCACATCAGCAAGATCCCGTACGACTTCTGCCTCGCCGGCCTGATCTTCTCGCTGCCGCTGATCACGATCGGCGCCGCCAATGCCTTCGGCTGGATGCTCGCGTACCTGCGCGGGGCCAGCTACATCGCCGAAATGATCACCTCGATCGCCGGCAACGATCCGCATTTGATCATGCTGCTGATGGTGCTGCTGTTCACCGTCGTCGGTGACTTCATCGAACCGGTGCCGACCATCATCATCTTCATGCCGCTGGTCAACACACTGACTGAGGCCGGCGACATCAACGCCGTTCACATGGGCGTGGTGCTGATCGCCACGCTCGCCTTCGGCCTGATCACGCCGCCCTATGGGCTGGTGTTGCTGATGGCGTCGAAATTCGTCGGCGTCAGTTTTGCCAAGGCGCTGCGCGCGGCGCTGCCGATCTACCTGGTGTTCCTGGCGACCATCGCGTTTGCGATCTACTTCCCGAGCGTGGTGCTGTGGCTGCCGCAGCAGGTACTGCCGGAATCCGTCGGCTGCTTCAAGTCGCCGGCGGGGACAGGCTACATCTGTCCGAAATGAGGGGAGCGGCTACTTCCCCTTGCTGGTGAACTTCTTCACGGCGGCGCGAAACTCCTCCGTGTTCATCGCCATGATGATCTTGTGCTCCTCGGCATCGAGCTGCTGCTTCACCGACGTTGTGGCAGCCTGGTAGACCAGCGACTTGGTGCCGGCGATCGCGGCCGGCGGGTTCTGCGCCAGCCGTTCGGCGAGCTGCCGCGTCGCCATTTTCAGCTCCGTCGCGGGGATGATCTTGGCGACCAGGCCCCATTCATAGGCCTGCTGCGCAGTAAAACTGTCTTCCGACAGGAAGATCTGCAGCGCGCGGCGGACGCCGACCGTGCCGACGATGCCGACCGTAGAGCCGCCGTCCGGCGACACGCCGATCTTGGCATAGGCCGGCGTGAATTTGGCGTCGTCTGCGGCAATGCAGAGGTCAGTGACGAAGGCGAGCCCCATGCCGGCGCCGGCGGCCGAGCCGTGCACGCTGGACAGCGAAATCTTCGGCATGCGCCGGATGGTCTCGATGAAGGCATGATAATGCTTGAGCAGCTCGCCGACGACCGGCGTCACCGTATTGGCTTCGGCGGCAGCGCCGATCGTTTGCAGATCGCCGCCGGCCGAGAAGGCGCGGCCTTCGCCCTCGATCACCACGACCCTGATCTCCTCGGCGCCCTCGATATAGGCTGCGAGCTGCTCGAGCTTCTGCGCGATCGCAAGGTTGATCGAGTTGAACGCGGCGGGGCGGTTGAGCGTGATGGTCGCGATCGGGCCATCGATCCGCAAGAGGGCGGGATCATCGGGTCGGGAGACGGGAGCGGTCATTGGAAAATCTCCGGCAGGAGGTCATTGCTGCAACTAAATCGCAGAAGGCGGGGGGTGACAATCCCCGGCGCAGGGCGGCCTGCGATGGTCTTGCGTCAGGCGGGACGATAGGCTCAAATGGCGTTGCCATCGTTTAGGGACGGACACGAGCGCCGGCTCCTCAATCGACGCGGCTAGCAAGCCAAATCAACAAGAGAGGAGTCGACGTGGGGTACACCTGTGTCCAGAAATTCGGGCTGTTCCAATGACGGACGGACCCGTGATCATCGTCGGCGCCGGCCATGGCGGCTACCAGGCTGCGGCATCGCTGCGGCAGGCGGGATTTTCCGAGCGCATCTGCCTGATCAACGACGAGGTGCATCTGCCCTATCAGCGGCCGCCTCTGTCCAAGGCCTATATCAAGGGCTCGGCCGGGCCGGAGAGCCTGATGTTCCGGCCGGAGAAATTCTACCAGGACCGGAAGATCGAGCTGATCGCGGGCCGCGCCGCATCGATCGACCGCGCCGGGCGCAAGGTGCACCTCGCATCAGGCGAGACGCTTGCCTACGGCCACCTGATCCTGGCCACCGGCGCGCGCAACCGCCTGCTCGACCTGCCCAACGCCAATCTGCCCGACGTGAAATACTTGCGCATCCTCGACGAGAGCGAGGCGCTCCGAGCAATCATCCCGTCGAAGACCCGGGTGGTGGTGATCGGCGCCGGCTTCATCGGCCTCGAATTTGCGGCCACGGCGCGGATCAAGGGCCTCGAGGTCGACGTGCTCGAGCTCGCTCCGCGCGTGATGGCGCGGGCGGTGACGGCGGAGGTCTCGGAGTATTTCCAGGCGCGGCATCGCGAGGCGGGTATCCGCATTCACCTCGGCGTACAGGCTACTTCCATCGAGGCCGAGGGCGGAAAGGTCACCGGCGTCAGCCTCAGCGACGGCCGCCACTTGCCGGCTGATCTGGTCGTGGTCGGCGTCGGCGTGCTGCCGAACATCGAACTCGCGGCCGAGGCAGGGCTGCCGGTCGCCGCCGGCATCATCGTCGACGAATATCTTGCAACGGCCGATCCGAACATCTCGGCGGTCGGCGACTGTGCGCTGTTCGCAAGCCCGCGCTTCGGCGGATCGCTGCGGCTGGAGTCGGTGCAGAACGCGACCGACCATGCGCGTTGTCTGGCGGCACGGCTGACCGGCGACCGCAAGCCTTACGATAGCCATCCCTGGTTCTGGAGCGACCAGGGCGACGACAAGCTCCAGATCGCGGGGCTCACCACCGGCTACGACCGCGTCGTGCTGCGCGGCGATCCCGCAAGGAAGGCGTTCTCGGCGTTCTGCTACAAGGGCGACAGGCTGCTCGGCATCGAGTCGGTCAATCGCGCCGGCGATCACATGTTCGGCCGCAGATTGCAGGGCATGGACCGCTCGATCACGCCAGAACAGGCCGCGGATGAAAGCTTTGACCTGAAGAGCGCGCTGGCGTGACTCTCTTCTCCCTCTCCCCGTTCTTACGGGGCCGCGACGAGCTTCGCTCGCGCTGAGAGGGGCGGGTGAGGGGCTCTATCCGCGGGTACGGTGAGAGAGGCATTCGCGGAGAGTCCCCCCTCACCCGGAATTCAAGCTGCGCTTGAATTCCGACCTCTCCCCGCAAGCGGGGCGAGGTAAGAACGGCATCAGCCTGCCTTGACGACCGCCGCGACTTCCGCCGCCGTCGGCATCGACGGCCCCGCGCCCATGCGCTGCACGCTGATCGACGCGGCGGCGTTGGCGAAGGCGAGGGCGTCGCGCAAGGCTGCGCCGCGGGCGAACTGCGCCGCCAGCGCGCCGACGAAGCAGTCGCCGGCGCCGGTGGTGTCGACCGCCTTCACCACACGGCCGGGCACGAAAAATTCCTCATGGCCGGCGAGCGCGAGCACGCCGCGCTTGCCGAGGGTGACGCAAAGCGTCTGATCCTGATTGGCCTGAAGCTGACGTGCCGCATCGACGATCCGTACCGCATCGTCGTCCTCGGACAGTTCGACGCTGGCGAGCAAGCCGAGCTCGGTCTCGTTCAGCACGAGCACATCGACGAGCGCGAGCAGTTCGCGGGAGAATCTCTGCGCCGGTGCCGGGTTCAGCAGCGTCGTCGCCTCGGCCGCCCGTGCGCGCCGGAAGAAGGCGGCAATCGCGGGCAGCGGAATCTCGAATTGGCTGACGGCGACGTCGCCCTGCACCAGCGGCACGACGTTGACGTCGTCGGCGCCGACCAGCGCATTGGTGCCGGGAATGACAACGATGGTGTTGTCGGTCTCGGCGACCGTGATGATCGCAGTGCCGGTATGCGCTTCGGCGCTCTCCTGGAGGTAACCGAGATCGATGCCCTGATCGCGGAGGAAAGCCTTCAGCTCGGCGCCGAAGGAATCCTTGCCCAGCCGGCCGATCAGCGTGGTCCCGGCTCCGAGCCGCGCCGCTGCAACGGCCTGGTTGGCGCCCTTGCCGCCCGGAAAATACAGCACCTGCCTGCCGGCGACGGTCTCGCCGACTTTTGGGTGGCGATCGGCCGTCGCCACCACATCCATGTTGATGCTGCCGGCAACGAAGACGCGTCCCATGTGACACTCCAGGAAGAGCTAGACCCTGACTTCGAACTCGTGCCTGACTTTGGCGATATCGACGAGAGTGGGCAGGCCGGCCTCGTTGCCAAGGCGCTGGATCTTGTAAGTCGAAGCGGCGCGGGCGAAGTCGAAATGTTCGCGCCAGCTTTTGCCGGGGTGGGCCAGGTACGAATAGACATAGGCGCCGTGGAAGACGTCGCCGGCGCCATTGGTGTCGATCACGCGCTCGCGCGGGATCGGCATCGCCGGCATGGTCTCGACCGCGCCGGTCTCGTTGTACCAGAGCAGGCCCTTCTCACCCATGGTGATACCGCCGATCTTGCAGCCGCGGCCCTTCAGGTAGTCGAGCATTTTCTCCGGCGTCAGATCCATCTGCTCGCACAGCCGCTCGGCGACGATGGCGACGTCGATGTATTCGAGAAGCTCGTGGGTGTTGGTGCGCAGGCCGCCGCCGTCGAGCGAGGTGAGAATGCCGGCCTCGCGGCAGACCTTTGCGTAGTGGATCGCGGCATCCGGCTGATGGCCGTCGACATGCAGCGCGCGGCAGCCGCCGAGGTTGAGCATCGGGAACGGATGGATGTGCTCGTCGTCGCGGCAGCGGACGATGGCGCGCTTGCCGTCTTTGGGCATGATGAAGGACAGCGACGACTGGTTGACCTTGCGCCCGTGCAGCGAGATCGCGTATTTCGCGCACATGTCCTGGAACATGCGCCCGAGCCAGTCATTGGCGACCGTGGCGATCATGTCAGGCACGATGCCGAGCTTGGCGCAGCAGAATGCCGCCGTCACCGCGTTGCCGCCGAAGGAGACCGCGTAGTCCGAGGCCACGTGCTTTTCGTCGCCGGTCGGCATGTGGTCGGTGATGAAGACGACGTCGATATAGGTCTGTCCGATAAAAAGAGCCTGCATTGCTTGTCCGTGATGCGCTTTGTGGTCCCGGCCGACGGGCTTTACTCTAGCACCGGTTCCGCTGATGGACGCTGAAATTATTCGCAAATCCGCCGCCCGAAGCGCTTGAGGTCAGCTTGGGGCCGGAATACGACCATCATCGGGCAATGCCAAGCTCGGACAAATGCCGTTGTTTGGACCGATGTTCCCGGTCGGCAAATAAGGGGGGAAGATGATCACCGGCCTCGATCACGTCGTCGTTCTGGTGAGGGATATCGGTGCGGCCAAGGCGGCCTATCGGACGCTGCTGGGGCGGGCGCCGGCCTGGCAGAATTCCGGCGAGGGCGCCGACCGGGTGCTGTTCACGCTCGCGAACATGACGATCGAGCTGATGGCGCCGAACGGCTTCAGCGTGGCGGCGGACCGGATGCGCGCGCTGCTGGATGACCACGAGGGTGTGCTCGCCAGCCTGTGCTTTCGTGTCGCAGACATGGGCAGGATGCACCGGCGGCTGGACCGGGTGGCCTTGAGTCCGGATCCCGTCGCCGAGGTCGAAAGCAGCGACGCCGAAACCGACGCCGTCCTGCACTGGAAGCGCACGCGTGCCGCCACCGAGCTGACGCGGGGCGTGCGCATGTTCTTCCTCGAACTGGCCGAGGAGCGGCCGCGCTCGCCTGCGACCGACGTCGCGCCGATCGACGCGCTCGACCACGTCGTGATCACGACCGAGGATTCCGAGCGTGCCGCCGCACTTTACGGCGCGCGGCTCGGGCTCGACCTGGCGCTCGATCGCTCGAATCAGGATTGGGGCCAGCTGATGTTCTTCCGCTGCGGCGACCTCATCGTCGAGGTGGTGCGCCGCCCGATCGCAGGCGGCGATTCCCTGCATGATCGTCTGTGGGGGCTGAGCTGGCGGGTGACGGACATCGACGCCACACGCGCCCGCCTGATCGCCGCCGGCCTTGACGTCACCGAAGTCCGCAACGGCCGCAAGCCCGGCACGCGGGTGATGACGGTCCGGACCGGCACCTGTGGAATCCAGACCGTCCTCTTGGAGCGTTCGCCGAACCCGGTGGAATAGCCGCCGTTCTCTCCACTCGTCATTGCGAGCGAAGCGAAGCAATCCAGACTGTTTCCGCGGTGGGATTCTGGATTGCTTCGTCGCAAGGGCTCCTCGCAATGACGGCGCCCGCATGTTACATGCGTGTTAACAGCACCTCAGCGAGCAACCGGTTTGGCGAAGGCAAAGGCAAAGCGAAATCTGAGATGGCAGCGCGACCCCGAGGGCATGCGGCTGCGCATCCTCGAAGCCGCCAAGCAGGAGTTCTCGGCCCACGGCCTTGCCGGCGCGCGCGTCGACCGCATCGCGGCCCAGGCCGGCGCCAACAAGCGCATGCTCTACTATCACGTCGGCAACAAGGACGATCTCTATCTCGCGGTGCTCGAAGGCGCCTATGACAAGATCCGCAGCGAGGAGCGGGGGCTCGATCTCGAACACCTCGACCCGCCGGAGGCGATCCGGCGCTTGATCGAATTCACCTGGAACTATTTCCTGCGCAATCCCGAATTCCTGTCGCTGCTCCAAACCGAGAACCTCGCGCGCGCAAAACATTTGAAGCGCTCGGCCAAGGTCAAGTCGATGCACTCGCCCTTCGTCGAGATGATCCGCGCCGTGGTGCGCCGCGGCGTCGAGAGCGGCGACTTCCCGGTGGCGGTCGACCCCGTCCAGCTCTACATCTCGATCGCCGCGCTCTGCTTCTTCTATCTGTCGAACTCGGCCACGCTGAGCGTGATCTTCGGCCGCGACCTGCTCGCCAAGGACGCCAAGGCCGAGCGGCTGGCGCACATGGTCGGCCTCGTGCTGGCGGCACTGACGGGGCAGTCCGCCGCGCTGTTCGATGTGGTGAAGCCGCCGAAGAAGGGCGCGGCGGTGGCGCAGACGGTGTAAAGCTTGGACTGCGCGGCGCGCGCCTTGGCGCGTTCCGTCGGGTTGGATTGCTTCATCGCTTCGCTCCTCGCAATGACGATGTGTTGACGCGATATGCCTCTCCATCGTCGTCCCGGCGAAGGCCGGGACCCATACCGCGTGATCTATCGACTGTGCGCGGTGCTAATCCCGAACGACCGCCCTTCGACAAATATCACCCTGTGGTTATGGGTCCCGGGCCTTCGCCGGGACGACATCGAGTTTTGTGGAACCCCCGCGCAGAACGTCACAGGGAAAAGCTCTGGACAGTATTTATCCAACGGGTTAATTTCTCCCCGAACGAACAAGAATACCGGGAGCGAGACGTGGCTGAGTTGAAGCCGCAAAGTGCGGTGTCCAAGATGCTGAATGCGGCCTGGATCCGGCCGTTTCTGTTCCTGGTGTTCATCGTCGTGGCCTGGGATCTCGCGATCCGGCTGTTCAAAATCCCCGCCTACCAGATCCCGTCGCCGGGCGATGTCATCGCGGTGCTGCGCACGGACTGGCCGGAACTATTGCGACAGTCCTGGCCGACGACCTATGCCACGGTCTGCGGCTTCGCGCTTTCCGCGCTGTTTGGCATTCCCGTCGCGATGCTGATCGCGGGATCGAAAACGGTCGAAAGCTACGTCTATCCGCTGCTGGTGTTCTCGCAATCGGTGCCGAAGATCGCGATCGCGCCGCTGTTCGTGGTCTGGTTCGGCTTCGGCATCATTCCAAAAGTGATCTCGGCCTTCCTGCTTGGCTTTTTCCCGGTGGTTGTCTCGGCCGTGCAGGGTTTCAAATCGGTCGACCCTGACATGGTCGATCTCGCCCGCGCCATGCAGGGCAGCCGGTTCCAGGTGTTCTGCGCGGTAAATCTGCCGCATGCGCTGCCGGCGATCTTCTCCGGCCTCAAAGTGTCGGTGACGCTTGCCGTGGTCGGCGCTGTCGTCGGCGAGTTCGTCGGCTCCAATTCCGGCATCGGCTATGTGATGCAGCGCTCGATCGGCACCTTCGACCTGCCGACGATGTTCGCAGCGCTCGTGATCCTGGCGCTGCTCGGCGTCGTGCTGTTCTGGATCGTGGACCGGATCGAGAAACTGATCATTCCCTGGCATGTCAGCCAGCGCGAGGACGTGATTTTCGCTTCTTAAAACAGAGCAAACAACGGCCACCAACGGCCGGGCAACAACGACAAGGGAGAGTGACGATGAAGCGGTGGATAGGAGCTGCATCGGTGGCGCTGATGGTGTTCGCGGCCATGCCGGCACAGGCAGCCGACAAGGTCGTGCTGATGCTGAACTGGTACGTCTATGGCGAGCACGCGCCGTTCTATTACGGCAAGGCCAAGGGTATCTATGCGGCCGCGGGCATCGACCTCGAGATCCAGGAAGGCCGCGGCTCGGCTGCGACCACGCAGGCCGTCGCCGCCAAGACCGCCGACTTCGGCTATGTCGACGTGCCCACCATGATGCGCGCCGCGATCAAGGGCGCGCCGGTGATCGCGACCGGCGTGCTGCTCCAGACCAGCCCGATGTCTGCCATGGGTTTCGCCGACAAGAACATCAGGAAGCCCGAGGACATCAAGGGCAAGACGGTGGCGATCACGCCGGCGGATTCCATGACCCAGATCTGGCCGCTGTTCCTGAAGAAGACCGGCCTGAAGGAGAGCGACTTCCAGACCGTTGCCGGCGACGGCCAGACCAAGCTCAATGCGGTCATCAACGGCCAGGCCGATCTGTTGCTCGGCTACGTCATGGACCAGTCGATGAAGATCAAGGACGCCACCGGTAAGGACGTCTATCCGATCAAGTTCGCCGACTACGGCATCAACATGGTCTCGTCCGGCATCATCGCCAACGCCGACTATGTCAAGGCCAATGCCGACCTCGTCCGCCGCTTCATGGCGGCGACGACCAAGGCGGTCGAGGCCGCGGAGAAGGAGCCCAAGGCGGCGGCGCAGTCGATCCTCGATGCCAACCCCAAGGGCGGTAAGATCGAGACGCTGACGCAAGGATTTGAGCTGACCATTCCGCTCTACCGGACGCCCGAGACCAAGAGCAAGCGGCCGTTCCAGGTCACCGATCAGAACATGACCGACAGCGTCAACCTGATGGTCGAATATGGCGGCCTCGATGCCAAGGCCAAGGAGAACCCGAAGGCCTTCTACACCAACGACTATCTGCCGAAGGGCGATTCGTGAAACCAGCGACCCTAGCGATTGATACCGTGCAGCCGGCCGCGCATCTGAGACTGGTGAGCGACCGGGCCGCGAGCGGCGCGTCGGGCATCACACTGTCCGGCGTGTCCAAAACCTATCGGACGCGCGATGGCGACGTGCCGTCGCTGCGGCCGCTCGACTTCCACATCAATGACGGCGAGTTCTTCGTCGTGGTCGGCCCAAGCGGCTGCGGCAAGTCCACGCTGCTCAAGCTGATCTCGGGATTGCTGCCGCCGACATCAGGCGAGATCCTGGTCGAGGGCGAGAAGGTGACGAAGCCGCACGGCAATGTCGGGATCGTCTTCCAGAACGCGCTGCTGCTGCCGTGGCGCAACATTCTCTCCAACGTGATGCTGCCGATCGACATGAAGCGGCTGCCGCGGCAAACATATCTCGACCGCGCCAAGGCGCTGTTGAAGCTGGTCGGGCTGGAAGGCTTCGAGAAGAAACTGCCCTGGCAGCTTTCCGGCGGCATGCAGCAGCGCGCCTCGATCTGCCGCGCGCTGGTGCACGATCCCAGGATCATGCTGATGGACGAGCCGTTCGGCGCACTCGACGCGCTCACGCGCGAGCGCATGAACGTCGAACTGATGCGGATCCAGCGCGAGACCAGGAAGACGGTGCTGCTGATCACGCATTCGATTCCCGAAGCGGTGTTCCTCGCCGACCGCGTGCTGGTCATGACCGAGCGGCCCGGTGCGGTCGCCGCAATCTACGACGTGCCGCTGCCGCGCCCGCGTTCGCTCGACGTGATGGCCGACCCGGTCTTCACCGAGCTCGTGCAGCGCATCCGCAAGCATTTCTTCTCGCAGGGCTCGCTGGATTAGAGGGTGATGGGATCAGCCGTAATTTCCAGAGCGTCATGGCCGGGCTTGTCCCGGCCATCCACGCCTTGCCGAACGCGACAAAGAACGTGGATGCCCGGGACAAGCCTGGGCATGACGACCTTCTCAGGACCATGCCTGTGCGCCTGAAGCTGCGAGATATCGCCTTCTTCGAACGTCCCGTGCATTTCGCGCGGCCGTTCCGCTTCGGCGCGATCACGATCAATGCGACGCCGCAGCTGTTCGTGCGGATCAAGATCGAGGTCGAGGGCAGGGGAAGCGCGGTCGGCGCCAGCGCCGAGCTGCTGGTGCCGAAATGGTTCGACAAGCGGCCGGAACTGTCGCCGGCGCAGACGGTCGACGGGTTACGTCGTGCGCTCGGCATCGCGCGCGGCCTCTATCTGGCGGAGACCGGATTCCAGACGGCGTTCGAGCTGCATGCCTCGTGCATCGGCGCCCAGGTCGCGGCCTGCGCGAAAGAGAACATTCCGCCGCTTGCCGCCGCCTATGGCCCTGCGGAAATCGACAAAGCCATCCTCGATGCGCTGCTTCGCGCCGCCGAGACCAACTTTTTTGACGGCATGGCCGGCAACATTGCCGGCATTGATGCGCGGCTTTCGCCTGACCTGAAGGAAACGGACTTCACGATGTTTCTCTCCGGCCGAAAGCCGCTGCCGCGCGTTGCAATCAGGCATACCGTCGGGCTCGACGACACGGTGGAAGGTGAGGGCGGCGTCGCCGATGTCCCCGAGAACGCCGGTGCGCGCTATTTCAAGCTCAAGCTGTCTGGTGAGCCCGCGGCCGACGCGGCAAGGCTGGCGCGTATCGGCAAGGAACTCGACACGCTCGGGCATGACTACAAAGTCACTCTCGACGCAAACGAGCAATATGCCGATCTCGCCGCGTTGCGCGCGCTGATCGATCGACTCGATCGTGATGCCGCGCTGCGGTCGATCGCGTCACGCTTGCTTTATATCGAGCAGCCGATGCCGCGCGACATCACGCGTCAGTCGCCGCTCGGCTCGCTCGCCGGGCGCGGCTTCATCATCGATGAGGCCGATGATTCCTACGACGCGTTCCCATCCGCGCGCGCGCTCGGTTATCACGGCATCTCCTCGAAGTCCTGCAAGGGACTCTACAAGTCCATCGTCAACGCGACCCGCGCGGCGAAATGGAGCGCGGGCAGCGAAAAATTCTTTGTCACCGGCGAGGACCTGACCTGCCAGGTGGGCCTCGCCATGCAGCAGGATCTCGCGCTCGGCGCCTTCATCGGCATCGCGCACGCCGAACGCAACGGCCATCATTACGTCGACGGCTTCGGCGATGCGCCCGCCGCGGAAGCCCAGGCCTTCGCGGCCGCGCACACTGATCTCTATGCCGACACCGGGCAGGGCGTCCGCGTCAACATTCACAACGGCGATCTCCTGACGGGATCGCTTAACCTTAAGGGCTTTGCGACGTCGGTCCATCCGGATTGGTCGGCGCTGGCCCCGCTCGAACAGCCAAGATCACTCTGGGAGAAATCGGCATGACCACCCAACGCCTCGGCCTCATCATGAACGGCATCACCGGCCGCATGGGGCTCAACCAGCATCTGATCCGCTCGATCGTCGCGATCCGCGACCAGGGCGGCGTCCGGCTGAAAAACGGCGACCGCGTGATGCCCGATCCGATCCTGGTGGGCCGCAGTGCCGACAAGATCGAGCAGCTCGCCAAGCAGTTCAACATCACCCGCTGGACCACCGATCTCGATGCGGCGCTCGCCGACAAGAACGACACCATGTTCTTCGACGCTGCAACCACGCAGGCGCGGCCCGGCCTGCTGAGCCAGGCCATCAATGCCGGCAAGCATGTCTATTGCGAGAAGCCGATCGCGACGAATTTTGAAGAAGCGCTTGCGGTCGTCAAGCTCGCCAACGCCAAGGGCGTCAAGCACGGCACGGTGCAGGACAAGCTGTTCCTGCCCGGCCTGAAGAAGATCGCCTTCCTGCGCGACTCCGGCTTCTTCGGCCGCATCCTCTCGGTGCGCGGCGAGTTCGGCTATTGGGTGTTCGAGGGCGGCTGGCAAGAGGCGCAGCGGCCGTCCTGGAATTATCGCAGCGAAGACGGCGGCGGCATCATTTTGGATATGGTCTGCCATTGGCGCTACGTGCTCGACAATCTCTTCGGCGAGGTCGAGAGCGTGATGTGCATCGGCAACACTGACATCCCCGAGCGCTATGACGAGCAGGGCCAGAAGTACAAGGCGACCGCGGACGATTCCGCCTATGCGACCTTCCAGCTCAAGGGCGGCGTTATCGCCCATATCAACATGTCCTGGGTGACGCGGGTCTATCGCGACGACCTCGTCACCTTCCAGGTCGACGGCACGCTCGGCTCGGCGGTCGCGGGCCTCTCCGACTGCGTGATCCAGGCGCGGCAGGCGACCCCCCGGCCGGTGTGGAATCCCGACGAGAAGCGGCTGCACGATTTCTACGGCGACTGGCAGAAGCTGCCCGACAACGTCACCTACGACAACGGCTTCAAGGAGCAGTGGGAGATGTTCATCCGCCACGTCTACGAGGATGCGCCCTACAAGTTCACGCTGCTCGAAGGCGTCAAGGGCGTGCAGCTCGCTGAATCCGCGCTGAAGAGCTGGAAGGAGCGGCGCTGGATCGACGTCGCGCCGATCAAGATCTGAGATCTATTGGATAAGTCTCGATGTTTGTTGAGTCGTCATTGCGAGCGAAGCGAAGCAATCCAGAATACCTCCACGAAGAAAGTCTGGATTGCTTCGTCGCTTCACTCCTCGCAATGACGGGGAGAGGTCCGAAATGAACAAGCCCGTCCTGCCCAAGCCCGTTCCTTCAATGTCGTCCCTGTCGTTGAAACTGCCGAAGGCCGACCGCTCGATCGAGACTTACCGGCTCGCGGCGTCACGAACCTTTCCCGCCAAGCTCGATGGCACGCTGAACCGCATCGCGTTCTCGGCCGTGCATACCGTCGTCGATCCCTTCGCCGACAACGATCCCTGGCTGTCGGTCGCTGTCGACTGGGACAAGACCATCGCCTTCCGCGAGCACGTCTGGGACCTCGGTCTCGGCGTGGCCGAAGCCATGGACACCGCGCAGCGCGGCATGGGGCTGGACTGGCCGACCTCGCTGGAGCTGATCACGCGCTCGGTCGCGGCTGCCAAGCGGCGCAACGCGCTGGTGTTCTCGGGCGCCGGCACCGATCACCTTGCGGTGGAGGATGCGAAAAGCCTGGACGACGTGATCCGCGCCTATGAAGAGCAGATCTCGGCGGTCGAGAAAGTCGGCGGTCGCATCATCCTGATGGCGTCGCGGGCGCTGGCGAGGCTCGGCCGCAACGCCGGCGATTACGCGAAGGTCTATGACCGCGTGCTGTCGGGGGTAGCGCAGCCCGTGATCATCCACTGGCTCGGCGACATGTTCGATCCGGCGCTGACGGGATATTGGGGCACGGAAGATCTCGACAAGGCGATGGACACGGCCGTTGCCATCATCAACGGCAACGCCGCCAAGATCGACGGCGTAAAAGTCTCGCTGCTCGACAAGCAGCGCGAGATCGACATGCGCAGGCGCCTCGACAAGCGCATCAAGATGTACACCGGTGACGACTTCAACTATGCGGAGCTGATCGCCGGCGATAGCCAAGGATTCTCGCACGCGCTGCTCGGCATCTTCGATGCGATCGCGCCGGCGGCGTCCTACGCGCTGTCGCGGCTTGCTGCCGGCGACGAGGCCGGCTTCCACGACGTGCTTGGGCCGACCGTGCCGCTGTCGCGGCACATCTTCAAGGCGCCGACGCGGTTCTACAAGACCGGCGTGGTGTTCATGGCTTACCTCAACGGCCACCAGGATCATTTCACCATGGCCGGCGGCCAGGAGAGCACGCGCTCGATGCTGCATCTGGCCGAGCTGTTCCGTCTGGCCGACAAGGCCGGCCTGCTCGCCAATCCGGAGCTGGCGACGCGGCGGATGAAGATCGTGCTGGCTTCGCACGGGATCGAACCCTGATGCGCGATTTTTCGTCCGACCATCGTTGGCTGTCGCTGAACACGGCGACGGTCCGCAAGCAGGGTGACCTCGTCGAGATCATTGACGCCTGCGCGCGTCACGGCATCCGCGCCATCGATCCCTGGCGCGACCAGGTCGCGGCAGTGGGGCTAGAACGTGCCGCGCGTGCGGTGCGCGAGGCCGGCCTCGAGCTTTCGGGCTATTGCCGCGGCGGCATGTTCACGTCCGACGCCGCGCGCCGCGGCGAGGTGCGGGATGACAATCGTCGCTGCGTCGATGAAGCCAAGGCGCTGGGCGCGCCCTGCATCGTGCTGGTCGTCGGCGGCCTGCCGCAATATTCGCGGCCGGGCAGCGAGACATCGAAGGACATCGCCGGCGCGCGAACGCAGGTCGAGGAGGCGCTGGCCGAGATGCTCGAATATGCCAAACAGGCAAAGCTGCCACTCGCGATCGAGCCGCTGCATCCGGCTTACGCCGCGGACCGGGCCTGCGTGAACACGACAAAGCAGGCGCTCGACATCTGCGACCGGCTCGACCCGGACCGTACAGGCATGCTCGGCGTTGCGCTCGACGTCTATCACATCTGGTGGGATCCGGAGCTGATGGGCCAGATTGCACGCGCCGGCCAAGATCGCCTGCTAGCATTCCATGTCTGCGACTGGCTGGTCCCGACCAGGGACATCCTCAACGACCGCGGCATGATGGGCGACGGCGTCATCGACATCAAACGGTTGCGCGCCGCGGTCGAGGCGCAGGGCTTTGCCGGCTATTCGGAGATCGAGATCTTCTCCAGCGATTGGTGGGGCAAGCCGATGGACGAGGTGCTGCGGACCTGCATCGAGCGGCATCGGACGGTGGTGTAGAACGTGGTGAAATCAGATTCGGTCAGTTGTCTGGGGTCACCTCTTCCTGCGCAGAGCAATCGCGCATGGACGTTTGGGCAGCCCGAGCGCGGATCCTTCGAGACGCCCGCTTCGCGGTCTCCTCAGGATGAGGCTAAGCGGCAGCGCCGCCCGTCACAACAGTTGCCGCGCACTCCATCCTCATCCTGAGGAGCCCGCCAAAGCGGGCGTCTCGAAGGATCCGCCGCAGGGAAACCGCTCTCAAATGCGATCGCCCTGTCTTCCTCGAGGAGAGGTGATTTGAACTCGAGCACATTGATTCAACCAGATTTATCCAGCTGTCTGTTGCAGCGTGTTGAAGCGCCTTCTACGCGCTGCTCAGTGTGGCATGGAACTCGTCGAGGGCAGGTTCGATCATCTTGGCGACGCTCAGCGTGGCCCTGATGCTCTGAATTGACTTCCGCTTTCGCGGCAGAACGGACATTGGTCGGGCTTGCTGCTGGCTCGACCCGGTCGCAAATGACCCTTAACTTACGGTCAGTATTTGCTTGATTTAGGAACCTGCGCGGCGGGGCTTCTATCCGTATCCGTCCGAGACGGGCGGCCAAAATCTGAGCCGTCCGCCGTTTGGATGAGGTTCGCGCAGGAACCTTGCCCCAGCCTGGGATGTTGAAAACCGATACAATAACTCAGGAGGAAACTCTCATGAGAACGCTTTTACTGACTGGTGTGCTGGCGGTTGCTGGCTTCGCTATCGCCACGCCGATCTCCAGTGTACCCGCGTCGGCTCAAGTTTCCGTTGATACTCCGCTCGGCGGCGTAAGAGTGGGCCCGGAGCACCGTTACTACCGGGACTATGATCGACCTGCTTATCGCGCCTACGGATATGATCGCGGATATCGCGGATGCCGCACCGTTACGATCGAGCGTGACGACGGTTCGGTCCGCAGGGTCCGCCGCTGCGACTAGCAGCACCGGGCTAGAAGATCGAGCCTCACAAGAGCGTCGAGCCGGTTCTCGCAATCGAGGAACTGGAACCCACCACTTGGGCCGCGTCGGTTGGCGGCCTCTTTCATTTCGCTAGTATCGCTTGTTGACCGAAGGGCGGCATCAGCATCATCGCTCGCACAACGGCATGCCTCAAGCCGGACGCTCAAGCCCTTGAAGGATTGCGCGCAGCCTGCGAGTGCACTGGCACCGCTTTCAAGGCCTAGCGCGGGAATCGCTGGTATGCCAATGTAGGGTTGTGCCAAACCCGCGGGAGGTCAGCATGCGAACGAACATAGTGGGAGCACTTTGCGCCATCGCAATGGTCGCGAGCGCACACGCAGCGGTCAGGGAAGAGCCGGTCACCTACACGGATGGCGAGACCACGATGAAGGGCTTCGTTGTCTACGACGACGCGACCCAGGCCAAGCGGCCCGGCATCGTGATGGTGCACGAATGGTGGGGCATCACCAAGCATATCCACAACGAGGCGCGGAAGTTCGCGGAGCAGGGCTACACAGCCTTCATTGCGGATATGTATGGCGACGGCAAGACCGCCGACAATCCGAAGGACGCCGGTGCGCTCTCGGGATCGGTGATGAAGGACCCGAAGGTGATGGAGCAGCGCTTCAACGCCGCGCGGCAGCAGCTCGCCAAGCAGGCCTCGGTCAATCCCCAACTGATCGGCGCCGTAGGTTACTGCTTCGGCGGCGCGGTGGTGCTGAACATGGCGCGCGCCGGCGCTGATCTCGCCGCCGTTGCGGGCGTTCACGCAACGCTCGGTCTCAACACTCCCGCACCGGCGCCGGGAACCGTCAAAGCGAAAATCCTCATTCTGAACGGCGCGGACGACCCGTTCGTGAAGCGCGAGCAGTACGATGCGCTCAAGAAGGATTTTGACGCCGCCAAGGCGGATTACCGGATCATCGAGTACCCGGGCGCCGTGCACGCGTTCACGAACCCCGAAGCCACCGAACTCGGCAAGAAGTTCAACTTGCCGCTCAGATACGACGCCAAGGCGGATCAGGAAGCGAAGGCCGAAGCAGCCAAGCTGTTTGCCGCCAACCTTCAAAAATAAGCAGAGGGGCCGCTAGGCGGCCCCTTCTATCTGTAGCTCGCAAATTGTCGTACAGACCCGCCGGAAGGTGCTAACCTCGTCACCAATAGCGTCCTACGGGGGGCACATGCGACGGCGGGAATTCATCGGAAATCTCGGCGTCCTTGGCGCTGCAGCCGCCTCGACATTATTTGGTCGAGGCTCAAGCGCGCAGTCTGTGCCAAAACGTCCGCTCATCGCGTGGGCAGGAGCTGCGCCTCCGGGCGTGAAGACGCCGCAGTTCATAGTGGACTTGACGTTTGGCAATTTTGTTAAAGGGCTCTTTGAGTTCGGTTACGAGCAAGGCCGTAACCTTGATATCATTCGGCGAACGGAAGTCTTCCGGGACCGTGTACCATCCATTGAGGAGATGGTGGCTCTGCTCAAACCCGATATCATCGCTGCGCCTGCAACACTGGAAGCCGTCGCTGCCCGCAAGGCCACATCGACAATACCGATTGTCTGTGCCGCTCTTGCCGACGCGGTTCATCTTGGCTTGATTGCCAGCGAAGCCCGCCCGGGGGGAAACGTAACGGGCATTGAGCCCTACATCGTCGGGTTGCCGACCAAACAAATCGAACTCGCGCGAGAAATCGTGCCGACGGCACGGCGCGTCGGCCTGCTTACCAACATGAACGATCCCAAGGGCCCGCCTCAAGTCGGGGACTTGAAGGCAGCTTGCGGGGCTTTGAGCCTCAACGTGATCGAAGCCGATGCCAGTACGGCAAAGGACATTCCGAATGCGCTCGCTGCGTTGGCGAGCGGAGAGGTCGATGTCGCCGTTGTCCTTCAGACCAACCTGTTGCTTAACATGAGCGAGCGGATCGGCGCCATTGCTCTTGAAAAGCAGCTGCCAACTGTCTTCGGATATCGCGAGCACGTTATCCACGGCGGTCTCGTCAGCTACGGAGTAGATTTGCGCTGGTGCTATCGTCGCGCTGGCTACTTTGTAGATAAAATCCTTAGGGGTGTTCGACCGGGTGACCTGCCCATCGAATTTCCAGCCGAATTATGGTTGGCGGCCAATCTTAAGACGGCAAGGGCCCTCGGCGTGACCGTACCGGCAGGGCTTCTAGCGCGCGCCGACGAGGTGATCGAATAGATATCGCCGATATCCGAGGCTGGCCCATCTCTGACCTTTGCCTCTTCACCGCATTGGGCCGCTCTCGGCCGAGAAGCAGCCCACCGCAGCGTTGCTGTGCCCCGTTGGATGGGGCGACGCACCTAAGCCTTGCCTAGAGTTATCCTGGCAACAGGAGTTGGCAAGCAATGGCACCACTTCTATTCCTGGAAATACGGTGCAGCGCGATATCGACGCGGCGACCAAGATCCGCGAGCGTCTTTCGGCTCAGATCGTTGAGTTCGAGCAAGCGATCAGCCATCAAGCAGCTGGTGCGAAGCAAGCCGCTTTGACCGGCGATCACGCCGGCCTTGACCGAGTGGAGGCGGCAGTTGGCTCACGAGCGAACGAACCCGGTTCAGATTGCATGGCGGCGCCGGTTCGGTCTGCTGACGCGATGGTTGCCATTCTCTGCGGATAGCGGATAGGAGGCTACGTCGTATACGGCGCCGAAGCAGGCCAGATCGTGCGGTGCAGCGAGTTGGTCGGAGTACTACCAACAAGAGGTGGACAGCCATCAGCTTTCAGGCAGAATGTCATCACCCCGATGCCGCAGCCTCGCCACAGTGTGCGCCAGATCGGATGCGGTAATCAGTGGCACAACGATCAGCAGGCACGGCGGATGTACCCATGCCTGATGATCTTGAATGGCCCCGACGTGTAATCGTCGGGGCCATTGTTGTGACCGCCGTGACAAGGCTCGCGATCTTTGCCGAACGCGCCGGCGTGGTCCATCCCCGGACCCGTTTCGGTGCGTCGAAAAAAGAAAGACCGCCCTAAGGCGGTCTTGCAGTCCAATGCGCCGGACCAAAATAGTTTCGGGATCAAACTTTGTCCGGTCCGGGCTGATCGGAAGCTAACCACCATGCAGGGACGGGCTGCTCACAATTAAAATTTCAGTCCTGAAATGGAATGCACCTCGTCCAAAGCGAGCTTTGTTTGCTGTATTCGGTGAAAAGTCAGACGATTGCGCTGTCATGAATTCACCGTCAAACACCGGACTATCACTCCTCAATTCAATCTGCGAAGTTGTGACAACACAAATGCGCTTGCAAACAAACAAGCGCAAAGGGAGGTTCGCAGTGGAGGCAGTAGAGAAGGTGCGACGCTTGCGTGCGATGGGCTCGCTGTGCCGCCAACAGGCCGCGTACAACAGCATGAACAAATGGAAGCTGCTCGCAGAAGCAGAATACTGGGATCATCTAGCCCATCTCGAGCTGTCTTCTTATTTCCAGCAATGCAACGCCATTGGCTCGAATGAGATTGAGCGGCCTCAAGCGATCACAAGCACGAATGACGCTCAACCGGAGACGATTTCCGCCGCGTGAGGACGGAACGAACGAGGCTGTCGCTGGCATGCCGTACCGCCGCACTTCTCGCAGGGAGCAGCGGCCCGGATACGCATATTGTCGTCGAGCTTTGAGGCTGGGCGATAAGGTCATCCACGTCGTTTGCCCGCTGCGCGTTGCAACGAGAGTGTGCGACGCTGCCCTCACGGGCTTGCGGCCTGTTGCAGCGTGTTGAAGCGCGCCTTCTGCTCGCTGCTCAGCGTGGCATAGAGCTCGTCCAGGTGGGCTCGACCAGCTTGGCGGCCTGAAGCATGCCCCCTTTGAATTGACATCCGCGTTTGGCGGCAGAACGGGCATTGGTCGGAGTCACAGCTGGCACTGCCCGGTCGCGCGAATGAGCCGAGGCGGTCGTCACCCGGCTGGGCGGTGCGCTGCTCGGATATCAATGGGTCACCCGACGCTGGCGAAGGTCCCGGCGCCCGTCAGCGCGGTAAACGGTTGCCAGCACTAAAGGCTGCGAAGTACGGTGGAGGGACAGGCTCATCTAGAAATGGCTCGGGACGGGGAGAAAAACGCATCATGACTTTACGCAGTTCTCTTTGCGTCATGTGCCTGGCCGGCATCGTCGGCAGCGGCCTGGCGCAGGCCGGAACCAACGATATCCTGATCGGCCTCGACAGCAAGATCACCTATGGTCCCGAAGGGCAGATGAACGGCGCTCCGGGTAATGATGCTGTGCTGGTCCTGGATATCTCCGAGCCCGCCAAACCCAAGATCCGCGCCAGCCTGCCGCTGGCGAATTCCCTGCTGGGCCCGCCAACCAACCTGCAGATCACACCAGACGGCAAGCTGGGCCTGGTCGCCAATTCCGTGGTTCACGTGCAGGACGGGAACTCCTGGAAGCCGGTCCCGGATGACAAACTGTACGTTATTGACCTCACCGCCGACCCGCCGAAATTGATCGACACGATTACCGTGGGGCGGCAGCCGTCCGGTCTGTCGATCTCCAGGAAGGGCGACCTCGCGTTGATCGCCAATCGAGACGGCAAGAGTGTCTCCGTCGTGTCGATCCAGGGCTTGACGGTCAAGACCGTAGGCGAGGTACCGCTGGAGCAACAGGCTGCCGCCGTTGTCTTCGCACCCGACGGCAAGCGCGCCTTTGTCTGCCTGAATCTTGCGAACAAGATCGGAGTGTTGGCGATAGACGGACAAAACGTGACCTACGACAAGTCGATGGACATTCCATCGGCATTCAATCCTTACAACATCGACATCACACCAGACGGCAAATACGTCATCGCCTCGAACACGGGCGCACAGAAGAACAACGCAGACGCCGAGGTGATCATCGAAGCGACCGGCCCACATCCCCACGTGGTCGACGTGATGACCCCTGGTATCGGACCGGAAGGCTTCGCCATCGCGCCGGATGGGAAGACCGCAGCCACCCCGCTGCTGCTCGGCACCGCGGCCAAGGACAGCGACTGGTTCAAGACCAAAGCCGGCGAACTCGTTCTGATGTCGATCGGCACCGATGGCAAGCTGACGGTGACTGCGCGTGCGCCGCTGGGCGGCCTGCCGGAGGGTATCGCTTACAGTCCGAACAGCGACTACCTCTATGTGGCCAACTATTTCGAGAAGGACTTGCAGGTGTTTCAGATCGTCAGCGGCAAGCTGACCGAGGTGGGGCCCAGGCTGAAGCTGCCAGGCCAGCCGGCATCGATGCGCGCGCCAGCGCGGTAGGCATGAGCGCTCCTTCCGCGGACTCGGTCCGCGGAAGGGGATTGCCGCCAAGCGGACCCCACACCTTCCAATCCCAGGAGGGCCGTACTCACGGGCTTGCGATCTGTTGCAGCGTGCTGAAGCGCGCCTTCTGCTCGCTGCTCAGCGTGGCATAGAACTCGTCCAGCGTGGGCTCGACCAGCTTGGCGGCCTGACGAATGACCCATTTCAGACCTCCCTTGCGTGATGATGTTTAAGTCCATCAGGAACGCCTGATATCGAGAATGTCCAAGACCGGGCAATCTGGCGCCCTGTTTCCGGAACATTGTGCGATCGTCGTTGCGAGCAGTTTTTCGAGCTTCCTAAGATCGGCGATCTTGGTGCGGATGTCATCAAGATGGTGTGCCGCGATCTTGCGCACATCTGCGCATGACGCCTTGCCCGGTCCCCCCAATGCGAGCAGCGCGCGGATTTCTTCGAGACCAAAACCAAGTTCCCGACCGCGTCGGATGAAGGCGAGAACACGAGCATCGGTTAGACCATAGATGCGGCGGCCGCCTTCGGTGCGAGGGGGCGGTTGCAGCATCTTTATCTTCTCGTAATAGCGGATGGTCTCGATATTGACGCCGGTCAATCGCGACAATTCACCGATAGGTACTCCGCCACGTCGGCCCGCTCGCGAAGCTGTGATTTGAGGCATGATCGAAGTTCCTTGCTCCTGTAGTCGCTACAGGATGCATCGTTAGTTACATGACGATCAAGGAACAAATTGATGCTCTTGAAGCTCGCCTGTGGCGCGGCCAAGAGCTTATGGCCGCCGGCGGTATCCTTGGCGCGCTGGCTGCCTCGTCATGCTGCATCCTGCCACTGCTGTTCTTCTTGCTTGGTGTCAGTGGAGCATGGATCGGCAACTTCACTCAGCTTGCGCCGTATCAGCCCTATTTCGTCGCGGTGACACTGCTGTGCTTGGGGTGCGGTTATTTGTCGGTTTATCGATCCGGAACGCGCGCATGTGCAGACGGTGGGGTCTGCACGCGGCCTGTGCCAAATCTCATCGTCAGGGCAAGCCTCATCCTTTCAACGATCCTGGTCGCCGCCGCGCTTGGCCTCGATTCCATCGCTCCCCTTTTTCTCAACTCGTGATCGGAAAATGCCCGTGAACAAGGCTATCGCCTACGCCGTCTTCGTCGTCACCATTGTCGCTGCGCCAACAGCGATGGCCGCAGAGAGAACGATAACGTTGTCGGTGAAGAACATGTACTGCGCGGCATGCCCGTCCATCGTCAAAGAGAGCCTGGAAGCGGTTTCCGGTGTGGCCAAGGTTGCAGTATCCTACAAGGACAAGACGGCAACGGTCGTCTATGACGATGCCAAGGCCGATGTAAACCAACTGACCTCGGCCACCACCAAGGCCGGGTATCCGTCCGCTCCCAAGAGCTGATCTGATGCTTCTGCAATCGACCATCACCTGTCCGCACTGCGGCGCCGCCAAGACGGAGTCCATGCCGACCGATGCTTGTCAGTTCTTTTATCAATGCGGCGGTTGCGGCACTAGGTTGAAGCCCAAGGCCGGCGACTGTTGCGTGTTTTGCTCCTACGGCAGCGTGCCGTGTCCGCCCATTCAAGAAAATGGCAAGAGCGCGTGCTGCGGCTAGGACCACCTCCATAAAGCTGGGAGGGCGTCGCCTTTTGGCCCATCGCGTCGATTCGACGCGGTGCGGTATCTCATCGCCACGGTATCTCATCGCCACCAGGACAAAGCGGACATTGGGCAAGCCTGCACCAATCAGGCTCGATTCGTGAGTATGCGTCCTATAGATCGCCTACAACTTTCAGCGCACAGGTGGCGGATCCGGTGTTGCGATCTTCCGACGCAGCAGCCTCAAGAGAAATCCGGCTATTTCGAGATCGAGATCTTCTCCAACGACTGGAGGGAAGATCGATGAACGACGTGCTGCGCTCCTGCATCGCGCGGCACAGGACGGTGGCTGCCCTCACTCGCCCGCGACCTGTTGCAGCGTGTTGAAGCGCGCCTTCTGCTCGCTGCTCAGCGTGGCATAGAACTCGTCCAGGGCAGGTTCAACCAGCTTGGCGGCCGTCAGCATGGCCTCGAGCCGGTGCTGCATCGCCTCCAGCCGTCCGACCGGCGTCAGCGGCACATCGTTCGGACAAGCCTTCTGTAGGTCCTCAACGCCCTTCGCGGTCGCTTCGCTGAGGCGGTCGAGCGCCTCTTTCTGCTTGCCTGCGGGATGGAGCACAGCCTCGATCCGTTGGATCGGGAACTGGGTGAGACCGGACTTCGGCTCGCCGCAGGTCTCGGCACTGGCTTCCTGCTGCTGCGAGCGATCGCCGACATTGGGGCCGAGCGCGTTGAAGCGGGCCTGCTGCTCGTCGCTCAGCGAATTGTAGAAGTTCTCCAGTGCCGGTCGCACGATCTTGACAGCTTCCAGCGTCGCGCTGATGCGGTTCATCATCGTTTTCAACCGGCCGGGCGGCGTCAGCGCGTAAGTCTCCGCGCAGGAATCCTTGAATACATCGGCAGCCTTGGCCGCCGCGGTCTTCAACTCGTCGAGCAGCGCGCGTTGCTCCGGCGTCGGCCGCACCGCCTGCGCGATGTCGGCAAGCGGCCAGGCGGTGACCCCCTTGTCCGGCGTGCCGCACAATTGCCGCAGCGTTTGCGGGCTCACGCTGGCGCGCTGGCGCGCGCGGGAGCCCCGGCCGGCTTGCGGATAGTCATACGGATTGATGCTGGCATAGGCGGAATACGGGCTGTCACCGCCCCAGAACACTGTGTCGACGAAATCGTCATACGCGTACGCCCAATAGCCGGGCTCGTAGGCATAGGACCAGAACGTGTAGTTAAAAATGTCGGAATAGGCGTAGGGCCAGAACACCGGCCCGAGCCACGCCACGAACACCGCGGGATGGCGGTGTCGCCAGGCCTGCCGGGGGGCCCAGCCGCTCTGACGGGCGACGAGGGCCGCTTGGGTTTGCGCAGTGGCCTGCTCGCGGAAGCGCGCGGCAAACCGTCCGCGCTCGGCGGCCTGCGCGGCGGCCGCAGCAGCTGGGGCACGTCCGGCCGGGGCCTGTAATCCAAGCCGCTGCTGGCGCGCCAGGTCGCCTTGCTGCGCACGTTGCTCGCGCTGTAGCAGGCGGTTCTGCGATTGCAGCATGCGCTCTTGCGCACGTTGCGCCCGCGCGCCTTCCGGCTTTTGCGACTGCAATTGCTGCACCCGCTGCTGCAGGCGATCGATGCGATTCTGACGATCCGCCGTCTGGCGCGACAGCATCTCGCGCTGCCGCTGCTGCACCATCTGCTGGCGCTGCTGGATCTGCTGCTGCTGCTGCTGTTGCGCACGCTGTTGAATCTGCTGCTGAGGCTGTTGCGCACGCTGTTGGATCTGCTCACGTCGCGACAGCCGCTCGCTCACGGCCGGCGGTGGGCCTGGACGCGAGGGGGCGGCGATATGTGGCGTCGGCCGCGGTGCCATGGCCGGTCGTTGCGGCGCTGCCGGCGCCCGGTGGAATTCAGGCCGCGGCGACGCCACGTGCGGGGCAGGGCGCGGCGGCGCAGCGAAATGTGGGGTCGGGCGCGGCGGCGGTGAGGCGATGCGCGGCGCCGGATGCGGCGCCATGGCCGGGCGCTGCGGCATGGAAGGTGGATGGAATGCGGGGGCGGCGGGACGCGCCATGGCGGGCGGCGCGGCGGGCCGCGCCATGGCCGGTGGCGCTGCCGGACGGGCCATGGCAGGTGGTGCGGCTGGCCGAGCGGCCGGCGCTGCGGCCGGCCCCGGTGGTCCACCCCTTCCGTGTCCTTGGGCGGACGCGCTAACGCTCGCCGCCAGCATCGAGACACCTACCAAAAAACCCGTCAGGCAAACGCCACGCGGCAGCATGATCGCCGCTCCCAGCTCGAAATCGCCCATAATATTCAACGCACAGGTGGCGGAATCGTTCGTTAATGGCCGCAGCCGGCGTTGCGATCTTCCGACGCAGGCAGCCTCAAGAGAAATCCTGCGTCAGGGTCGTGGCGAATTGCTCCAACGCCCAGTCGACCTGGTCGTTGGTGATCACCAGCGGCGGGGCGATGCGGATCCTGTGCTCATGGGTATCCTTGGCGAGGATGCCCTTGCCCTGGAGCGCCTCGCAGTAGCGGCGAGCGCGGCCGGCCTCCGGATGCAGCTCGACCGCCAGCATCAAGCCGCGCCCGCGCACCTCGCGGATAGTGTTGGCACGGATGTCTTTCAAGCCTTCAAAAAAGCGCGCGCCCTGCCTGGCCGCGTTCTCAATCATGCCTTCCTCGACCAGCACCCGCATCGCCGCGCGCGCCACCGCGCAGGCAAGCGGGTTGCCGCCGAAGGTCGAACCGTGCTGCCCGGGTCTCAATGTACCGAGCACGTCGTTGTTCGAGAGCACGGCTGAGACCGGATAGAAGCCGCCGGACAAGGCCTTGCCGAGCAGCGTCACGTCAGCCTCGATTGCCTCGTGCTGTTCGGCGAGCAGCTTGCCGGTGCGGCCGAGCCCGGTCTGGATCTCATCGAGCACCAGCATGACGTTGTTGGCCGTGCAGAGCTCCCGCACCTTGGAGAAATAGCCGGCCGGAGGAATGATGACGCCGGCTTCGCCCTGGATCGGCTCGACCAGAAAGGCGACGGTGTTTTGCGTGATCGCTTCTTCCAGCGCCGCCGCGTCGCCGAACGGGATGATCTTGAAGCCCGGCGCGAACGGCCCAAAGTGTGTGCGGGTCTCAGAGTCCGTTGAAAAACCAACGATGCCCAGCGTGCGCCCGTGGAAATTGTTGGCGCAGACGATGATCTCGGCCTGGCCGTCCGGCACGCCTTTCACCTCATAGCCCCATTTGCGCACCGACTTGATCGCGCTTTCGACCGCCTCGGCGCCGCTGTTCATCGGCAGCACCTTGTGGGAGCCCGTCAGCGCCGCGATCTCTTCGTAGAACGGGGCGAGCTGGTCGTTGTGAAAGGCGCGCGAGGTGAGCGTCAGCCTGCGGGCCTGTTCCACCATCGCCGCCAGGATCTTGGGGTGGCAGTGGCCTTGGTTGACCGCCGAATAGGCCGAGAGGCAATCGAGGTAGCGCTTGCCTTCGGTGTCCCACACCCAGACACCTTCGCCGCGCGACAGGACGACACCAATCGGCTCGTAATTGCGGGCGCCAAAGCGCGCTTCGGTTGCGAGGAAATCAATGACCGAGGAGTTCATTTTCGTCACTCCATTGCTGCGCCGGCATCGGCCGTTGGCGAGGCGTGCGATCCCGCCGATTTGCCTCCCCTTGTCAAATGGTTATGCCGATCCACAAGACAATCTTCCGCCGACCATCCGCTACTGTGCATGGGGTTGTTTTCGACTTTTTGTTTCCGAGCCTCAGCCGATCGAGCAGGGCACGCTCAAAAAGCCGCGGAACCGCACCCGTCCGCCGCGCACCGGCTGGCCGCTCACGGCATAGTTCGGGAAGCGCGCCAGGAAACGCGAGATCGCAATCGCGCCTTCGAGCCGCGCCAGCGCCATGCCGGCGCATTGGTGCGCGCCGGTGGCGAAGGCGAGATGCCGGTTCGGCGTGCGCGCAACGTCGAAGCTTTCGGGGTCCGGAAACTGCGCGGGGTCGCGGTTGGCCGCGCCAATGCATAGCGTGATCGAGGTGCCGGCATCGAGCATGACGCCGCCGAGCTCGACCCGTTCGGTTGTCATGCGATTGCCGAGCTGGTTGGAGCTCTCGTACCGCAGCATCTCTTCCACGGCGGTCTTGATCAGCTCGGGGTTGTCGATCAGCCGCTGCTTCTGATCCGGATTTCGGTCCAGCGCGACGAGGCCGTTGCCGATCAGGTTGGTGGTGGTCTCGTGTCCGGCATTGAGCAGGAAGATGCAGTTGTGCAGCAGCTCCTTCTCGGTCAGCCGCTCGCCGTTGTCCTCTCCTTGGATCAGGCGCGTCAGCACGTCGCGCTCGGGGTTGCCGGGCTTTTGGCGGCGGCGCGCGACCAGCGTCGAGAGATAGGCGAGGAAGTCTTCCACTGCCTTGTTGCCGCGCGTGGCCGCTTCGCTCGATAAGACCGGCTCGAGCGCCCCCAGGATCGCCAGCGACCAGTCCCGCAGCGGCGCGCGCTCGTCATGGGGCACGTCGAGCAGATTGCCGATCACCTCGATGGGAATCGAAGCGGCGAAGTCCTCGATCAGCTCGCAGCGGCCCTTGGCGGCGATGGCGTCAAGCAGGCCATCGATCAGTTTGATGAGATCGCCCTCCATGCCGGCGATCGCACGCGGCGACAGCGCGCCCATGATCAGGCGCCGCACTCTTGTATGCGCCGGCGGATCGTTGAAGACGAGGCTCGTGGTGTGGTGCTCGTAGAGCGGGGTGTCACCGTATTTCGGCGCGAACTCGCGTTTCTTGTCCGAGCTGAACGACTTCGTGTTCTTGTAGGTGGTGACGAGATCGTCGTAGCGGGTCAGGAACACGGTGCCGTTCGGCAGGCGCTTGACCGGCTCATTCTCCCGCAGTGCACGATAAGTCGGGTAAGGGTTGTCGTAGAATTGCGGCGTCAGCTTCTCAAGGTCGAAGCTTGCCGCCAACTCCTTCGCATCTGCATTCATCCCGTTATACTCGCCGGTTAAAGCCGATATGCCGCTTTTATTGTTCGATAGAGGCGCGCGTCCGTCTACAGTCGTTCCGTGATTTGTAGCCGACGGACAGGAAAATGCACGCCCGCGCTGACGCAGCCGACACGGCCCCGAACTGGCCCGACGACATTTTCGCGACATTGCAACGCTACGACGTCCGGCAGGTGCCTTACGTGCCCGATGCCGGCCATTCGACGCTGATCCAGCGCGTGCTGGCATCGTCCACGATGCGGGGCATTCCGCTGACGACGGAGGAGGAGGGCGTGGCGCTCCTGGCCGGCGCCTGGACCGGCGGCCAGCGCGGCGTGCTGCTAATGCAGTCGAGCGGGGTCGGCAATTGCATCAACATGCTGTCGCTGATCCCGATCCTGCGCTTTCCGTTCCTCACCCTCGTGACCATGCGTGGCGAGTGGGGCGAGTTCAATCCGTGGCAGGTGCCGATGGGATCGACCACGCAGGGCGTGTTCGAGCTCTCCGGCATCAAGGTACTGCGAGCCTCCAATGCGGCCGAGGTGCCCGCGGTGTTAGAGGCGGCCGCAGCGCAGGCCTATAACGCGCTGACACCAACGGCCGTCCTGCTGTCACAGCGCCTGATCGGCGCCAAGGTTTTCACCAAATGAGCAAGGCCAATCTCCTCGACCGCCGTCAGGTGGTCTCGACGCTGCTGGCTGACCGCAAGGATGTCGTCGCGATCGGCGGCTTAGGTGCCTCCACCAACGACATCACCGCCGCCGGCGACCATCCGCGCAATTTCTATCTCTGGGGCGGCATGGGCGGTGCCGCGATGATCGGGCTCGGGCTCGCACTGGCGCAGCCAAAGCTGCCGGTGCTGGTCATCACCGGCGACGGCGAGATGCTGATGGGGATGGGCAGCCTCGCCACCATCGGCCTGCAGAAGCCGCCCAACCTGTCGATCGTCGTGCTCGACAACGAGTGCTACGGCGAGACCGGCGGCCAGATCAGCCACACCTCAGCGGCGGCCGATCTCGTCGGCGTCGCCAGGGCCTGCGGCATCGCGGACGCCTGCGCGATCTCGACCATGGCAGAGGTCGAGAGCTTCGCCGTATGCGTCCATGACGTCGTGGGTGGGCCGCGCTTTGCCAATGTGAAGATCGATAGCGCGGAACTGGCGCGGATACTGCCCTCGCGCGACGGCACCTACATCGTCAACCGGCTGCGCGGCGACCTCGGGTTCCTGCCGATCTAGCTTTCGGTTGGTCCTACTTCTTGTCCAGCTTGCGGACGTGAACGGCGACGATAAGGACGCCCGACACGATCAGGACACCACCGATCGTCTGCACCCAGGTCATCCGCTCGTCGAGGCCGACATAGCCGGAGATCACGGTTGCGGCAGGTCCCAGCGCGCTGATCATCGCAACCCGGCTCGCGCCGATACGACGCAGTGCCTCCGCCATCATGAACAGGGGCATCACGGTCGAGAACAGTGCCATCGCAAGAGCGAGCTCGTAGACACGAATGGGCAGCACGAGCGCGCTCAATGGACGCAGTAGCAGGAACTGCACGATGCAATAGACACTCGCTGCCGCGGTCGCGTAGGCCGTGAAGCGGATCGATCCGAGCCTTGCAACGACTTCGCCGCTGCCAACGAGGTAGATCGAGAAGGTGGCTGCGCTGAGCATCACCAGGAGAGCCCCCAGCCAGAAGTTCGCGTTGGGCTTGTCGAACTGGCCGGAGAGCACCAATGCGACGCCCGCATAAGTGATCAAGAGCGCAACGACTTCGCGCCGCGAAATCCGCTTGCCCAGAACCAGCGCGGAAATGATCACCACGATCGTCGGATACAGAAACAGCAGCAGGCGGCCGATCCCTGCGGCCACGAATTGCAGTCCGACCATGTCGAGAAAGCTCGACAGGTAGTAGCCGACGAAACCCAGCGCCGCGAGGGCGAGCGCGTCTCGTCGTGTGAGTGGGGCTGTAGCAGCTGAGGAGCGGAGATGAAGCCCAAGTGCCGCAATCAGGAACGGCAACGAGAAGATCATCCGCAGCGCCAGCAGCGTCACGGGATCGCTCATGTCCTCATAAGCAAGCTTGACGAAGATCGCGCGCAGCGAAAACGCCATTGCTGCTACGGCTGCCAGGCCGACACCAACGAGGTTGTGAGCGGCAGAGACCGGGCGGCCGGGGCTGACCGCATCTGACATGTCATGGCTGCCGGTGGCTGTCGTCATTCCTCACCGCCTTCCTCGGAATACCGAATTGGGATACCAAAGAACGGTTGAATGGGATACCAGAAAAGGATACCAAAGCTCACAATCGCGAGCGGAGACGGGAGGTATCGGCGTGTCGCAGATGCTGCTGATCCACGATCAACTCAGAGAAATGATTCTCTCGCTCGACCTTGGGCCCGGCGAGCGTCTGACGGAGCGCTGGCTGGAAGGTCGATTCCAGAGCTCGCGCACGCCCGTTCGCGCGGCGCTGGCCAGATTGGAAGGCGAGGGCCTCGTGCAGCGGGACGGACGGAATTGGACCGTTGCCCCGATCGACCTCGGCGAAATCGAAGCCTTGGCTGAATTTCGTGAACCCCTTGAGGTGACCGCGGTGCGGCTTGCCTGCGCTCGTGCGGCGCCGCCGGATCTGGATGCCATCGAGGAGATGCTCAATGCCTGTCGGCCGGAGGTGCCGCGCGAGGAGTGGCACAAGGTTGGCACCGACTTCCATGTCGAGATCGCCCGCCTCAGCGGTAACAAGTTTCTCGTCACCGCCATCGAGGCGGTGATGATCAGGCTCTCGCGAGCCCGTTGGCTGGAGGTCTGGACCGAGTCCTCGCGCGAGCAGGCCTGGAGCGAGCATCGCAGAATCCTGGGCTATATCCGTAGTGGACAGTCTGAAGAGGCCGCGCGCGAGGCTTCTGCCCATGTGCGCGATACGCGGGATCGCCTGCTGCGCTCGTTGAACGCGGATCGGCGCGGACTGCGCGCCCGCGGGTTTGCGATTGTCGGGGCGCGCTGAGCTTCTGCCGATTTCGGGGCATCACGCAGGTTGCATCGCACCATTTAGCTTGACTTTTGCGTGGGTGAGTGCTTACTCACTCATATGAGTTCACTGCGAATGACGGGCGACCTGAGGCGTCAATTGATCCTCGGCGCCGCAAAGCGCTGCTTTGCCCGACACGGTTATACCGGCACCACGACCAAGAGCGTGGCGGCCGCCGCTGCTATTTCCGAGGCTTTGCTGTTCAAGCACTTCCCGTCCAAGGCGGCGCTCTACGCTGAAATTCTCAGCGATGAGTGCGAGGCCGATCCGGCGCTGATGGAGCTGCTGGAACGGGAGCCCTCGACTGTCACCCTGGTCGAACTGATCCGCGGCATGGTCCAGCATTTCCTTCATATCGCCGACGGCCCCGATCAGGAAGAGGCCCAGCGCCTGCGATTGATGGCTACGAGCCATTTGGATGATGGCGAGTTCGCGCGTTTGCTATATGCGAAGATCGAAATGCTGATCGGCGCGGTCTTCGTCGCTTCGCTCGAGCGCGCGGTCGCCGCCGGCGACGCGCGACCGTGTACCGGCGACCCGCTCAATCTGTTCTGGTTCGCGCATCATTCGGTGATGACGGCTGCGTTGACCAGGCTGCCGGCCACGCCCTGCCTCGCCTACGGCAGGGCGAACGATCTGGAGCGCCAGCTCTGTGAGTTTCTCCTGAGGGGTATCGGACTTAACGACGCCGCAATTGCTTCGCATCTGGACCGCGCTTTGGCGCCGGGTGTGGGCAAGAAGGCGATTGCAGAAAGCGCATGACATGAACATCGTAACCGAACACAAGATTTCGGGCGAACCGATCGACAAGGCTCCCAAGCGTCCGGTTCGACCGGTGCTGTGGTTCATCATCGTGGGCACGCTGCTGAGCGTGCTCGTCGGTGGTCTCGTCTGGTTCAATTATTTCCGCGGCCAGATGATCAAGCAGTTCTTCGCCAACAACAAGCCGCCGCCGGTTGCCGTCAGCGCGGCCGAGGCGAAGTCCGAGGTCATACCGAACCTGCTCACCGCGGTCGGCGGTCTTGCCGCCGTGCACCAGGTCGACGTCAGCGCCGACGTCAACGGCCGCGTCACCGAGATCAAGTTCGAGCCGGGCACGCATGTCGAGGCCGGCACGCCGCTGGTGCAGTTGTTCGACACGCCGGAGCAGGGCGATCTCGCCAACTTCAAGGCGCAGGCAACCGTCGCGCAGCTGTCGCTCGACCGCGCCAAGCAGCTGGCCTCGCGCCAGTTCGGTCCGCAGGCGACCGTCGACCAGGCGCAGGCGGCCTATGACCAGGCGCAGGCCGGCATCGCCAAGACTGAGGCGCTGATCTCGCAGAAGCTGGTGCGCGCACCATTCTCCGGCGATCTCGGCGTCCGCAAGGTCGAGGTCGGACAGTATCTGACGGCCGGTACGGCCATCGTATCGCTGACCGACCTGTCGGAGCTGTGGGCCAACTTCACGGTAACGGAAAAGGACTCGGGCAACCTCAAGGTCGGCCAATCGGTTCGGCTGAGGGTCGACGCCTATCCGGGCCGCACCTTCGACGCCAAGATCACCACGATCGAGCCGCAGATTTCGGCCGACACCCGCAACATCCGCGTGCAGGCCACCGTCGCCAATCCGGAGAAGATCCTGAAGCCCGGCATGTTCGTGACCACCACGGTGGTGCTGCCGGATAAGCCGGCCGTGATCACCGTGCCAGAGACGGCGGTCGACTACACGCTGTACGGCGACTCCGTGTTCGTGATCACCGAGAAGAAGGAAGAAGACGGAAAGACCAGCCTGAGCGCGGTGCGCACCTTCGTGCAGACCGGCAGCCGGGTCGAGGGTCGCGTTGAAATCCTCAAAGGTGTGAAGCCGGGCGACAAGGTCGTTGCCGTCGGCCAGCTCAAGCTGCAATCGGGCGCGGCGGTGTCGATTTCCGCTGATGCGGCCCCGCAGATCCCGGCGCAGCCGCCGCGCTACTAACCATACATTCGCGTGATCCGGCCCGGCCGGATCACGCATCTTGAGACAAAGAAATCGAGATCGCCGCGATGGCCCTTACCGATATTTTCATCAAACGTCCGGTCCTGTCGGTCGTCGTCAGCCTGCTGATCCTGCTGATCGGCCTGCGCGCTGCGATGGTGCTGCCGATCCGGCAATATCCGAAGCTTTCGAACACGGTCATCAACATCACGACCGTCTATCCCGGCGCGTCGGCCGACCTGATCCAGGGCTTCATCACCACGCCAATCGAGCAGGCGGTCGCTTCCGCCGAGGGCGTCGACTACATCACCTCGTCCTCCGTGCTCGGCACCTCGACGATCCAGGTCTACATCAAGCTGAACTTCGATCCGAACCAGGCACTCACCGAGGTGCTGGCCAAGACGAACTCGGTCAAATATCTGATCCCGAAGGAATCGAACGACCCGATCGTCACCAAGACGACGGGCCAGACCACGGCCGTGATGTATCTCGGCTTCTCCTCGGAGGAGCTGTCGGGCTCGGCGATCTCCGACTATCTGACGCGCGTGGTGCAGCCGGTGCTGTCGACCGTTGACGGCGTCGCCTCGGCCGACATCCTCGGCGGCCAGACCTTTGCGATGCGGCTGTGGCTTGACCCGACGAAGATGGCTGGCCGCAACGTGTCCCCGGCTGACGTCCAGGCAGCGATCGCCGCCAACAACTTCCAGTCCGCCGCGGGCCAGACCAAGGGCTACCTCATCGTCTCGAACATCTCGACGAACACGGGTCTCACCGACGTCAACCAGTTCAAGAAGATGATCGTCAAGGCCAAGGACGGCGGCTTCGTGCGGATGGAGGACATTGCCACCGTCGAGCTTGCCGCCCAAAGCACGGACGCGAGCGTCGCCTTCAACGGCGAGCACGCGATCTTTATCGGCGTGCAGGCAACCCCGCAGGGCAACCCGCTGACGCTGGTCAAGGGCGTGCGCGCGCTGTTCCCCGAACTCGAGCGCAATTTGCCGCCGTCGATGAAGATGAAGGTCGCCTACGATTCGACCAAGTTCATCCAATCGTCGATCGACGAAGTGGAGAAGACGCTGGGCGAGGCGGTGATCATCGTGATCGTGGTGATCTTCCTGTTCCTGGCGTCGTTCCGTTCGGTGATCATTCCCGTCGTCACCATCCCGCTGTCGATGATCGGCGTCTGCACGCTGATGCTGGCGCTGGGCTTCAGCTTCAACCTGCTGACCCTGCTCGCCATGGTGCTCGCGATCGGTCTCGTCGTCGATGACGCCATCGTCGTGGTGGAGAACATCCATCGGCATCTGGAAGAGGGCAAGACGCCGGTGCAGGCATCGTTGCAGGGCGCGCGCGAAATCGTCGGTCCCGTCATCTCGATGACGATCACGCTCGCGGCCGTGTACGCGCCAATCGGCTTCCTCGGCGGCCTCACCGGCTCGCTGTTCCGCGAATTCGCCTTCACCCTCGCAGGCTCGGTGATCGTGTCCGGCGTGATCGCGCTGACGCTGTCGCCGATGATGTGCTCGGTGCTTTTGAAGAACACCGAAGAGGGCCGGTTCGCAAAGCTGGTCAACAAGGTGTTCGGCGCCATGACGCGGTGGTACGGCCGCAGGCTCGATCGCTCGCTCGACTACAAGGCCATCACCGGCCTGTTCGCGGTGACGATTCTCGGGCTGGTCGGCTTCCTCTACATGCACACCTCGAAGGAGCTCGCGCCGGAGGAAGACCAGGGCATCGTGTTCGCGGTCACCAAAGCGCCGAAATACGCCAACATCGACTATGTCGATTTCTATGGCGAAAAGCTCGACGAGAAATTCCAGAAGTTTCCCGAGACCGATCTGCGCTTCGTGCTGAACGGCATCAACGGCCCTCAGGGCGGCATCGCCGGCATGCTGCTGAAGCCGTGGGAGGAGCGCAAGCGTTCGTCGATCCAGTTGAAGCCGCTGGTGCAGGCCGAACTCTCCAAGATCGAGGGCGTGCAGGCCTTTGCGTTCAACCTGCCGCCGCTGCCGGGCGGACCGGGCGGCCTGCCCGTGCAGATGGTGATCAACTCCACCGCGGGATTCCAGACGGTGTATGAGCAGATGGAGAAGCTGAAGGACGCCGCGCGCAAGAGCGGCATGTTCATCGTCTCCGACAGCGATCTCGCCTACAATCAGCCGACAGTGACGGTGAAGGTCGACCGCACCAAGGCCCAGGATTTGGGTATCAACATGCAGAACGTCGGCAGCGCGCTCGCGGTGCTGCTCGGCGGAAACTACGTCAACCGCTTCAACCTCGAGGGGCGTTCCTACCAGGTCATTCCGCAGGTGCCGCGCGGCAAGCGGCTTTCGCCGGATTCGCTGGGTGGCTTTTATGTGACGACCAACACCGGTCAGCAGCTTCCGCTGTCGACGGTGGTGTCGATCGATACCAGGACCGACCCGAACTCGCTGACGCACTACAATCAGCTCAATTCGGCGACGTTCTCGGCGGTGCCGATGCCCGGCGTGACGGTCGGTGCGGCGGTCGACTTCCTCGAGGGCGAGGCCAAGAAGCTGCCGCAAGGCTTCAGCCACGCCTATCTCGCTGACAGCAGGCAGTACGTTCAGGAAGGCAATCAGCTCGCGGTCACCTTCGGCTTCGCACTGGTCATCATCTTCCTGGTGCTGGCGGCGCAGTTCGAGAGCTTGCGCGACCCGCTCGTGATCATGATCTCGGTGCCGATGGCGATCGTGGGTGCACTGATCCCGCTGTTCTTCGGCATGGCGACGATGAACATCTACACCCAAGTCGGTCTGCTGACCCTGGTGGGCCTGATCACCAAGCACGGCATCCTGATGGTGGAGTTCGCCAACGAGCTCCAGGTCAACGAGCGGCTCGACCGCCGCTCGGCCATCGAGATGTCCGCACGCATCCGCCTTCGGCCGATCCTGATGACCACGGCGGCGATGGTGACGGGCCTGATCCCGCTCCTTACCGCGACCGGTGCGGGCGCGGCCAGCCGTTTCTCGATCGGCCTCGTGGTCGTCGCCGGCATGTCGATCGGCACGCTGTTCACGCTGTTCGTGCTGCCCGCGGTCTACGTGGTGCTGGCGACCGACCATCGCGCGGTGGCCGATTCCGAGCGGAACAAGCAGGTCGCCGATCTCGACCTCGGCTCCAAGGCGCTGCGGCCAACCTGAAGCCTTGAGGCACCTGAATAAGAGGGCGGCAGCGGTCAATCCGTTGCCGCCCTCTTTGTTTTGGCCCCCGGGCACCGGACATGATCCCGCGCTCTTTCCCTTGCTTGCGAGAGACAAGGTCCGGCCTTCTTGCTAGGTTTGGCGGGATGAGCCTTTCCCTCCATCCCGACACCCCGCAAGCCAGGAAGCTGCCGAGCGCCGCGGCGGAGGGCGTCGTGTCCGGTGTGGCGGGGCCAGGGATCAGGACCCGGCTGTTCACCAAATATGTCGCCCTGTTCGTGGCCGTGGTCGCGGTCGCGCTGCTGGCCAATGGCCTATTCGAGGTGCTTTTTTACTATCGTGAGCACAAGGCGTCGCTGATCAGGGTCCAGCACGAGCAGGCCGAGGCGGCCGCGGCCAAGATCGGCCAGTTCGTCAAGGAGATCGAGAGCCAGCTCGGCTGGACCACGCAGCTACCCTGGTCAGCCGGCTCGATCGAGCAGCGCCGGTTCGATGCGCTGCGGTTGCTGCGCCAGGTACCTGCCATCACGGAGCTCGCCGAGGTGGACGCGGCCGGCAAGGAGCGCCTGCGCGTCTCGCGCCTGGCCATGGATGCGATCGAGAGCGGCATCGACTTGTCGGGCGATCCGAAGTTCACGGAGGCGGTCACACGCAAAGTCTATTACGGGCCGGTCTACTTCCGCCGGGAGTCGGAGCCCTACATGAGCCTGGCGCTGGCCGGCGCGCGCAAGGATGCCGGCGTCAGCATAGCGGAGGTGAACCTCAAGCTGATCTGGGACGTGGTCTCCCAGATCAAGGTCGGCGAGCACGGGCATGCCTATGTGGTGGGATCGCAGGGCCGCTTGATTGCGCATCCTGACATCAGTCTCGTGCTGCGCAACACCGACATGTCGGGACTCGAGCAGGTGCACGGGGCTCGGGCAGGTGGCGGCACTATGCCGGACGCATTGCAGGAGGCGACCAACATCCAGGGGCAGAAGGTTCTGACGGCCTCCGCGCCGATCGCGCCGCTTGGCTGGATCATGTTCGTGGAATTGCCAGTCGAGGAGGCCTACGCCTCGCTCTATGCCTCGCTGCAACGGCTCGCGATCGTGCTCCTCGCAGCGTCGATCTTCGCGGTGCTCGCCGGGGTATTCCTCGCGCGGCGCATGGTCGGTCCGATCCAGGCGCTGCGCACGGGCGCCGAGCGGATCGGCGGCGGCGATTTCTCGCAGCGCATCTCGATTCATACCGGCGACGAGCTCGAAGGGCTCGCCAATCAGTTCAACGATATGGGCGCGCGGCTGCAGGAATCCTACGCCGACCTTGAAAACAAGGTCGAGCGACGTACCGCGGAACTGAGTGAATCCCTTCAACAGCAGACCGCAACGGCAGAGGTGTTGAAAGTCATCAGTCGTTCGGCCTTCGACCTGCAAACCGTCCTGGACACTCTCGTCGAATCAGCGGCCCGATTGTGCGACGCGGACGAAGGGACGATTTTCCGTCCGATGGATGAGGGCTATCGGCTGGCGGCAAGCCATGGACTCGGAGACGTGCAGAAAAATCACCTCGCCACATTCACGAGCGTGCCTGAGAGAGGAAGCGTGGTCGGACGTACCCTGCTGGAGGCCAGGACGATCCACGTCCCCGACGTGCAGGCGGATCCCGATTATGCCCCCTCTGCGGCTCGAAGGACCTCCAACGTGCGAACCATGCTCGGCGTGCCGCTGCTGCGCGATGGCGTGCCGATCGGCGTGTTCGTCTTGACACGTCACATGGTGCGCCCGTTCAGCACCAAGCAGATCGAACTTGCGACGACATTCGCCGACCAGGCTCTGATCGCGATCGAGAACGTCCGGCTATTTGACGAAGTTCAGGAGCGCACCAAGGAATTGTCGCAATCTCTCGACGAATTGCGCACTACGCAGGATCGCCTGGTCCAGACCGAAAAGCTCGCTTCGCTCGGACAGCTCACGGCCGGCATTGCCCACGAGATCAAGAATCCGCTCAACTTCATCAACAATTTCTCATCGGTCTCGACTGAGCTGATCGATGAGCTCAATGAGGTTCTTGAATCGCTGGGCCTCGACGGCAAGACGAAGGAAGAGGTCGACGAGCTGACCCATATGCTTAGGGGTAACCTCGAAAAAGTTGTGCAGCACGGCAAGCGCGCCGACTCTATCGTCAAGAATATGCTCTTGCATTCACGCGAAGGCTCCGGCGAGCATCGGCCGGCGGACATCAATGCCATCGTTGAGGAGAGCCTCAATCTGGCCTATCACGGCGCGCGCGCCGAAAGGCCCGGCTTCAACGTCACGCTGAAGCGCGATTTCGATCCGGCCGCCGGCATGCTCGATATCTATCTGCAGGAGATCACGCGGGTCTTGCTCAACCTGATCTCGAACGGCTTCTACGCCACGTCGAAGCGCAAAGAGGCCAAGAGTGACGGCTTCGAGCCGGCGCTGAGCGCGTCGACGAAGAATCTCGGCAATAGGGTCGAGATCAGAATACGCGACAACGGAACCGGCATCCCGCCGGAGGTGAAGGAGAAGATGTTCAATCCCTTCTTCACCACCAAGCCGGCGGGCGAAGGAACCGGGCTCGGTCTTTCCATGAGCCACGACATCGTCGTGAAACAGCACGGCGGAACGATCGACGTGAAAACCGAGCCGGGTGTATTCACCGAGTTTATCATCACGCTGCCACGTATGCTGGCGGCGCGAGGCACTACTGGAGGCAAGACTTGAACGTTTATATTCTTGTCGTCGACGACGAGCCCGACGTCGAGGCGCTGTTTCGGCAGCAGTTCCGGCGCGATCTGCGATCGGGACGCTTCCAGATGGAGTTTGCGCTTTCGGCGCCGGTCGCGCTCGAGCGCGCCGCCAATGTTCGCGACCCATCGTTGATTCTGATTCTGTCGGACGTCAACATGCCCGGCATGAGCGGGCTCGACATGCTGCCGAAGGTGCGCGCCGAGCGGCCGGACGTTCCCGTCATCATGATCACGGCCTACGGCGACGCCGAAACGCGCCGGAAGGCGATCGAGCGCGGCGCCGTTGGGCTCTTGACCAAGCCGATCGACTTTGCGCAGTTGCGCCAGGAGATCGATACGAGGCTCGGGCAGGCGGCATGACCCCGACCATCCTCTTCGTCGACGACGAGCCGGACCTCGAGGCGTTGATCCTGCAAAAATTCCGCCGGCAGCTTCGCGATGGTTTGGTCACCTTCATGTTCGCGCGAGATGGGCTCGAGGCACTGGAGTCGATCGAGCGCCATCCGCATGTCGACATGGTGGTCGCCGACATCAATATGCCGCGGATGGATGGGCTGTCGCTGTTGCAGAAGCTCCAGGAGGCCGAGGACAAGAAGTCGACCATCATCGTCTCGGCCTATGGCGACATGAGCAATATTCGCACCGCCATGAACCGCGGCGCGTTCGACTTTCTGACCAAGCCGATCGACTTCGCCGATCTGGAGACCACGATTCAGAAGACCATCCGCCATGTCGAGGTGCTGCGCGAAGCGCGGCGCCGCCAGATGGAGGCCGAACGCGCGCACGCTTCGCTGTCGCGCTACTTCTCACCGGAGATCGCCAGACGCCTGGCCGCGGACGTCGGCGGCGACGGCATGGAGGTGCAGTGGCGCGATGTTGCCACTATCTTCACCGACATCACCGGCTTCACGTCGCTGGTGGAGAGCGCGGCGCCCGAGACGCTCGGCGAGCTCCTCAATGAATATGTCGGCGGCATGACCGAGATCGTGTTCGCACACGAGGGGACGGTAGCAAAAATCATCGGCGATGCGATCCAGGTGCTGTTCAATGCACCCGGCGACCAGCCGGACTATGCGACGCGCGCTGTGGCCTGTGCCCACGATCTCGACGCCTGGGCGGAGGATTTTTGCGCGCGCTGGAAAGCCAGGGGCGTGAACTTCGGGACCACCCGCATTGGCGCCCATGCCGGGCCGGCGCTGGTCGGCAATTTCGGCGGCAACCGCTTCTTCGACTACACCGCCTATGGCGACACCATCAACATCGCTGCGCGACTGGAGGCCGCCAACAAGCATCTGGGCACTCGTATCTGCGTCAGTGCCAGCGTCGCGGAAGCGGCCGAGAATTTCCAGGGACGCCCCGTGGGCGAGCTGATGTTGCGCGGACGCAGCGAACCTTTGCGCGCATTCGAGCCGCTGCCGCCGGCGGAATTCGAAGCGCGGGCGACAGCGCTGTATTCCGAAGCCTTCGCCAAGATGGCGGCCGGCGACACGGCCGCCATGCCCGCCTTTGCCGCGCTGGTCGGGATGCACGCCGGCGATGCGCTGGCCGGCTTTCACCTCAAGCGCCTGCTCAACGGCGCCAAGGGCATCCGCATGCAACTGGACTAGGAGTTCATCATGATTCGTGAGTTTTCCGCCGGCAATTATCGTTTCATTCCCTCCGTGTTCCAGTATTCGGCCGGCACGGCTGCGAATGACGGCTATGAGATCGAGCGCGTCCGGTTCGACCGTCTCGTGCCGCTCGCCGAGGGTTTTGCGCTCGCGGCGAAGTTCATCCAGGATGCGGGGAGGCCTTTGACTGCCTTCTGTGCCTGCGAGCTGCGCTCGCCGGCGGCCTTCAGCGAGGAAGGCTTTCGCGCGTTCAACCTGCATTATGTGAAGACGCTGTCCGAATGGGGCATCTTCGACGGCACGACCAATCCGGTGGCTCGCAGCAATGTCTGTCCCGAGATCGATCCGCCGTCAGAGCCGTCATTCTATGCATTCTCGTTCACTCGCCCCACCGAGGCGAAGGCGCCGAGCTTCGTGATTTCGGGCGGTGCGGAGGCGCGCGAAGGCAGCGGCACCTATGTCGAGCGCACAGTACGCTACCGCGATCTCAGCCCAGAAGGCATGCGCGAGAAGGTGCGCTTCACGACGACATCACAGATGGAAAATCGGATGACGGCGTTCGGCTTCGGCTGGAAAGACACGACCGGTGTGCAGGCCTATTCCGTCCACGACTTCCACCACGCGCTTGCCGACGAGTTGGCCCGCCGTGGCGCGCTGCGCTCCGGCCTCACCTGGCATTACGCACGGCCGCCGGTGGTCGACCTCGAATACGAGATGGACTGCCGGCGCGTCATGCGCGAAGTGATCATTTGAACTCCTCATCCTCCATCAGGCCGCGTCTCGAAGGATCGCCACGGGCTCTCATGGTTCTCCCGGCGATGCGAAGCGTCGTCCGGAGACGCGCGCAAGGGCGCGCTCCTCACCATGGGGGACGTCTAGCGCTGGCGGGGGTCCAGCGCGTCGCGCAGGCCATCGCCGAGCAGGTTCAGGGATAGAACGACCAGGAAGATCGCGAGCCCCGGCCAGATCGCCATCCATGGCGCCTGGGTCAGGAAGCGCTGCGCTGCGTTGAGCATGCTGCCCCAGGAGGGTGCGGGCGGCTGCTGGCCGAGGCCGAGGAAGGACAGCGCCGCTTCGGCGATGATGGCAGCTGCGATCGACAGGGTGGCCTGCACCAGCAGTGCGGGCAGGATATTCGGCAGGATATGCGAGAACGCGATCCGCCACGGCGGATTGCCGAGCGCTCGCGCCGCCTCGACGTAGTCTTCGGCCTTGACGCTCAGCACCTGCCCGCGGGTCAGGCGAATGAAGATCGGAGTTGCCGAGATGCCGATCGCGATCATGGCATTGGTCAGGCTCGGACCGAGGAACGCCGCCAGCGCGATCGCCAGGATCAGGAACGGGCAGGCCAGCATCGCATCCGTGATCCGGCTAATCAGCGCATCGACAAAGCCACCGCGATAGCCGGCGAGCAGGCCGAGCGGTACGCCGATGCTGAGCGCGATCGCGACCGAGATGAGGCCTGCGAGCAGAGACGCCCGCGCGCCGTGGACCACGCGGCTCAGGATATCGCGGCCGAGCTCGTCGGTGCCCAACCAATGCGCCGCGGTGGGCGGCTTGCGCACCAGGCTCCAGCTCGTCGCAATGGGATCGTATGGCACGATGAGCGGCGCGAGCAGCGCAAGGCCGATGAACATCGTGATCACGACGAGGCCGAATACGGCTGCCTTGCGCTTGAACAGCCGTCGTCGGGCGCGGCGCGCCGGACTGTCCAGTTCGTGAGCTTGCGCAACGGGTACGGCGGGCAGGGCGGCGTCGGTCATGAGGCTAGCCCCGCAACCGCGGATTGACGAGAATGTAGGCGACGTCGGCAACCAGGTTGAGCGTGATGTAGACCGTTGCCGTTACCAGCACGACGCCCTGCACGACGGCATAGTCGCGATTGAATACGGCGTCCACGATCAGCTTGCCGAAACCGGGAATCGAGAATATCTGCTCGGTCAGCACGGCGCCCGAGAGCAGCGTGCCGAGCTCGAGCGCGCCAAGTGTGATGACCGGCGTCAGCGCGTTGCGCAGGGCGTGCTTGAGGATCACGGAGCGCTCCGACAAGCCCTTGGCGCGCGCGGTGCGGACATAGTCGCTTTCCAGCACCTGAAGCATGGCGCTGCGCGTATGCCGCATCAGGACCGCGGAAATCGCATTGCCGAGCACGAAGGCCGGCATGATCGTGGCGGCAAGACTCGCGCGCCAGTTCTCGGTGAGGGGTACATAGCCCGAGGCGGGCAACCAGCCGAGCTCAATCGAGAACAGGAAGATCATGAGAATCCCGAGCCAGAAATTCGGCGTCGAGATTCCCCACAACGCGAACAAATTGGCGCCGTAGTCCCAGGCGGTCCCCTTCTTCACCGCCGAGACGATGCCTGCGGGAATGCCAATGAGGAACGCGATCAACATTGCCATCGAGCCGAGCTGGAGCGTCACCGGCAGCTTCTGTGCGATCAGCTCGCGCACCGGCATCTTGTTGCGCAGCGATTCTCCGAAATTGCCGGTGAGGACACCCTTGAGCCAATAGGCGTACTGCACGGCGATCGGCTGATCGAGCTGGTATTGCTGGCGGATCTGCTCGATCACGGCCGGATCGCGTTCCTCGCCGGCCATCACCAGCGCCGGATCGCCCGGCAGCAATTGCTGGAGCGAGAAGATCAGCACCGACACGAAGAACAGCGTCGGCACGATCTGCACGATGCGGCGGGCGAGGAAGTTCAGCATGGTTCGGCTCGCGTCAGAGGCGTCGCCCCGATCACTTGAACTTCAGCCCGACAACGCGCACCAGCCCGTCAGGCATCTGCCGGTACCCCTGGAGCTTGGTCGTGTGTGCGATCAGGAGCTTGCGGTGATAGATATAGATGATCGGCAAATCATTGAGCACGATCTTGGCCAGCTTTTCGTAGATCGCCTTGCGCTCATTGGCGTCTGAGGTCAGCCTGCCATCTTCCATCAGCTTGTCGGCTTCCGGGTTCGAATACCCGCCGTCGTTCTGCGGAGCCTTGCTGCGCATGAAGATATAAGAGTTGCCGTCGGGATCGATGCGGCCGCTCCAGTTGATCTGGAAGACCTGGAATTCGCCGGCCTGGGCCTGCTTGAAGGTCGTCGCGAATTCGACGGCGCGGATCTTGATGTCGAAGCCGGCTTCCGCGGCCATGGACTGGATAACCTGGGCCACGGCTTCGTTCTCCGCGCCCTTGGGAATCATGTAGTCGACGGTCACCGGCGAGGTGATGCCCGCTTCCTTCAGAAGCGCCTTCGCCTTCGCAATGTCGCGGCCACGGACCGGAAACGCCTTCTGGTAATAAGGGTGCGTGGGGCTGACCCATTGATTGCCCGGGGTGAACTCGCCATTGAACACGACTTGGTTGACGGCCTCGCGATCGATGGACAGGTCGAGCGCCTGACGCACTTTCGCCGACTGGCTGAGCGGTCCCTTGGTTTTGTCGTTGCCGATGTTGACGGTCAGGCCGTAATAGCCGAGCTCGGGCGCCGTCGACAGCACGAGCCGCGAATCCGCACGCACGTCCTTGATGTCGGTCGCGAGCACGCGCTCGATCAGGTCGAGTCCGCCGGACTTGAGGTTGGCGAGGCGCACCGTGGCATCGATGATCGGCAGGAATACGACACGATCGATATGGATGTTGTCCTTGTTCCAGTAGTCGGCGAATTTCTCGAACACCATCCGGTCCTGCTGGATGCGTTCGACGAATTTGTACGGTCCCGCGCAGACCGGATGCAGGCCAAACTTGTCACCGGCCTCCTTCGCCGCCTTCGGCGAGACCATCATGCCGGAGCGGTCGGTGAGCTGGGCGATCAGGGGCGAGTAGGGGGTTTTGAGCACCAGCTTGATGGTGAGGGGATCGACGACCTCGACGTGATCGACGCTGGCGAGCTCCGACTTCCGGAACGAAGTCGGCAGTGTCATGTGCCGCTCGATCGAAAATTTTGCGGCTTCGGCATCCAGCGGCTCGCCATCATGAAATTTGACGTTGGGCCGGAGCTTGATCGTCATCTCCTTGCCGTCGGCGGAAGTCTCGTGGGACAGCGCGAGCTGCGGCACGATGTTGAGTTTCTCGTCGATGTCGAACAGCTTGTCGCAGAAGGCGGAGAACACGATGCGTCCGACATAGGTGCGGCCGATGCTGGGATCGAGGATATCAGGGTCTTCGGCGATGCCGATGCGAAGCGTGGTCTGGGCGTGGGCTGCGCCCATCAGCGATGTCAGCAGTGCCGACGCCAGGATTGCCAAACGGATAGGACGCATCGCTCTTAACCTCTGTTTTACGGCTATGCCGGGTCCATTCCCAATGAACTAACCCCGCCGCCGCGGACTGCTTCCGTACCGCCGCTGAAGGCAGCGACCAATTTTTCAAGAACCGGCGAGAAGCCGCCGTCCGCTGGGACGGTCGCCTCGGACGACGGCAGTTCCGATATTCGGTGGCAAGCTGTTGCATGTCCGATGCCATCCGGCAGGAGCATTGGCATTTCGCTGCGGCAGCGTTCGACGACGTAGGGGCAGCGGGTGTGGAAGCGGCATCCGGGCGGCGGGTCGAGCGCACTGGGGATCTCCCCCTGGAGCACAATCCGACTGCTCTTTGCCCGCGGTTTGGGCACGGGGATCGCGGACAGCAGCGCCCGGCTATAGGGGTGGCGGGGCGCAGCGAACAGCGCATCCGCCTCCGCCGTCTCGACGATCTGGCCTAGATTCATCACCGCCACGTGGTCGGCGATGTGCTTGACCACCGCCAGATCATGCGAGACGAAAATGTAGGCAAGGCCGAGCCGGTCCTGCAGCTCGCGGAGGAGATTGAGGATCTGCGAGCGGATCGAGACGTCGAGCGCCGAGACCGGCTCGTCGCAGATGATCAGCTTCGGCTCGACCGCGAGCGCGCGCGCAATGGCGATGCGCTGGCGCTGACCGCCGGAAAACTCGTGCGGGTAACGCCGTGCCAGCCGTGGCTCGAGCCCCACCAGCCGCAGCAGCTCCTCGACGCGTTCGCGCCGCTGCGCCGGCGGCACCAGATCGTGCAGTGCCAGCGGCTCGGTCAGGATCTGGCCGACGGTCATGCGCGGGTTGAGCGAGGCGTAGGGATCCTGGAAGATGATCTGCGCCTCGCGGCGGAACGCGCGCAAGGCGCCCGCGTCGAGCGAGAGCAGATCACGGCCGTCGAAGCGAACGCTGCCCGCATCCGGTTCGATCAGCCGCAGCACCAGGCGGCTGACGGTGGATTTGCCGCAACCGGATTCGCCGACCAGCGCCAGCGTCTTGCCTGCGTCCAGCGCAAAGGAAACGCCGTCGACTGCCTTGACGTGCGCCAATGGACGGCCGAATAGCGAGCGCTCGGCGACGAAATGCTTGACCAGGCCTTCGACCTCGAGCAGTGCCATCACGATACCAAAAGTTCGAGCGGCGCCCGGATGCAGCGCGAGAGATGGCCGGGGCTGACTTCTACCAGCGGAGGCGGCGCCCGGGTGCAGACGTCACGTACGAACGGGCAGCGCGCGGCGAAGCGGCATCCGGCAGGCGGTTGCGCCATGTTCGGAACCATGCCTTCGATTGTCGCCAGCTGATCGGCGCGATGATCGAGCCGCGGGATCGAGCCGAGCAGGCCGACAGTGTAAGGATGTTGCGGCTTGGAGAACAGTTCGTCGACCGGGGCACGCTCGACGATCTCGCCGGCATACATCACCGCAACCTCGTCGCAGACTTCGGCGACCACGCCGAGATCGTGGGTGATCAAGATGATGGCGGCACCACTCGCCGCCTTCAACTCGCGCATCAGCTCCAGGATCTGCGCCTGCAGGGTGACGTCGAGCGCCGTGGTCGGTTCGTCGGCGATCAGGAGCCGCGGATCGCAGGCAAGCGCCATCGCGATCATCACGCGCTGGCGCATGCCGCCGGACAGCTTGTGCGGATATTCGTCGATCCGCCGCTCCGGCGAGGGGATGTGAACGCGGCGCAGCAGCTCGATCGCCCGCTCGCGCGCGCTGCGCCGCGCGCCGCCGCGATGGCGCAGGATCGTCTCGATGATCTGCTCGCCGATGGTCAGGCTCGGGTTGAGCGAGGTCATCGGCTCCTGGAAGATCATCGCGAGCCGGTTGCCGCGCAGGTCGCGCAGAGTTTGGTCCGACGTTTTCAGCAGGTCAAAGCCGTCGAAGCGGATCGCGCCTGATATCTCCGCGCTTTGCTTCGGCAGCAGGCCCATGATCGCGAGCGACGTCACGCTTTTGCCGCAGCCGGATTCTCCGACGAGGCCGAGCGTGGCGCCATGGGCGACGCTAAGATCGATGCTGTCGACCGCATGGGTCACGCGGCCGTCGTCGCCGTGGAAACGGATGCGGAGATCCTTGATGTCGATGAGAGGGGCCGCGCTCATGATTGCCTTGCGCGCGCTGCGGCAATGCTGGCGTCGATGACGCTGCGATCGGTGTTGCCCGCAGGGTTCCGCCGGGTCGGCAGCGAGTCGCGGAAGTGCACCCAGAGCTCGTGGCTGACTTGCTCGAGCCGTTCAAGTTCGCCGAGCGGATCAGGGTGATCGTCGGCGCGCAGATCGAGTGCCGGCCATTCCTCTTCGCCGTGGATCAGGAGCGCTGCCGATTGCTTGCCGCGCTTGTCACCGCCGGCGGCCTCGCCCGCCCGCATGGCAGCGAGCAGGCGGCGCGGAAAGGGCAGGTTATCATTGGCGATATAGGTTCTTGCCGTCTCGTCGAGCACGTCGCCGCCTGCGAGCATATTGCCGGCAATGGAAAAGCCGCTGCCGGCGATATGGCCGCACCAATCGATGCAGTCGCGGCCCGTGTGGGCAGCGATTTCGCCGCTGGCATCCATGATGTGGACCTGGCGGCTTTCGCGGCCGTCGTCGGTCGCGAGCAGAGCGGCGAGCACGTCGTGTGCGTTCAGGCCCTCGCGCAAGAGCTTGGCGCCGTCGATGCCGTAATAGGGATTGACGAGGGCTTGCGTTGCGATGGCGCCGAGGCCGGCGGCGATGAAGGGGACACGCGCGCCGACCGCAAAGAAGCGCGTCGCAACGGCAATGCCGAACTGGCCGGTGGCAGGATCGCGCGCGATGATCGACCAGGTCATATGTTGTCCATCAGCGCCCTGCGGCATAGCCCTGCATGCCGCGGGGATTGGCAGCGGCGCGGCGGCGCGGGCCGACGCGCGAGGCCGCGGTGAGGCGACCTTCCGACCAGTCGGGGCCGACCTCTACGATATGCCCGCGCTCGCGCAAATTCTCGATCGTCGCCTTCGGCACGCGGTTCTCGACCACGAGCACGCCGGGGCGCGAGGTCCGGGGCCAGAACGAGATCGGGAAATGTTCGGAATGCCAGGCCGGCGCGTCGATAGCCTCCTGGAGATTGAGGTTGCAATGGACGTGCCGCAGAAAGAACTGCGTGATCCACTGGTCCTGCTGGTCGCCGCCGGGCGAACCCCAGGCCAGATATGGCTCGCCGTCGCGCAGCGCCATCGTCGGCGACAGCGTGGTCCGGGGCCGCTTGCCCGGCGCGAGCGAGGCAGGGTGGCTCTCCTCCAGCCAGAACATCTGAGCGCGGCTGCCGAGGCAGAAGCCGAGCTCCGGGATCACCGGCGAAGATTGCAGCCAGCCGCCGGACGGCGTCGAGGAGACCATGTTGCCGGCCTTGTCGATGATGTCGAAATGCACGGTGTCGCCGCGCACCTCGCCGAAGCGTCCCACCGTCGGCTCGCCGGCGCCGAGCGCGCCGACCGCCTCGCGCTGTCCCTCGGTGCGGCGCAGCTTCACGACGCCGCCAAACCCCTCGACCGAGCCGGGCCGGAACTCGAGCGAGGCCTTGTCGGTGATCAGCTTGCGGCGCTCGTCGTTATAGGCATCCGACAACAGTGTCGCGATCGGGATCTCGTTGAACTTGGGATCGCCGTAGAATTTCTCGCGGTCCGCGAATGCGAGCTTGGCGCATTCGATCTGGAGATGGATGAACTCCGGCCCGGTCGGATCGAGCCCGTCGAGTGCAAATCCCTTCAGCAATGCGAGCTGCTGCAGCGTCACCGGACCCTGGCTCCAGACGCCGGCCTTGCAGACGGTGTAGCGGCCATAGTCGTAAGTGAGGGGAGCCTCGACCGTCGGTTGCCAGCGCGCCATATCGTCAGCCGAGAGCACGCCGCGATGGGGTGAGCCGCTGACGTCCATCACCTCTTGCGTACGGCAGAACTTGTCGATCGCCTCTGCGACAAAGCCCTGCGACCAGGCCTTTCGTGCGCGCTCGATCTCGGCATCGCGGCCGCCGCCACCGCTTTCGGCCTCGCTGAGAATGCGAGCGTAGCTTGCCGCGAGCGTCTTGTTGGTAAAGAGCGTGCCGGGCTTCGGCACTTCGCCGTTCGGCAGGTAGACCGCGGCCGAGGTCGGCCAGTGCTGGCGGAACAACTGCTCGACGGTCTGGATCGTGGCGCAAGCGCGCTCGACCAGCGGATAGCCGTCGCGCGCGTAGGAGATGGCGGGCTCCAGCACGTCGCGCAGCCGCAGCGTGCCGTAATCGCGCAGCAGCATCATCCAGGATTCGAACGTGCCGGGGACGCAGGCCGCAAGCAGGCCGGTGCCGGGCACCATGTCGAGGCCTTCGCTCTTGTAATGCGCGATAGTCGCGCGCGCCGGTGCCGGACCCTGGCCGCAGATTACCTCGGTGCGGCCGCGCTTGACGTCGTGCACGATGATCGGCACGTCGCCGCCGGGACCGTTCAGATGCGGCTCGACCACCTGGAGCGTGAAGGCGGTGGCGACACCGGCGTCGAAGGCATTGCCGCCCTTTTCCAGAATGGCCATGCCAACGGCGGTCGCAATCCAGTGCGTGCTGGTAACGACCCCGAAAGTGCCCTCGATCTCGGGCCTCGTCGTGAAGGGATCGGGATTGACGATGCTGGCCATTGGACTTCAGTACCTCATTTGCGGCGCGCGCAATTGATCACAGGCAATGCCGTGCCGCCAATGCGCAGGCCGCATGGCACGCGCGCGTCACGCCGGGACCGGCGCGGTGTTGACCGCATGGCAGGCGACGCCGTCGATCAGTTCCGGGGCTTGCTTGCGGCAGAGATCGAATGCGAGCGGGCAGCGTGGATTGAAGGCGCAGCCGGGGGGCGGGTTGATCGGGTTCGGGATCTCGCCCTTGACCGGAATGCGCTGGCGGCCGCTCATCGCAAGATCGGGCACGGCCCCGAGCAGCATCTTGGTGTACGGCATGCGCGGACGGGCGAACAGCTCTTTGCCTTCCGCGATCTCGACGATGCGGCCGAGATACATCACGCCGACGCGGCTCGCCATGTGACGGACCACTGCGAGGTTGTGGCTGATGAACATGTAGGTCAGGCCGAACTTGTCCTGGAGGTCCCGCATCAGATTCAGGATCTGCGCCTGAACGGAGACGTCGAGCGCCGAGGTCGGCTCGTCGCAGACGATGAACTCCGCCTCGGAGGCAAGCGCGCGCGCGATCGCGATACGCTGACGTTGGCCACCCGAAAATTCGTGCGGATATTTCAGCCGGTCGTCCGGATGCAGGCCGACGAGGCTGAGCAGTTCGCCGACGCGCGTCTGGATCTCACGCTCGCCTTGAACGAGGTCGAAGGCGCGGATCGGCTCGGAGATGATGGCGTCGACCCGGAAGCGCGGGTTCAGGCTCGCATATGGATCCTGAAAGATCATCTGGATGCGGCGGCGCAGCTTTCGGCGTGCCGGCGCCTGCCGCGGGTCGGTCATTGAGATCCCGTCGATCAAGACGCTGCCGGAGCTCGGCGGCAGCAGGCCGACGACCATCCGCGCCGCCGTGGTCTTGCCTGAGCCGGACTCGCCGACCAGCGCAAAGGTTTCGCCCTTCCGGATGTCGAAGGTGACGCCGTCGACGGCCTTGAGATATTCGAGGTGGCCGCCTTCGAGCACGCGGTTGAGCCAGGGTTTCGAGACGTCAAACACGCGGCGCAGATTTTTGGCTTCGACGAAGGGAGCGCTCATGCCGCGCTCTCCGCCGGTACGCTGTCGTAGAGATGGCAGGCGACCGATTGCGCGCCGCGCGGCAGCGGCTCCGGTCGCTCGACACGGCAGCGATCGAACGCGAAGGCGCAGCGCGGATTGAACGAACAGCCGCGCGGGATCGCGGACAGCCGCGGCATCGAGCCGGGAATTTGCACCAGGCGCTTGTCGTCGCCCGCGAGCGTCGGGATCGCGCCCATCAGACCCTTGGCATAAGGATGCAGCGGATTCCTGACGACATCCTGCACCGGACCGATCTCGGCGACGCGGCCGGCATACATCACCGCGACACGGTCGGAGGTCTCGGCGATCACGCCCATGTCGTGGGTCACCAGCATCACGGCGGTACCGTGGTCGCGCCCGAGCCGCTTGATCAGCGAGATGATCTGCGCCTGTACGGAGACGTCGAGGGCGGTGGTCGGCTCGTCCGCGATGATCAGTTCCGGCTCGGCACAGATCGCCAGCGCAATCACCACGCGCTGGCGCATACCGCCGGAGAATTCGTGCGGATAGCCGTCGATGCGTTTTTCCGGTGCGGGTATGCCGACCTCGGCCAGCAGGTCGATGGCGCGGCGGCGTGCGGCCGTCTCAGACAGGTTCAGATGGGTCCTGATTGTCTCGATGATCTGCTCACCGACCCGGTAGAGCGGATTGAGCGAGGTCAGGGGGTCCTGGAAGATCATTCCGATGCGTTTTCCCCGGACGCGGCGCATCTCCTCGGCCGGCAGATTGTCGATGCGCAGGCCCGACAGGCAGATCTCGCCGCCCGCGATACGGCCGGGCGGATCGATCAGCCCGATCACGGCCAGGCCGGTCACGGATTTGCCGGCGCCGGATTCGCCGACCACGCCCAGCACCTCGCCCTTGGCGATGTCGAAGGAGACGCCATCGATCGCGCGCAGCGTGCCGCGGCGGGAAGCGAACTCCACCTGGAGATTGCGGACGGAGAGAACGGGTTCGGTCATGAGCGAGGCTTGGTCATCGGAGCTTCGGATTGAGCGCGTCGCGCAACCAGTCACCGAGCAGGTTGATGGACAGGATCAGCGCGGCGAGCGCAAGCCCCGGGAAGGCGACAATCCACCATTCGCCCGCAAACAGATAATTGTTGCCGATGCGGATCAGCGTGCCGAGCGACGGCATGGTGTCGGGCAGGCCGACGCCGAGGAAGGACAGCGTCGCCTCGGTGATGATGGCGAGCGCGAGATTGATGGTCGCGATGACCAGGACCGGGCCCATCGCGTTCGGCAGCACGTGCCGCAACATGATCTTTGGTGCGGGCAGGCCGATCAGCTGCGCGGCGGCGACATAGTCCTTGTTCTTCTCGACCATGACGGACCCGCGCACCGTCCGGGCATAGCCCACCCAGAAGCTCAGGCCGATCGAGATCACGAGCACCACCAGCATGCTGGTGGCATCCAGCCGGTTGCCGAGGATCGATTTCGCAACGCCATTGACCAGCAGCGCGATCAGGATGGCGGGGAAGGTGAGTTGCACGTCGGCGATTCGCATGATCACGCCGTCGATCGCGCCGCCGAAATAGCCCGCGACCAGACCGAGCGCGATGCCGAGCGCACCGGCGAAGATCACGCCGGCCACGCCGACGGCGAGCGAGATACGCATGCCGTAAAGGATGGCGGAGAAGACGTCGCGGCCCTGCTCATCGGTGCCGAGCAGGAACGGACTCTGGCCATCGGCGGTCCACAGCGGAGAGATTCGCGAGTTCATCAACTGGAGTTGCGCCGGATCGAACGGGTTCTGTACAGCGAGCACGGAGGCAAAGATCGCGAGCAGGAAGAACGCCAGGGCAATGGCCGCCGCCACCATGGTCAGCTTGGAGCGCCGGAAAGAATAGAAGACGTCGCTATCGAGCGCGCGGCTCAGCCAGTTGCGAACAGCATGCGTCGGCGGCGCGCCCTGCTTGTCGGAATTGGAAACGACTGTGTCGGACATACAGGTGGCCTATACGGCGCGGCCGAAGGTCGAGCGCAGGCGCGGATCGACCACGGTGTAAAGGATGTCGACCACCAGATTGATGGTGACGAAAATCAGCGAGACCATCAGGAGATAGGCGGCCATGATCGGGATATCGACGTTTTGCACGGCCTGGACGAACAGAAGTCCCATGCCCGGCCATTGGAATACGGTTTCGGTAATGATCGAAAATGCAATAACCGAGCCAAACTGCAGTCCGGCCACCGTGATCACGGGAATGAGCGTGTTCTTCAGCGCGTGGCCGAAATGAATGGCACGGGTGGTCAATCCCCGGGCGCGGGCAAAGCGGATATAGTCGGTCCGCAGCACTTCCAGCATCTCAGCGCGCACCAGCCGCATGATCAGGGTCATCTGGAACAGGCCGAGCGTGATCGAGGGCATGATCAAGGCCTTCAGTCCTGAAAGCGTGAGCAGGCCCGTGGTCCACCAGCCGAGCTTGACCACCTCCCCACGGCCGAACGAGGGCAACCAGCCCAATATTACGGCGAAGAGATAGATCAGGAGGATACCGATCAGGAACGTCGGCAGCGAGATGCCGATCAGCGAAACGGCCTGGAATAATTTGGCGAGCACGGTGTCGCGCCTGAGCGCCGAATAAACACCCATCAGAATGCCAAACACCATTGCAAGCACGGTCGCGCAGATCGCGAGTTCCAGCGTCGCGGGCATGCGCTCCATCAATAGCGTCGAGACCGGCTGGCGGAACTGATAGGAGACGCCGAACTTGAATTGCGCGGCATCGGCGAAATAGCGCACGAACTGCACCGGCACGGGATCGTCGAGGCCGAGCGATTTGCGTACGGCTTCACGCTCGGCTGCCGACGTGTCGATCGAGACGATCTGGTTGACGGGGTCGCCGGCGAAGCGGAACATCGAGAACGCGATGATGCCGACCGCGAACATGACGCCGATAGCTTGAACGGCGCGGCGAAGAGTGAAAGCGAGCATTCCCTCCACTTTCCTTGAATGTGCGACTGGCCGACGTCTTTGTCAGCCGGAAAAGGGACGGCCCCGGAAGCCTGACGCTGCCGGGACCTCGTGTTCAACTGACGCTATTCCTGCTTGGTCGCCCAGTGGAACATGACCAGATTGTCGGCGCGCTGCGGCAGGTTGACCTTTTTCGACACGCCCCAGGCCAGCGCCTGCTGGTGTAGCGGGATGTAGGCCCAGTCCTTGATGCTGATTTCGTACGCCTGCTTGATCAGCTGGTTGCGCTTGGCAGTGTCGGTTTCGACCAGGACCTTGTCGGTGATAGCATCGAACTCCTTGTTGCAGTAGCCGCCCAGATTGGCTTCGCCGCGCGAAGATTTCGGGTCGTTGCGGCAGCCCATGATGTCATACATTACGTTGTGGGAATCCATCGTGCTCGGCGTCCAGCCCAGCATGTAGAACGAGGTCTGATAGCCGCCTTGCTTCAGCACCTTCGCGAAGTACTGCGCCTTGGGCTGCGCCAGCAGATTGATCTTGACGCCGATGCGGGCGAGCATGCCGACCACGGCCTGGCAGATCGCGGCGTCATTGACGTAACGATCGTTCGGACAATCCATGGTGACCTCGAAGCCGTCGGGATAGCCGGCTTCCGTCAGAAGTTTCTTGGCCCCGTCAGGATCCAGTTTGGGGCGCGTGAAGTCCTTGGAGAGTGCGAACAGTTCGGGGGCGATCATCAGCGCCGACGGCGTCGACAGTCCGCGCATCACGCGCGTCTTGATCAACTCGATATCGATCGCCTTGTAGAAGGCTTCGCGGACGCGGACGTCCTTGAACGGGTTCTTGCCCTTGATATTGGAATAGAGCAACTCGTCGCGGGTCTGGTCGAAGCCGATGAAGATGGTGCGCAGCTCCGGCGCCTTCAGCACTTGGGCATTCGAACTCGAATCGACGCGGGAGATATCCTGGATCGGCACCGGCTCGATGACGTCGACTTCGCCCGAGAGCAGCGCGGCTACGCGGGTAGCATCGGACGCGATCGGGGTGAAGATGATCTCCTTCAGGTTACCTTCCATCTTGCCCCAGTAATTGGGATTGGCCTTGAACACGGTCTTCACGCCGGGCTGATGGCTCTCGATAATGAAAGGACCGGTACCATTCTCGTGCAGCGAGGCGTAGCTCGGCGAGGTCGCGGACACCGGCGTCGGCTCGACGGCCTTGTTCTCCTCCGCCCACTTCTTGTCCATGATGTACCAGACGTCCCATGCCGAATGCAGGATGGGATTGGGCGAGGGCAGGATGAAATCGACGGTGTAGTCGTCGACCTTGACCACTTTGACGTTCGGCGCGAGGCGAGTCTGCATGTTGGAGTTCTTGTTGCGGACACGGTCGGCGGAGAATACGACGTCGTCGGCGGTGAAGGGATCGCCATTGTGGAACTTCACGCCCTTGCGCAAATGGAAGCGCCAGCGGGTCGGCTCCGGAGTCTCCCAGCTTTCTGCCAGCGCCGGAATGATCTTGAGATCCTTGTCGCGCGCGGTGAGGCCTTGATAGACGTGGCCGAGATGGGCATGGGTGGTGCTCTCGTTGAGCGAATAGGGATCGAGCGACTTCAGGTCGCCCTGGTTGGCGTAGCGCAGCGTCTGGCTCGAGGCTGGTGAGATTACCAACGCAAGCACCGAGGCGAGCGTCATCGCAAACAGACCCTGACGTACCGACATTCTTGACCCTCTCCGCTCTAGCCATGCCGCGATTTTTGTTTGTTCGGCCGGCTGATAAACCATGTTGCCCAGAGTTTTTACACCGTGCAAGCGCCATTCCAGCAAGGAACGCGCCAACTTGCGCCGCTCTGCAGCAATACTGACCGATACTGCCCAGCAGGAGGGTCGCGACATTCGACTTTTGATTGACCATACCGGCCGATTGCGGGGCCGGACGTGCCAGGCCGGCATCAGGTCGCTTGCGTCGCACCGCAACTCGCGGCGATACTCCGGCACGCCGCTCGAATCTCATCTGGAGGGGACATGAAAGTTAACATCGAAATCGACTGCACCCCCCTTGAAGCCCGGCAATTCTTTGGCTTGCCGGACGTGTCGCCGATGCAGACGGCGGTGATGGACAAGCTACAGCAGCAGGTCTTGAGCAACATCGACAAGGTCTCACCGGAATCGCTGATCCAGAGCTGGTTTACCTTCGATCCGAAGATTGCCGAGCGGTTTCAGGACATGTTCGTCACGATGGCCGGCCTTGGCGGCACGCGCAGCGGCGACAAGAAAAAATAATGTCGGGGGCCAAGGACGGGCCTCGGGCGCCGGGTCGGCTTCGTCCGCCGGGCCTCGGCCTCCTGCTTGCTGAAGCCCGCGGCCTGTTCGAATTCAACGCCAGCCTGTTGCTGTCGCCCATCCTGATGCGGGCGCCAAGGGGCGACGGACATCCGGTACTGGCGCTGCCCGGTTTTCTCGCCAGCGATCTCTCGATGGCGCCGATGCGGCGCTATCTGAGTGAGCTCGGCTATGACGCGCACGCCTGGCGGATGGGACGCAATCTGGGGGGCCTGGGGCGGATGCGGGAGGCGCTATGCACCCGCCTTTCCGAAATCCATGCTGCAAGCGGCCGGAAGGTCAGCCTGGTCGGATGGAGTCTCGGTGGCGTCTACGCCCGCGATCTGGCACTTCAGGCGCCCGAGATGGTTCGCTACGTCATCACGCTCGGCAGCCCCTTTGCCAGCGACGTGCGGGCGACCAATGCGACGCGGCTCTACGAGGCGCTGTCCGGCGAACGGGTCGAGGATTTTGCGGAACTGCGCGAAGCGATCGCCGGCGACCTGCCAGTGCCGACGAGCTCGATTTACTCGCGCGCCGATGGCGTCGTGAACTGGCGGACCTGCCTGCTGCGTCCGTCCGAGCGTGCCGAGAACATCGAGGTGCACCTGGCGAGCCATATCGGGCTCGGGGTAAACCCCGCGGCGTTGTGGGCCGTCGCCGATCGTCTGGCGCAGCCGGAAGGGGAGTTCTCGCCATTTGACCGGGCCGGGCCGTTTGCCATTGCATATGCCCCGCCGGAACGGGCAGTATCGGGCTGACGAGAAGCGCCGCCCAAGGCGCCCGTCGAGATTCTCGGGAGGGAACCATGGCTGACGGTAAGAAGCTATCGTCGCTGGATGCGTCGTTTCTCTATCTGGAAACGCCGGAAATGCCGATGCACGTCGGGAGCATGGCGATCTTCCGCCTGCCAGACGACTATAAGGGCGACTTTTTCGAAGACTTCAAGGCGATGATCGTTTCGCGCCTGCACATCGCGCCGATCCTGAAAGCTCGGCTGGAGAAGGCGCCGCTCGACATCGACCATCCCTCCTGGGTCGAGGACGACCAGTTTGACATCGACCGCCACATCTTCCGCGCCAGCCTGCCCGCGCCGCGCGATCGCGCCACGCTCGAGCGCATCGTCGGCTGGATGCATGCCAAGCTCCTGAACCGCGCCCGCCCGCTCTGGGAGTTCTATGTGTTCGAAGGCATGAAGGACAACGAGGTCGGGCTCTATTCCAAGATGCACCATGCCGCCATCGACGGCGGCGCCGGGGCGGCGCTGACCAACATGATCTATGACATCTCGCCGATACCGCGAAAGGTCGATCCCCCGACCAGTGGTGCCAAGTCCGGGCAGGAGCCGCGCGACATCGCGGCGAACCTGCTCGATTCCTATCAGCAGCTCTTCAGCCAGCCGCTCGATGCCTCTGCCGCCGCCAAGAACCTGCAACTGCCGCGCACCGGCAAGAGCGACATCGGCTCGATCCTGTTCGACAATGCGATGTACCAGATCGAGAGCGCGGTGCGTTTTGCCGGAAACATCCCGACCATGGTCAAGAGCGTCTCCGACGTGCTCGGCAAGATCTCCGATCCGAGGTCGCGCGAGAGTCTTGCCAGCATGGTGTCGCCGCCGACCATGCTGAACAAGTCGATCTCGTCCGAGCGCAGTTTCGCCGGTGTCTCGATCCCGTTGTCGCGGGCCAAGGCGCTCGCCAAGCAGGCCGGCGGCAAGCTCAATGACGTGGTGCTCGCGCTCGCCTCCGGCGTGGTCCGGCGCTACCTCAAGGAGTACAGCACCCTTCCCGCGAAATCGCTGACCGCGGCTGTACCGATTTCGCTGCGCGAGGAGGGCAATACCGAAGCCAACAACCAGGTGTTCGGCATGATCTGCTCCATCGCGACCAATATCGACGATCCCAAGGCGCGGCTGGAAGCGATCATCGCGCAGTCGACCAAGTCCAAGGAGATGTCGCATCCGCTGCGCGCGCTGATGCCGCAGGTCTCCAACATCTCGATGCTGGGCGCGCCGATGATGGTGCAGATCCTGGCCTTGCTCTACAGCCGGTCGAACTTGTCGGACGTGTTGCCGCCGGCCGCCAACATCACCGTCTCCAACGTGCCAGGGCCGCGACAGACGCTCTACGCCGCCGGCGCCGAGCTGCTGCACATCTTCCCGGTGTCGATCTCGACGCACGGGCAGGCGCTCAACATCACCGTGCAGAGCTATCGCGACCAGCTCGATTTCGGGTTCATCGCCGGTGCCAACATCATTCCGCACGTGCAGGTGATGTGCGACATGTTGCCGGAGGAGTTTGCCGCGCTGGAGGCGGCCTACGCGCCCCCCGCGGCCGACATCAAGAGTGCCGCTGAGTAGGGATGTTGTGATGATTGAAATGCCACCGCTCAAGTTCGTGCAGACGAACGGAATCCGCATGGGCTATTACGAGGCAGGCCCGATCTCCGACAAGCCGCCGATGATCCTGTGCCACGGCTGGCCGGAGCTCGCCTTCTCCTGGCGTTACCAGATCAAGGCGCTGAGCGAGGCCGGGCTCCGGGTGATCGCGCCGGACCAGCGCGGCTACGGGGCGACCGACCGGCCCGAGCCGGTCGAGGACTACGACATAGAACATCTGACCGGCGATCTCGTCGGGCTGCTCGACCATCTCAACATCGATAAGGCGGTCTTCGTCGGTCACGATTGGGGCGGCTTCGTCGTCTGGCAGATGCCGCTGCGGCACATCGACCGGGTTGCCGGGGTTGTCGGCATCAACACGCCTCATACCAACCGTGCCTGGGCCGATCCGATCGAGCTGCTGCGCGCCCGCTTCGGCGACAAGATGTACATCGTGCAGTTCCAGGATCCGGCGCGCGAACCCGACAGGATCTTTGGCAGCCGCGTCGAGCAGACATTCGATGCGTTCATGCGCAAGCCGGCGCCGCGTCCGCCCGACGCACCGGCCGAGGAGGTGGTTGCCGGCGTCGGCGCTTCGCCGCGGGTCAATCTGGCGTTTCCGCAGATGATTGCCGGGTATGACGCCAAGCATGATCCGCGCACACCAATCCTGTCGCCGGAAGAGAAGCAGGTGTTCGTCGACAACTTTACCAGGACCGGCTTTACCGGCGGCATCAACTGGTACCGCAATATGTCGCGCAATTGGATGCGCTCCGAAGGGCTCGACCATACGGTGCGCGTGCCGTCGCTGATGATCATGGCCGAGAATGACGCTGTGCTGCCGCCGTCTTCCGCCGACGGCATGGACAAGCTGATACCCGATCTCGAAAAATACCTGGTCCGTGACAGCGGTCATTGGACGCAGCAGGAGAAGCCGGAAGAGGTCAGCGCCAAGCTGATCGAGTGGCGTAGAAGGCGGTTCGAGTGATCGTCATTGCGAGCGCAGCGAAGCAATCCAGAATCTTTCCGCAGATGCAGTCTGGATTGCTTCGTCGCAAGAGCTCCTCGCAATGACGAGGTGACTTGACCGTGTAGGGGGAAGCGCAGTTAAATGTCATCCAATAACCGACTTGACCCGATTCCGCAGCCGCCGACCAAGCCGGTGGTCGGCAACATGCTGTCGCTGGATCCGGCGGCGCCGGTGCAGCACCTGACGCGGCTTGCCAAGGAGCTCGGGCCGATCTTCTGGCTCGACATGATGGGCTCGCCGATCGTCGTCGTCTCCGGTCACGATCTCGTCGACGAGCTCTCCGACGAGAAGCGTTTCGACAAGGCGGTGCGCGGCGCGCTGCGGCGCGTACGCGCGGTCGGCGGCGACGGCCTGTTCACTGCCGATACCAACGAGCCGAACTGGACCAAGGCGCACAACATCCTGCTCCAGCCGTTCGGCAATCGCGCCATGCAGTCCTATCACCCGAGCATGGTCGATATTGCCGAGCAGCTCGTCAAGAAATGGGAACGGCTCAACGCCGACGACGAGATCGACGTCGTCCACGACATGACCGCGCTGACGCTGGATACGATCGGCCTGTGCGGCTTCGACTACCGTTTCAACTCATTCTACCGGCGCGACTACCATCCCTTCGTCGAGTCGCTGGTGCGCTCGCTCGAAACTATCATGATGACCCGCGGTTTGCCGTTCGAACAGATCTGGATGCAGAAGCGCCGCAAGACCATGGCCGAAGACGTCGCCTTCATGAACGGGATGGTCGACGAGATCATTGCCGAACGGCGCAAGGGCGCAGAGGCGATCGACGACAAGAAGGACATGCTCGCGGCAATGATGACCGGCGTCGACCGCGCCACCGGCGAGCAGCTCGACGACATCAATATCCGCTACCAGATCAACACCTTCCTGATCGCGGGCCACGAGACCACCAGCGGCCTGTTGTCCTGCGCGCTCTATGCGCTGCTCAAGCATCCGGAGATTCTGAAGAAGGCCTATGACGAGGTCGATCGCGTCTTCGGTCCCGACGTCGACGCCAGGCCGACCTATCAGCAGGTGACGCAGCTCACCTACATCACCCAAATTCTCAGAGAAGCGCTGCGGCTGTGGCCACCAGCGCCTGCCTATGGCATCTCGCCGCTCAAGGATGAGACCATCGGCGGCGGCAAGTACAAGCTCAGGAAGGGCACCTTCACGACGATCCTGGTGACGGCACTGCATCGCGACCCCAGCGTCTGGGGCCCGAACCCGGATGCCTTCGACCCCGAGAATTTCAGCCGCGAGGCGGAGGCCAAGCGTCCGGTCAACGCGTGGAAGCCGTTCGGCAACGGCCAGCGCGCCTGCATCGGCCGTGGCTTTGCCATGCACGAGGCCGCGCTCGCGCTTGGCATGATCCTCCAGCGCTTCAGGGTGGTCGACCATCAGCGCTATCAGATGCATCTAAAGGAGACGCTGACGATGAAGCCGGAAGGCTTCAAGATCAAGGTTCGTCCGCGCACCGATCGCGAGCGCGGCGCCTATAGCGGGCCCGCGGTGGCTGCGACGAGTGCCGGGACGACTGCGCCGCGTGCGACGGCGCGGCCCGGACATAATACGCCGCTGCTGGTGCTGTACGGTTCCAATCTCGGCACGGCGGAAGAGCTGGCAACCCGCGTCGCCGATCTCGCCGAGGTCAACGGCTTTGCCAGCAAGCTTGGTCCGCTCGACGACTATGCCGGCAAGCTGCCGGAGGAGGGCGGCGTGCTGATCTTCTGCGCCTCATATAACGGCGCACCGCCGGACAACGCCTCGCAATTCGTGAAATGGCTGCACGGCGATGCATCGAAGGATGCACTGTCGAAGGTGCGTTACGCCGTGTTCGGCTGCGGCAACAGCGATTGGGCCGCAACCTATCAGTCAGTGCCCCGGTTGATCGACGAGCAGCTTGCGGCCCGAGGTGCGCGCAGTCTCTACGCGCGCGGCGAGGGCGATGCCAGGAGCGATCTCGACGGCCAGTTCGAAAAGTGGTTCGCCGCCGCCGCGCCTGCGGCCATGAAAGAATGGGGTCTCACCTCGGACTTCAGCCGGAGTGCCGACGACGAACCGCTGTACCGGGTCGAACCGGTCGCGCCCGGCGCGGTCAACGCGATCGCGGCCCTCGGCGGCGCCGTGGCGATGAAGGCGCTCGTTAACGACGAACTCCAGAACAAGAGCGGCCCCAATCCGTCCGAGCGCTCGACGCGGCACATCGAGGTGCAGTTGCCGCAGGGCGTGAGCTACCGCGTCGGCGACCATCTCAGCGTGGTGCCGCGCAACGATCCGGCGCTGGTCGACGCCGTTGCGCGTCGCTTCGGCTTCCTCCCGGCAGACCAGATCAGGCTGCGGGTCGCCGAGGGGCGTCGCGCGCAGCTGCCGGTCGGGGACAGCGTCTCGGTCGGCCAGCTGCTGACCGATTTCGTCGAGCTTCAGCAGGTCGCGACGCGAAAGCAGATCCAGATCATGGCGGAGCATACGCGCTGCCCGGTGACCAGGCCGAAGCTGCTCGGCGTCGTCGGCGACGAGGCCGAGGCTAGCGAGCGCTACCGCGCCGAGATCCTGGCCAAGCGCAAATCGGTGTTCGATCTTCTCAGCGAATATCCGGCCTGCGAGCTGCCGTTCCACGCCTATCTCGAAATGCTCTCGCTGCTTGCGCCGCGCTATTATTCGATCTCGTCCTCGCCATCGGTCGATCCCGCCCGTTGCAGCATCACTGTTGGTGTGGTCGGCGGTCCGGCCGCGTCTGGGCGCGGCCTCTACAGGGGCATCTGCTCCAACTATCTGAGCGACCGCCGCGCGGGAGACACCGTCTACGCGGCGGTGCGGGAAACCAAAGCCGGCTTCCGCCTGCCGGACGATTCATCGGTGCCGATCATCATGATTGGCCCGGGCACGGGATTGGCGCCGTTCCGCGGGTTCCTTCAGGAGCGCGCCGCGCGCAAGGCGAAGGGCGCCACCCTCGGCCAGGCGATGCTGTTTTTCGGCTGCCGTCATCCCGACCAGGACTATCTCTATGCGGATGAACTGAAGGGGCTGGCGGCCAGCGGCATCACCGAACTCTTCACGGCGTTCTCGCGCGCGGACGGCCCGAAGACTTATGTGCAGCACTTGCTTGCCGCGCAGAAGGACAAGGTCTGGCTCCTGATCGAGCAGGGCGCCATCATCTATGTCTGCGGCGATGGCGGCAAGATGGAGCCCGACGTCAAGGCGGCGCTGGCTGCGATCTTCCGCGAGAAGAACGGCGGGGATGCGGCAGCAGCCGCGCGCTGGATCGAGAAGCTGGGTGCGAAGAACCGGTATGTGCTGGATGTCTGGGCAGGAGGGTGACCGCCGGCCCGATCGTGCTAAACCTCACGCATGATTCCCTGGGAAAAAATCGATACCACCCGGATTCCCGGTTCGGACGGCGAGCTGCGCCTGATGCGCCGTGGCAAGGAGTTTTCCATCATGCTCGGCACCAACGAGCTGATGAACAGCCGCCTGTCAGGCTCGGAGGCCGCCCTCGCGACGCTCGCGGCGAAGAAGATCGAGAAGGTCGCAAAGCCGCATGTGCTCATCGGCGGTCTCGGCATGGGCTTTACCTTGCGTGCGGCACTTGCCGTGCTCGGGAGCCAGGCGAGTATCGTGGTGTCCGAGCTCGTTCCGGCGGTGGTCGCGTGGGCGCGAGGTCCAATGGCACAAGTCTTTGGCGATAGCCTCGAGGACCCGCGAGCAATCATCCGTGAAACCGATGTCGCCAAAATCATCCGGGAGCACCGTTCGGCGTTCGACGCCATTCTCCTTGATGTCGACAACGGACCGGAGGGGCTGACCCGGAAGGGCAATGATGCACTCTATAGTTCCACCGGGTTGAAAGCGGCGAGGATGGCGCTGCGGCTGGGGGGCGTGCTGGCGGTCTGGTCATCGGGGCCCAACCCGGCGTTCGCCAAGCGCCTCGACAGCGCAGGTTTCGACGTCAACGAAGTCAATATCCGCGCCACCGGCAGAGGCGGTGGATCGCGCCATGTGATCTGGATCGCCACGAAGAATTAGCCCGTTTTCCGAGCCTCACGTTCTATCCGTCAGAACATCGTATTGTTATTCGCGGGAGTTTCGGGAATGGGCTGGACGACGTCCCAGTGCTCGACGATCTTGCCGTTCTCCAGCTTGAAGATGTCGATGATGGCGTTGCCCCTTGTGCCGGGTTCGCGAACCGCGTGAACGTGAAGAATGACGTAGTCGCCGTCGACGAACGAGCGTTTGATCTCGCTGTGCGAGTTCGGAAATTTTTCACGCAGGAAGCCGATGAATTTGCGAAAGCCCTCGGGACCATCTGCGGCGTTCGGATTGTGCTGGACATAACGGTCCCCGACATAGGCGAGCGCGGCGTCAGCATCCTTCTGATTGAGACCCTTCTCGTAGAAGTTAAGCACGGCCTTGCGGTTGGCCTCCTGCGCGTCGCCGGCACTTGCGCTGACGTGAGCGGAGAGCACAAAAAGAACCGAGGCGGCGATCATTGCGGCTGACCGGAAGATGAGATGCATGGATAACTCCGAGAGGCCGTAGCCTTCTTCTCCTGTAATGCCGCGCGCTGGTATAGCGTTCGCGCCGGTCCGCCGTAAGATGGTATCCGGCAGCTCACATGGTCACCGCGAGGAGACCGGCTGCGTCAGGCTACGCTGCCTTCGCCGCCGCGCCATGCGCGTGGTCGTCGATGGCGTCGATGATTTGTGGCCAGAATCGTATCGGCAGCGCGTGGCCCATGCCCTCCATCATCAACAGTTTTGCGTCCGGAATTGATGCCGCCGTGTCCTTGCCGCCCTCGGGCCGCACCAGGGGATCGACGGTGCCATGGATAACCAGCGTCGGCGCCCTGACGTCTTGCAGGCGTTCCTTGCGGCTGCCGGAGGCAAGCACGGCGCGGAGCTGCCGGCCGACGCCGGCCGGATTGAGCCCGCGCGCGAACACACGCTCGGCACGGCCGGGATCGAGCGCCTCTTCCTCGGGAAAGGAGCCGGCCCGCAAGATCTTCCAGGTCTGGCCGTAGCGGATGATGAATTCCTCCTTGCTGCGCGGCGGCGGCGCCATCAGCATCGCGGCGGCCTCGCGCGTCGGCGGCGGCACGCGCGGATTGCCGGTGGTCGACATGATCGAGGTCAGCGAGCGCACGCGCTCTGGAAACGACAACGTCACCTCCTGCGCGATCATGCCGCCCATGGAGGCGCCGACCAGATGCGCGGACTTGATGCCGAGCGCGTCCATCAGGCCGATCGTGTCCTTGGCCATGTCGATCAGCTTGTAGGTTGCGGCAACCGGTATCCTGAGAAAGCGCAATTTCAGGAGTTCGAGCGGCGTGAGGCGCTTGCCGCCGGCCAGATGGCTCGACTTGCCGATGTCGCGATTGTCGAAGCGGATCACGCGAAAGCCGCGCGAAGCGAGCTGTTCGCAAAAGGCGTCGTCCCAGTGGATCATCTGGGCGCCTAACCCCATGATCAGCAGCAGCGGCTCGGCATTGTCGTTGCCGAAAATCTCGTAACAGATGTCGATGCCGTTGGCGCGAACGATCTTGGGCGGCTGATGGGCGGAGGCGTTCACGGGCGTTCCTCTTGCAACGAGAAGAGTGTGCTGTATCGCACGGTTTGCCGCGGCAAAGAAGCCGGGCGACGAGGCCGTCGCTTACCCGTTGACCGGCCCGTCACAACCGTGTGGTATGGCAGCAAAAGAAGGGCAAAAAGACCCTCGACATCCGGAGGACGCCGATGACCGACAAGATCACCGATCCGGTTGCCTTGTGGCAGAAGATGATTGGCGAGATGGAGAAAGGCTTCAACTCGTTTGCCACCAAGGCGATGGAGACACCCGAATTCTCCCAGGCCGTGAACCGTGCCGGCGGCGTTGCTGCGGGCGCTCAGAAACAGTTCAGCGACCTCATGGAGAAGTATCTGCTCTCGCTGAACCTGCCCAGCCGAGAGCAGATGACCGGCATCGCTGAACGGTTGCAAGCCATAGAAGGCCAGATTGGCGAGATCAAGTCGATGCTGCGCCAGATGTCGGCCACTCCGGGCGAAAAGCAGATTGGAGCCGCGCTGCGGCCGCCGCGCACAAGACGTCCGCCATCCGAAGGCGGAGAGCAAAAATGAACGCGCCGACGGGACTTGATTTCGCATCTGTTCCGGAGCGCATCCAGTCAGAGGTGCAGCGCGCAATCCAGCGCAGCATCAAGGGTGTCGAATATTTCTCGACCTCGGGCCCGACGCTCGGGTCGACACCGAAGGACGTGCTGCACTCGCGCGGTACGATGAGCCTCTATCACTACCGGCCGATGTCCGATGAGATCTACCGCGTGCCGGTGCTGATCGTGATGGCCACCACAAACCGCGGCTACATCCTCGATCTCGTGCCTGGCCAGAGCTTCATCGAGTTCCTGCTCAAGCGTGGCTACGACGTCTACATGCTCGACTGGAGCGCGCCGCGTCCGGAGGAGAAGAGCCTGCGGATGGAGGACTATGTGCTCGACTTCATCCCCGATTGCGTGCGCCGCGTGCAGCAGGATTCCGGCGAGCAGGACGTTTCGGTCATCGGCTATTGCTTCGGCGGCGTGCTCTCGCTGCTCTACGGGTCGATCTTCCCGGATGGGCCGATGAAGAACTTGATCTGCTTCACCACGCCCATCGATTTCCGCGAGATGAAGCTGTTTTCGAACTTTTCCGACCGCCGCTATTTCGACGTCGACCGTCTCGTCGACAGCGTCGGCAACGTGCCGCCGGAGATGATCCTGTCGTCGTTCGAGATGCTGCGGCCGGCATCGCGCACGGTGAGCCAGATTCAGCTCTGGGAAAACATCTGGAACGACGAGTTCGTCAAATCCTACCGGATGTTCGACCGCTGGGCGACCGACACGCTGCCGCTGGCCGGCGAGTACTTCCGCACGATCACCAAGGATCTGATGTGGGACAACAAGCTGTTCAACGACACCATGTCGGTCGGCGGCCGTGCGGCGAAACTCGAAAACATCAAGGTGCCGTTCCTGCACGCGGTCGCCGAGCACGACCACATCGTGCCCTATGACGCCGCAAAGCATCTGATCGCCAAGATCGGATCCGAGGACAAGCAAGAGGTGATGCTGAAAGGCGGTCACGTCTCGCTGGTGGCAGGTGCCAACGCGGTCAAGCGACTGTGGCCGAAACTGGACTCCTGGCTGGGAAAGAGATCGACATGAACGAGCAGCGTTCCTATCCGCGTCGCATCAAGACCGAGGCGGGCGATATCGAGATTCGCCTGATGTCGCAGGCGGACGAGGCCGCGGTGCTCACCTTCGGCAAGGGCCTGCCGACCCACGATCTCCTTTTCCTGCCGCGCAACATCAGCGAGCCGAAGGTGCTCTCGGCCTGGGTCAAGGAGATCGAGCGCGGCGCTATCACGAGCCTGCTCGCGGTGACGGACGGCAAGGTCGTCGGCTGCGGCACGCTGGTGCGCGATCCCCACTCCTGGTCGCCCCATGTCGGCGAGATCCGCATGGTGGTCTCGCCCGATGTCCGCGGCAAGGGGGTCGGGAAGGCGCTGTCGCAGGAGACCTTTGCGCTCGCGCTCGGCGCCGGTCTCGAAAAGCTCTCGGTCCAGATGACGGTGGATCAGCAGGCGGCGATCGCCCTGTTCGAAAGCCTCGGCTTCAAAGCCGAGGCCCTGCTGCGGGACCATGTCCGGGACGTGGACGGCAAGACTCACGACATCGTCGTACTCGGCCACAACATCGCGCAGGTCCAGGCCCAGATGGAGGCCTATGGGCTGCCAGGCGCCGTCCAGCACTGAGCCCCATCGCGCTCCAATTGGAACCGAGCGACCAGGAAGGCAGCAGAGTGCCAGTTCCTAAGGCTGATCACGTTTTCGTGATATCGCATCGCAATATTTATATTGCACTGCACAATCAACTATGCCATATAAGCCGTGCCCCGGGCCAAATCGGACGGGGTGAGCCCATAGCTCAAATCAATGAGGATGGAGAGACCCAATGACCACCGAGACCAACACCGCTTTCGAGGGCTTCAAGGACGCGTTCAAGAACATCCAGAACCTGGACGTTCCTGAGGCTGCCCGCGAGTTCGTCAAGAAGTCGGCCAACACCGCCAAGGATCGTGCTGCCGAGGTTTTCGCCGGCTCCGAGCGCGTGACCGCGGTCATCGAGAATGCCGTGACCGAATCCGTCACCGAGGCCGGCAAGATCAGCCGCAACATCCAGCAGGCGATCTATGAGGACGCCGAGGCGTTCTTCGCAGGCATCGACAAGCTCGCGTCGGCCAAGTCGATCAACGAAGCTGTCCAGATCCAGTCGGACATGCTCCGTGCGCGTGGCGAAGCGTTCGTCTCGCGCGCCAAGGCGACCACTGACTATCTCGGCAAGCTCGCCGCCAACGGCGCGAAGTCCGCTCAGGACAATTTCGCCAAGGCCTACACCAAGACCGCCTGATTGCGCGTCTGAGGTGAGAACTGAATTTTAAGGCCCGCTTCGGCGGGCCTTGTTTTTGCGCCGCCGTCATTGCGAGCGAAGCGAAGCAATCCAGAGTCTTTCCACGGAGACGGTCTGGATTGCTTCGCTTCGCTCGCAATGACGGCGTAGTGTGATGCAGTGATGACTCCACCCGCCACCTTCTCTTTCGATACCCCCGGCGACACCGAGCGCGCGGCCGAGCTGCGGCGCGTCAAGGCGTTGGCCACGTTGGTGCTGGCCTCGACGCTCGGGCTGTTCGTTGTCGCGAAATGGTTGTTGCCCGTGCATCCCGTATTCGGCTTCATCGCCGCCTTCGCGGAAGCGGCGACCATCGGAGGTATTGCGGACTGGTATGCGGTGGTCGCGCTGTTCAAGCGGCCGCTCGGCCTGCCGATCCCGCACACCGCGATCATCCAGAGCAACCAGTCCCGCATCGCCGACAAGCTGGGCGAATTCATCCAGGTGCATTTTCTCGAGGCCGGTCCGGTCGAGGCCAAGCTGAAGGAGATCGACTTCGGCTCCTTCGTTGCCGATTGGCTCCGCGACCGCAAGCGCAGCGACGATCTCGCGCGCTTCGCGCTCCGCCTGCTGCCGGAGGCGTTCTCGGCGACCGAAAGCTCCGGCCTGATGACCTTCATCGTCCGCCGCATGTCCTCGCAGCTCCAGGCGATCGATCTTGCGCCGCTCGCCGCCGGCACGCTGCGCGGCTTCGTCGCGGAAGGACGGCACCAGATCCTGTTCGACGATCTCCTGCGCGTGATGCACGACACGCTGCATCAGAAGGAGACGATGGCGATGATCCGCGACAAGGTCCGCGCGGAATTGCCGACCCTGCTCAGGCTCTACCGCGCCGACAAGTTTCTGGTGAACAAGATCGTGGCGTCGGCGACGGCCTTCTTCGACGAAGTGCGGGCCGATCCGAAGCACCCGTTCCGCGGCGAGTTCGACCGCATGGTGCTGACCTTCGTCGACCGGCTCGGCACCGATCGGGCCTATGTCGATCGCATCGACGGCCTGAAGCGCGATCTGCTGGCGCGCCCCGAGCTTGCCGACCTCGCCCGCACCGTCTGGGCCAACACGCGCTCCTTCATCGAGCGCAGCGCATCGGGCGAGACGCAGGTGTTGCAGCATCATCTCGCCGGCGTGTTCGTCTCCGCCGGTGAAGCCCTGGCTGGCGATGCCGAGCTGCGCGGCGAGATCAACAAGGGGCTGGTGACGGTGCTGCGCAGCGTCGTCGCCGACCAGAAAAGCGGCGTCTCGACCTTCATCTCCGACCAGGTCAAGTCGTGGAATATGACGCAGCTGATTTCGCTGATCGAAATCAACATAGGGCGCGACCTGCAATACATCCGATTCAACGGCTCGCTGATCGGTGGACTCGCCGGCCTTGCCCTTTACTCCGTAGAATTCCTGCTTCGATTGCTGTGACTTTTGCATCACGGCGGCTCGCATTAACGTGCAGGCCTATTGTCGCCCCACGCGCCACCGGCTTGAATGTGTGGAACCGGCCGCCTAGCTGATTCATGTTGCGTTGCGGAACGTTCGAGACGCCGGCGTATTGGAATTCATGTCCATTTTCCGGCATCGCGGCCGGAGCCTTTTCAGAGGAAAATTGATGACCGCTGCTGCCCAGACGCTGCATCCGCCGTCCCGCACCCTGATGTTTCTGGAGGGGCGCGCGATCCACGAACTCGGCGCATTCCTCGGCGCGTTGCCGCTGCTCAGCCTCGCCCCACGTGGCGACGGGCACCCGGTTCTGGTGCTGCCCGGTCTCGTGGCCTCCGACATGTCTACGCGCCCGCTGCGATCGTTCCTGACGAACAAGGGCTATGCGGTGACCGGCTGGCGTCAGGGCCGCAACTATGGCCTGCGCCCTGGCGTGCAAAATGCGATGGTCGATCTGCTCCATGAGCTCAACCACACCCATGGCCGCAAGATCAGCCTGGTCGGCTGGAGCCTCGGCGGACTCTATGCGCGCCAGCTTGCCAAGATGATGCCGGAGCGCGTGCGCCAGGTGATCACGCTCGGCAGCCCCTTTGCGGGCGATCCCAAATCGACCAATGCCTGGCGCGTCTACGAATGGGCCAGCGGACAACGCGCCGATCAGGTCGATCCGCGCTTTGGCGGCGAACTTGCCGTTCCGCCGCCGGTACCGACCACCGCGATCTTCAGCCGCACCGACGGCGTCTGCGCCTGGCAGGGCTGCATGGAGAAGACGGGCGCCGAGACCGAGAGCATCGAGGTCGAGAGCAGCCATTGTGGCATGGGCCACCATCCGGCTGCGGTTTATGCGGTCGCCGACCGCCTCGCGCAGCGGGAAGGCGCGTGGCGGCCGTTTGACCGTACCGGCTGGCGCAGCCTGGTTTATCCCGATCCGAACAGGTGATGCACTTTCTTCGCCGCTCCCCGTAAGAACGGGGAGAGGGAGACGTAACAGCGTCGCACCCATCCATTGTCGCGCCTGCACCAAACGCGCTATGGCTCGCGTATGGCGCATCCGCTCTCCCGCATCGTCGATCAGCTCAAGCGCGAGCCGTCTCGCACCGGCTCCATCGTCATCACCATGTTCGGCGATGCCATCGTGCCGCGTGGCGGCTCGGTATGGCTCGGCACGCTGCTTGAGTTCTTCGACGGCCTCGCGATCGACGGCGGCGTGGTGCGCACCGCGATGTCGCGCCTTGCGGCCGACGGCTGGCTGACGCGCGAAAAGGTCGGCCGCAACAGTTTTTATCGTCTCGCTGAAAAGGGCCGCCAGACGTTTGAAGCTGCCACGCGTCACATCTACGACCCGCCGCCGTCGGACTGGACCGGCCGATTCGAGCTCTTGCTGATCGGCGACGGCGAAGACCGTGATGCCTCGCGCGAAGCGCTGCGCAATGCCGGCTTCGGCAGCCCGTTGCCGGGCGTGTGGGTCGCCCCGTCAGGCGTCCCTGTGCCGGAAGAAGCTGCTGGCGCCATTCGTCTTGAAGTCTCGGCCGAAGACGACAGCGGGCGCCGGCTGCTCAGGGCGAGCTGGCCGCTGGACCGCACTGCGGACGCGTACCTGAAGTTCGTGACAATGTTCGAGCCGCTGCGCGCCGCGATCGGGCGCGGCACGGAGCTGTCCGATGTCGACGCGTTCACCGCGCGTATCCTCCTGATCCACTACTACCGCCGCGTCGTGCTGCGCGATCCGCTGCTGCCGGACAGTCTGCTGCCGGCGGACTGGCCGGGCAGGGCGGCGCGCGAGCTCTGCGGCGAGATCTATCGCGCACTGCTTGCCCCATCGGAGCAATGGCTTGACGGCCATGGAACCAACGAGAAAGGGCCATTGCCGCCGGCACGAAAGCTCCTGGAACGGAGGTTTGGTGCCTGACTTTTTATATTACAGAAATATCTTGCATGAACTAATTCTTGTTATATATTATCTCCCAATAATTCGGGAGGATGCGCGTGTATACCCAAGCGCTGAATATGGCTGAGGCCGACGACCGCCATATCGAGGATGTGGCGCGTGCTGCACAGTTCCAGGCCCGCATCGATGCCGAGGAACGCATCGAGCCGAATGACTGGATGCCGGCGGCCTATCGCAAGACGCTAACGCGCCAGATCTCCCAGCACGCCCATTCCGAAATCGTCGGCATGCTGCCCGAGGGCAACTGGATCACGCGCGCGCCGAGCTTGCGCCGCAAGGCCGCGCTGCTGGCCAAAGTGCAGGACGAGTGCGGCCACGGGCTCTATCTCTATGCCGCTGCCGAGACGCTCGGCACCTCGCGCGAGGAGCTGGTCGACGCGATGCTCGCCGGCAAGGCCAAGTATTCTTCGATCTTCAACTATCCGACGCTGACCTGGGCCGACATCGGCACCATCGGCTGGCTGGTCGACGGCGCCGCGATCATGAACCAGATCCCGCTGTGCCGCTGCTCCTATGGCCCCTATGCCCGCGCGATGATCCGCGTCTGCAAGGAGGAGTCCTTTCATCAGCGCCAGGGTTACGAGATCATGCTGACGCTCTGCCGCGGCTCGGCCGAACAGAAGGCGATGGCGCAGGACGCACTGAATAGGTGGTGGTGGCCGGTGCTGATGATGTTCGGTCCGCCCGATGCCACCAGCCAGCACAGCGACACCTCGACGAAGTGGAAGATCAAGCGCTTCTCCAACGACGAGCTGCGCCAGAAATTCGTCGATGCCACCGTGCCGCAGGCGCAATATCTCGGCCTCGCCATTCCCGATCCCGATATGACGCAGGATGCCGACGGGCATTGGCGCTACAGCGAGATCGACTGGACCGAGTTCAAGCAGGTGCTTGCCGGCAATGGCCCCTGCAACCGTGACCGCATGGCCGCACGCCGCAAGGCCCATGAGGACGGCGCCTGGGTGCGCGAGGCTGCTGCTGCGTATGCCGCGAAGCGTGCGCATCGTCAGACCGCGCAAGCGGCCGAGTAGGGAGATCGCGATGGCCACGCCGAACACGCCGCTGTGGGAAGTCTTCATTCGCAGCCGCAACGGGCTTGCGCACAAGCATGTGGGCTCCCTGCACGCGAGCGACGCCACGATGGCGCTCCAGGCCGCTCGTGATATCTACACCCGCCGCGGCGAGGGCCTCTCGATCTGGGTGGTGCCGTCGACTGCGATCACCGCGAGCGATCCTGCCGAAAAGGGGATGATGTTCGAACCGGCGGAGACGAAGATTTATCGGCACCCGACGTTCTATGAGGTGCCGGACGAAGTGGGCCACATGTGATGTCCGTCGCCAACATCCAGGTCTCTGAAACGCCGCAGGTGCTGTACGCGCTGCGCCGCGCCGACGACGCGCTGATCCTCGGCCACCGGCTGTCGGAATGGTGCGGGCATGCGCCGATGCTGGAAGAGGACATGGCGCTCTCCAACATCGCGCTCGATCTCATCGGGCAGGCGCGCGAGCTCTATACTTACGCGGCCAAGATCGAAGGCAAGGACAACGACGAGGACAAGCTCGCTTACTTGCGCGACGTGCGCCAGTATCGCAACCTGCTGCTGGTCGAGCAGCCGAACGGCGATTGTGCGCAGACGCTGGTGCGGCAGTTCTTCTATTCCGCCTTCGCCGACCTCTACTGGCGCGCGATGATGAACTCGCGCGATGCGACGCTGGCCGCCATTGCTGCGAAATCCGAGAAGGAGAGCGCCTATCATCTTCGCCATGCCTCGGAATGGATCATCCGGCTCGGCGACGGTACGGAAGAAAGCCACGCCCGCGCGCAGGCCGCGATCGATTATCTCTGGGCCTTCTCCGGCGAGATGTTTGCGGTCGATGCCGGCGAGCGCAGCCTGATCCATGCCGGTATCGCGATCGACCCCGAGGGCCTGCGCGATCGCTGGCTGAACACCGTCACGGGCGTGATCGGTGAAGCCACGCTCACGTTGCCGCAAAACGACTGGATGCAGCAGGGCGGCCGTGTCGGCCGGCACAGCGAGCATCTCGGCCATCTCCTCAGCGAGCTGCAATCGATGCAGCGCACATTCCCGGGGCTGACATGGTGACCGTGCTGAACAGGAATGCCGAGCTGCGCCAGCGCGCCTGGGACGCCGCGGCGAGCGTGGTTGATCCCGAAATTCCAGTGCTGACCATTGCCGATCTCGGAGTGCTGCGCGATGTTGTTCTCGATGGAGATCATGTCGAGGTCGCGATCACCCCAACCTACTCGGGTTGCCCGGCCATGAACATGATCGCGCTCGAAATCGAGCTGGCGCTGGAGCGCGCCGGCTTCGGCCGTCCAAGCGTGCGCACCGTGCTGTCGCCGGCCTGGACCACGGACTGGATGAGCGAAGAGGGACGCCGGAAGCTGCGCGCCTACGGCATTGCGCCGCCCCAAGCCTCGAACTCACGCCGCGCGCTGTTCGGCGAGCAGGCAGTCGAATGCCCGCAATGCGGGTCGGGCAACACCGAGCTTCTGTCCGAGTTCGGCTCGACCTCCTGCAAGGCGCTCTGGCGCTGCAAGGCCTGCCGCGAACCGTTCGACTATTTCAAGTGTCATTGAGAGACGCACGATGCCAACCCCAATCGTCATTGCGAGCGAAGCGAAGCAATCCAGACTGCCTCCGCGGCGACAGTCTGGATTGCTTCGTCGCATCAGCGCAAAATTGCTTCGCAATTTTGTCGCGAGCTCCTCGCAATGACGGTTGTGGCTTAAATTTAGAATGCCCGTGATGTCAGCAACCGCACCGCGCTTCCATCGTCTGGCCGTCAACGATCTCCGCCGCGAGGCGGCGGACGCCGTGTCGATGACCTTCGCCATTCCATCGGAGCTGAAGAGCGACTACGCCTTCGCTCCCGGCCAATACCTCACGCTCCGCACCACCTTCGACGGCGAGGAGGTGCGACGCTCGTATTCCATCTGCTCCGGTCCTGACGACGGCGAAATCCGCATCGCCGTGAAGAAGGTCGACGGCGGTGCGTTTTCGAGCTGGGCGGCCGACGAGTTGAAATGCGGCGACGAACTCGACGTGATGACGCCGACCGGTCGTTTCGGTGCAATCCCGCCGGCCGACAGCGCGCGCGTCCATGTCGGCTTTGCCGCAGGCTCAGGCATCACGCCGATCCTGTCGATCGTCAAGGGTGTGCTGGCGCGCGAGCCGGACAGCCGCTTCTTTCTATTCTATGGCAATCGCGCGACCGACAACATCATGTTCCTCGAAGCGCTCGAGGAATTGAAGGATCGTTTCATCGACCGCCTCTCGATCTTCCACGTCATCTCGGGCGAGGAACAGGATATCCCGATCCTGCATGGCCGGCTCGACGGAGAAAAGGTGAGGGTGCTGCTGCGCTCGCTGGTGCCGGCGAAAAGCGTCGATCATGTCTTCGTCTGCGGTCCGCCAGGGATGAGCGAGGAGATCGAGGCAACCTGCCGCGAGCTCGGTATTGCCGGTGACCGCATCCATGTCGAGCGGTTCGTCTCCGAATTCGGCGGCAAGCCGCGGCCGAAGAAGGCCGTTGCTCCCGATGCGCCTCCGAAGGCGATCGCCTCCCTCATCATCGACGGCAAGCGCCGCGAGGTTCCGGTCGCCGACGACGAGGCGATCCTCGATGCTGCGTTGCGCGCCGGCATCGATCTGCCGTTCGCCTGCAAGGGCGGCATGTGCTCGACCTGCCGCGCAAAGCTGGTCGAGGGCGAGGCGCCGATGGATATCAACTATTCCCTGGAGCCCTGGGAGCTGAAGGCCGGATTTGTGCTCACCTGTCAGGCCAAGCCTTCGTCGGCGCGGGTGGTGGTGGATTACGACCACGTTTGACAGCCCTCGGCAACCGGCAGAACATCATGGGAAAACATCCAGCCTGGAGGAGCGCGTGAACGTCAAAGCCGGTCTGTCGCCTGAAGATATTGCTCGCGCCTGCGCTGAGGTGATGTGGACGGAGGACGACGCCTCAAAGGGCCTCGGCATGGAGATCGTCGAGATCGGTCCTGGCATTGCGACGCTGGCAATGAATGTGCGGCCGGACATGGTCAACGGCCAGCGTATCGCGCATGGCGGCTTCATCTTTACGCTCGCCGATTCCGCCTTTGCGTTCGCCTGCAACTCGCACAATGAGCGCGTGGTCGCGGCGCAAGGGCAGATCACCTTCATCAAGCCGGGCAAGCTCGGCGATCGCCTCATTGCGAGAGCGCGCGAGGTTACCCGCGGTGGCCGCTCCGGGATCTATGACGTGCGGGTCACCGCCAGCGACACCGTCATCGCCGAATTCCGCGGGCACTCGCGTGTCATTCCCGGCACGTGGCTGCCGGCGCAAGACTGAGACAAAGATCAACAAAAAGATCAAACCAATGTTGCGGGGAAACGAGGATGGCTCTGATCAGGCTCAAGGAAGGTGGCAATACCTATCGTGCCGAGATGGACGCGCATGAGCGCGCGTCACGCGACGAGATCATGGCGTTACAAAAGCAGCGCCTCGCCTGGTCGCTGAAGCACGCATACGACAACGTCGCGCATTATCGCAAAGCCTTCGACAAGGCGGGCCTGCATCCGTCCGACTTTCGCGAGCTGTCCGATCTCGCAAAATTCCCGTTCACGGTAAAGAGTGATCTGCGCGACAACTATCCTTTCAATATGTTCGCCGTCCCCCGCGAAAAGCTGGTGCGCGTGCATGCCTCCTCCGGCACGACGGGCAAGCCGATCGTGGTCGGCTACACGCAAGCCGACATCGACACCTGGTCGGAGGTGATGGCGCGTTCGATTCGCGCCGCCGGTGGCCGCACCGGCATGATAATCCACAATGCCTACGGCTATGGCCTGTTCACCGGTGGGCTCGGCGTGCACTACGGTGCCGAGAAGCTCGGCTGCACGGTGGTGCCGATCTCCGGTGGCATGACCGAGCGCCAGGTGCAGCTCATCAATGATTTCCGCCCCGACATCATCACGGTGACGCCGAGTTACATGCTGGCGATCCTGGACGAGTTCAAGCGCCAGAAGCTCGATCCGCGCCAATGCTCGCTCAACGTCGGCATCTTCGGCGCCGAGCCCTGGACCAATGCCATGCGCGGCGAGATCGAGGAAGCCTTCGACATGGATGCGACCGACATCTATGGCCTCTCCGAAGTGATCGGCCCCGGCGTGGCGCAGGAGTGCATTGAGAGCAAGGACGGCCTGCACATCTGGGAGGATCATTTCTATCCCGAGGTGATTGATCCCGAGACCGGCGCGGTACTGCCGGATGGCGAGAAGGGCGAACTGGTCTTTACCTCGCTGACCAAGGAAGCCTTCCCGGTGATCCGCTATCGAACCCGGGACCTCACGCGGCTGCTGCCGGGCACGGCGCGGCCGGGCATGCGGCGGATGGAGAAGGTGACGGGCCGCTCGGATGACATGATCATCCTACGCGGCGTCAATCTGTTCCCGACCCAGATCGAGGAAGTCCTGCTCGCGACCGATTGGTGCGGCGGCCACTTCATCCTCGAGTTGACCCGCGAGGGCCGCATGGACGAGCTGACCATCATTGCGGAAGCGCGACCGGAGAGTTGGGACGGCCGGGGCCTGCCCGACCATGCCGACCGGATCTCGACCCATATCAAGAACACGATCGGGATCACGGCGAAAGTGCGGGTGGTCGCACCCGCAACGCTGGAGCGTTCGCTCGGAAAGGCGAAGCGGCTCCTTGACAAGCGGCCGAAGGATTGACTTGACCACCCGCAAAGGCGACAAGGCCCGCGACAAGTCGCGGGTCTTTCAATGTCAGGAACCGATACCAAAGCCGTTGAAGCACGTTGCGTGCGCCTTCTTGCCAAGGCCGAGAACGCGGCGGCGCTCGCGCCTCGCGTCGAGCATCGCACGCTCGCCCGCGGTGCCAACGACCTCCTGATTGAGCTCAAGGCAGCGGCGGTCAATCCGTCCGACGTCAAGGCTGCAACTGGGCTGATGTCCTACGCTGTATTCCCGCGCACGCCCGGGCGCGATTACGCCGGTGTGGTGATCGACGGACCCCCTGGCACGGTCGGCCGCGAAGTGTTCGGCTCCTCCGGCGATCTCGGCATCCGCCGCGACGGCACTCATGCCACGCATCTCGTCGTCGAAGCCGATGCAGTGGTGGAGAAGCCGAAGAACGTGTCCTGGGAAGAGGCTGCCGGCATCGGCGTTCCCTTTGTCACCGCCATGGAAGGCTTTCGCCGCGCCGGCTTGCCCAAGCAAAGCGAGACCGTGCTGGTGATGGGCGTCAACGGCAAGGTCGGCCAGGCCGCGGTGCAGATTGCGACCTGGCAGGGCGCGCGGGTCATCGGGGTGGTGCGCAAGGCGGAAGCTTATGAGGGCCACGCCAACGCGCCGATCGAGGTGATCGATGCGTCCGCCACGGACGTCGCAACGCGCGTGCGCGAAGCGACCGGCGGCAAGGGCGCAGATATCGTTTTCAACACGGTGGGCGATCCCTATTTCCAGGCCGCGCACAAATCCCTCGCACTTCGCGGCCGCCAGATCCTGATCGCCGCGATCGACCGCATCGTGCAGTTCAACATCCTCGAATTCTATCGCGGACAGCACACCTATGTCGGCATCGACACGCTCGGCCTGTCCTCGACGGCGACGGGCGCGGTGCTGCGCGAACTCAGCCCCGGCTTTGCAAGTGGTCACCTGAAACCGTTCTCGATCAAGGCGAATGCTGTCTATCCGCTCGAGCGCGCCAGGGAGGCCTATGTTGCGGTCGCCGGCTCGTCGCGCGATCGGGTGATCCTAAAGCCGTGAACTCGTCATTGCGAGCGCAGCGAAGCAATCCAGAAATGTATCCGTGGAGACGGACTGGATTGCTTCGCTGTGCTCGCAATGACGGAGAATGGCGAGGCGTCTGAGGACAATCGATGGAATCGACACAACTCGTCATCCTTGCTGGCCTCGCCATCGGTCTCGTCTACGGTGTCGTCGGCCTGCTCAGCGGCTTCTGCTTGATGAGTAGCATGCGCGGCTTTCTCGCCAAGGGTGACGCCCGGCTGGTGCGGACTTATGCGCTGGCGATGGCGGTCGCGATCACGGTGAGTCAGCTCCTCGCCGGCAGCGGCACGGTCGACCTCGGTAAGTCGATCTACCTGCAACAGACGTTTTCGGCGCCGGTGCTGTTCCTTGGCGGCCTGCTGTTCGGCTACGGCATGGTGCTATCGAACGGCTGCGGCTCGCGCGCGCTGGTTCTGCTCGGCCGCGGCAATCTCCGCTCGTTCGTGGTGGTGATCGTGCTCGCCATCGCCGCACAGATGACGCTCAAGGGTCTGATTGCGCCAGCTCGCATCGCGCTGGTTCAGGCGTCGCAAACCACGATCAATGCGAATTCGCTGCCCTCCCTGCTGGCGATGCTTGGCTTTGGCGAAGCCGCCTCGCGCGCGCTGGCTTCTGCCGCAATCGTCGTCGCCTTGGTCCTGTTTGCGTTCGCCCATCCGGCATACCGACGCTCGCCGGGGCAGATCGCGGCCGGCATCACAGTCGGCCTGCTCGTCGCGAGCGGCTGGTTCGTCACCGGCTACCTCGGTGCCGATGATTTCAACCCAGTCCCGGTGACCTCGCTCACCTTCATCGCGCCGATCGCGGATGCGCTGCAATACGCCATGCTCTCGACCGGCCTGACGCTGAACTTCGGCATCGCGACGGTTGCGGGCGTCTTCGCCGGCAGCCTGGTCACGGCGCTCGTCACCGGCAACTTTCATCTCGAAGGTTACTCTTCGCCGCGCCACATGATGCGCTCAGGCAGCGGCGCCGCGCTGATGGGCATCGGCGGCGTGATGGCGTTCGGCTGCTCGATCGGGCAGGGGCTGACCGGCCTGTCGACGCTTGCAGTCGCGTCGTTCGTCGCGGTCGCCGGCATCCTGCTCGGCACGACGGCAGGCCTGCGCGGAGCGCTGCGCGTTCAGCCGCTCGCGGCAGCCTGACTGCGCAGCGGTCGGTTGCCCAGCGTCGCAAGGCCGATGCCGGCGACGATGAGTGCAGCGGCGACGGCCAAGCTCAGATCGATGGGTTCACCGAGCAGGATCGCGGCGCTGGCGATGCCCACGATCGGCGTCCCGGTGGTGCCGAGCGACGTCGTCAGGGCCGAGATGCTCCTGTTGACCATCGACATGGCCCAATAGGCGAGCACCGTTCCGATCAGGCCCGAATACAGGAATAGCAGGACGAGCCTCCACGACCATTCTGCATGCGGCACGCCGTCGCTGATTGTCGCGGTGATCGACAGCACCACCGTCGCCACCAGCACCTGCCAGATCAGGAGCTGAAGCGGGGACGCGATCCAGCGATGTTCGCGGATATAAATGATGTTTGCGGCCCAGCAGATCGCGGCCAGAATGACCATGCCTGCGCCGAGCACGACGTTGAGGTTGGTCCAGTCGATCGAGAACGGGTTCAGGATCACAGCAAGGCCGATCAGCCCGAGAAGTGCGCCGGCAAGCTTAGGCGCGGTCAGCGTGTCCTTCCCGAGCAGCGGCGCAGCAAGCGCGACCCAGAGCGGCGTCGTGTAGCCCAGCACGATGCCCTTGCTCGCGGGCAGGAAGCGCAGGCCCGCCGCGACCAAGGTCGAGAACAGCGTCATGTGCAGCAGCGCGACGCTGAGGACCACTGGGATGTCGCGCCGCTCCGGGATCACCAGATTGTTGCTCAGTCCGAGGATCGCAGCGAGGCCGATCAGCGCGATCCAGCTCCGGATTGCCGCGGTCCACAGCGGCGGAACGAACTGCACCAGCTGTTTGGTCACCGACCGGTTCACGCCCCAGGCCAGCACGACGATCAGGAACAGGCCGACGGCCGCGCGCGAGGATAGAGGGGAGTTCATTGCGAGATCCTTGATGTAGTCTGATCCCGCAGATAGCATCACGGTTGGCACCTTAAAAAGTGCCAGATAGAGAAGGAATAAGGTGCCAGTTTCAGAAGCGATGATTTCTGGAATGTTCGATCTGAACCGCGCCGGCGAGGAAGGGCTCGCGGCTCAGTTGACGAGCCAGCTCAGGGGCCTGATCGCGAGCGGCCGCATCGGCAAGGGGCAGGCGCTCCCGTCGAGCCGCCGGCTTGCGAGCGATCTCGGCGTCTCGCGTAACACCGTAACGTATGCGTTCGAGCAACTTGCCGCCGAAGGATATCTGGAGACATCGCACGGCCGGCGCCCGGCGGTAACAGTCGACGGTGGCGAGCACATCGAAAGTGCAGGCGGTGCCGCGTCGCGCGTGCGCTCGGCGAAGCCTCGGCTCTCTCCCTGGGCCTCGAAGCTCAGCCAGATGGACTGGCCGATGTCCTATCTGGCGCCGCTGCGTCCCTTGCGTCCGGGACACGGCGATTTCAGGGAGTTTCCCAATGAGGTCTGGGCGCGCTGCCTGCGCCGCAGCGCCGTGCGTGCGGGAAGGCGCGAGCTCGGCCCGATCAACCGGCCGCGCCTGCGCGAGGCGCTGGCGCATTATCTTGCGACTAGCAGGGGCGTGCGCGCCACGGCAGACCAGATCATGATCCTGCCGAGCGCCCAGGCCGCGCTGACCCTGATCGCAGCCACGCTCATCACGCCCGGCGATGACGTGTGGGTCGAGGATCCCGGCTATCCCGGGGCTGCGGCCGCGTTCCGCGCTTCTGGTGCACGTGTGATCGGCGTCGGGCTTGACCAGCAGGGCATGCAGCGTATGTCTGGAACGGCGGCTCCAACGCTTATCTTCATGACGCCATCGCACCAGCACCCGACCGGGCGGCTGATGTCGCTGGCCCGCCGCACCGAGTTTCTCAACGCGAGCCGGCCCGGCAAGACCTGGATCGTGGAGGACGATTACGACGGTGAATTCCACTATGACAGCCGGCCGGTGCCGGCGTTGCAGGGGCTCGATGCCCATGGCCGGGTGTTCTATGTCGGCACCTTCTCCAAGGCGATGATGTCGGATATCCGGCTCGGCTATCTCGTCGTGCCGCCGGCCATGGTCGCCACGCTGGAAGTTGCACAACGGCACATCGGGCTGATGGCCGCCAGCCATATCCAGGAAGCGCTGGCTGAGTTCATCGCCGACGGACACTTTCTCGCGCATGTCCGGCGGATGCGGCGGATCTATCATGCCCGCCGCGACCACCTCGTCGATGGTCTGCAGCGCCATCTGGGCGAGTTGCTCTCGGTCGAGGTGCCCGCGGGCGGCATCCAGCTTGTTGCACGTTTCAAGCGCAGCAGGGCCGATCGGGCGGCGGTCAAGCGGCTGGTCGAGGCAGGTGTCGAGACTCGCGCCTTGTCCAGCCTGTCGCTTGGCCGGCCGCGCGATCAAGGCTTGTTGCTCGGCTTTGCCGCCTGGCGTGAGAGCGAGATCAGCGCAGCCGTGCGAACGATGGAGTCGTGCTTCTAGAGCAGTCGCGCTATTCCACGGCTTTTGTGACGATGCGGATCTCAGAAGTCAGCGTCCGGTGCACCGGACATTTGTCGGCGATCTCCATTAGCTTCTTGCGCTGCTCGGCATCGAGCGTACCCTCGATCGCGATATCGCGCTCGATCTGGTCGAGCATGCCCTCGCGCGTCTCGCACTCCTCGCAGTCCTTGGCGTAGATCTTGGAATGCTTCAGGGTGACGGTGACGCGGTCGAGCGGCAGCGCCTTGCGGTCGGCATAAAGGCGCATGGTCATGGATGTGCAGGCGCCGAGACCGGCGAGCAGGAAATCGTAAGGGCCGGGGCCGGCATCCTCGCCACCGGCGGCAACCGGCTCGTCCGCCACCAAGCGATGCGGGCCAACGCTAACGGTCTGGTTGAACTTGCTCTTGCGCGTTTCCCGGACCACGACCTGACGCGGCGCCTCGGGAAGATCCATCGCTTTCGCAGGTTTTGCGGCGTCGACGTATCGGCTGGCCCAGGCAGCGATCACGTCCGCCGCATAGAGCGCATCGGCCGGCCTGGTCAGGAGATGATCGGCGTGGTCGAGCGAGACAAAGCTCTTGGGGTGCTTGGCCGAGACGAAGATCTTGGTCGCGTTGTCGATCCCGACTGTGTCGTCGATCGGTGAATGCATCACCAGCAGCGCCCTGTGCAGCACGGCCACGTCCTTCATCAACTCATGCTCGACAATGTCGTCGAGGAATTCGCGCTTGATCCTGAACGGGCGCCCCGCCAGCGAGACCTCGACTTCGCCCTGCGTGCGGATGTTGTCGATGTGCTCGCTGAACAGGCCGGTGACATGGACGGGATCGGACGGCGCCGCGATGGTCACAACCGCCTTGGCCTCGGGAATTTCTCCGGCCGCGGCGAGAATCGCGGCGCCGCCGAGGCTGTGGCCGATCAGGATCGACGGCGCCTTGCGCGCCGCTCGCAGATGATCGGCGGCGTGAACGAGATCGGCGACGTTGGAGGAGAAGGTCGAATTGGCAAAGTCGCCTTCACTGGAGCCGAGCCCAGTGAAGTCGAAGCGCAGCACGGCGATGCTCTTGGCGGCAAGCGCGACCGAGATGCGCTTGGCCGCCAATGTGTCCTTGCCGCAGGTGAAGCAGTGCGCGAACAGCGCGTAAGCCACAGGCTCGCCATCCGGCAGTTCCAGCGCGGCCGCGAGTTGGTGGCCGCCTTCGCCCGTAAATTGAAAGCGTTCCGTCGGCATGGGCTCCCCCGTTTCAAAGTTCTAATCGTCGGAGTAGCGCTGTTCGGTCCAGGGATCGCCGCGATTATGGTAGCCGCGGACCTCCCAGAAGCCCGGCGCGTCCTCGGTGAGGAATTCGATGGCCTGGAGCCATTTGGCGCTCTTCCAGAAATACAGATGCGGCACGACGAGCCGCACCGGGCCGCCGTGCTCGTCCGACAGCGGCTGACCCGACCAGCTATGGGCAAGCAGCGCGTCTTCGGCGGCAAAGTCTTCCAGGGCAAGGTTGGTGGTGTAGCCGTCATGGGAATGCAGCACCACGAAGCGGGCGTCGTCGCGCGGCTGGCAGGCCGCGAGCAGCTCGCGCGTCGCAAGCCCCTCCCATTGGTTGTCGTAGCGCGACCAGGTGGTGACGCAGTGTATGTCGGAAGTGAGTTGCACCAGCTTTTGCGCGGTGAATTCGGCAAAGGTCCAGAACACGGGGTTCTCGATCGCGCCATAGACGTCGAGCCGCCAGCGCTCACGCGCGATCGGTGGCACGACGCCGAGATCGAGCACCGGCCAGTCCTTGGTGAGGTGCTGGCCGGGCGGCAACCGCTGGTCTTCCGGCCGCGCGATCCGTCCCGTGAGGAACTGGCCGTCGCGCGCCCATATTTGCTTGGTGCGCGTCAGTTTGCTGTCGGGTGGCAGCTCGTTGTCGTCGGCCATGGCCTACTCGTGGCGGTGCATCGCGGAGGCATGCTTGGTGTCGCGCATCGTAGCATAGATGATCAGCGATAGGCAGATCACGCCGGCGAGATAGAAATAGAACCATTCCTCGCGCCCGATGCTCTTGAAGTAGAGAGCGATCGCCGGTGCGGTGCCGCCGAAGATCGAGACCGTGATCGCATAAGGCAGGCCGACGCCGAGCGCGCGGACATTGGTCGGGAACAGCTCGGCCTTCACTACCGCGTTGATCGAGGTGTAGCCGGCCACGAACAGCCAGGCGCAACAGATCAAGATGAACGCCATGAACGGCGACTTGGTCTCCTTCAGCGTCATCAGCAGCGGCACGGTCGCCAGTGTTCCGGCGACGCCGAAGAAGATCAGCAGCGGCTTGCGCCCGATCTTGTCGGAGATCGCGCCGTAGATCGGTTGCAGGATGGTGGCGAAGATCAGCGTGCCGAAGATCACGAAGGTGGTCTGGTCCTCGGTCAGCCCGACCGAGAGCTTTACGAAGGTCTGCATGTAGGTGGTGAAGGTGTAGAACGCCGCGGTGCCGCCGGCGGTCAGGCCGGCAACCAGCAATAGCTCCCGCGGATGCTTCAGCAGATTCGTGATCGAGCCGGTCGGCTTCACCACCTTCCTGGCTTCCTCGAACGCCTCGGTCTCGTGCAGTCCGCGCCGCATCACCGCGGCAAAAATCGCGAGCATGGCGCCGATCGCGAATGGGATGCGCCAGCCCCAGGCTCTCAATTCTTCGGGCGTAAGGAAGACTTTTTGCAGGAGCAGCAGCACGAGGATCGCGGTGAGCTGGCCGCCGATCAGCGTGACGTATTGGAAGCTCGAATAGAAGCCGCGGTGCTTGGGATCGGCGACCTCGCTGAGGTAGGTCGCGCTGGCGCCATATTCACCGCCGAGGCTCAAGCCCTCGATGACGCGTGCCAGCGCCAGGATCACCGGCGCGGCTAAGCCGATCGTGGCATAGGTCGGCGTCAGCGCGATGATCAGCGAGCCGAAGCACATGAAGACGACCGATAACGTCAGGGAAATGCGCCGCCCGAAATGATCGGCGATATAGCCGAACAACCAGCCGCCCAAGGGGCGCATCAGGAACGTCGCCGCGAACACGACGGCGACGTTCAGTTGCTGCACGACGGGATCGTTGCCGGGAAAGAAGGCCGGAGCGAAATAGAGCGCGAACGCCGTATAAGCGTAGAAATCGTACCATTCGACGAGATTTCCGATCGAGCCGATGAAGATCGCCTTGATCCGCCGCTCGGCGTCGGCGACGTCAAAATGCTCGGAGGCCGGTTGGGTTGCTTGCTCAGTCACGTCCGGCCTCTCACTCCGCTGATTGTGGGAGGCCTACATCGCCTTTCCAAACAGAAATGGCAACTGGCGCGGGCCCCTGACGGTTCCCTGGGACCAGGTCACAGTGCCGGCCGGATCGAGGCGGAAATCCGGAATCCGCTTCAGCCATTCCTCCAGCGCAACCTGCATCTCCATCCGCGCCAGATTGGAGCCGACGCAGCGGTGGATGCCGAGACCGAACGCGGCGTGGCGGTTTTCCCGGCGGTCGATCACGACCTTGTCAGCGTCGGGAAACATCTTGGGGTCACGGTTGGCGGCCGGGAAGGACAGCAGCACCATATTGCCCGGCTTCACCGGACAGCCCGAGATCGTGGTCTCGCCGACCACCTCGCGGGCCATCGTCACCGGTGAGTAGGCACGCAGCAGCTCCTCCACCGCGGTCGGGATCAGGCCGGGCTCGGCGATCAGGCGCTCGCGGTCGGCGGGTGTCCGGGCGAGGTGCCACAGCGAGGAGCCGATCGCGCTCCAGGTGGTGTCGATGCCGGCGATCAGGAGCAGCCGTAGCGAGCCCAGCACGTGGGAGTCCTCAAGCGGCTGGCCCTCTTTGTCGCGGGCGTTCATCAGATAGGAGATGAGGTCGTCGGTCGGCTTTTCCTTGCGCGCCTCGATTTGGGCGCTGAAGTAGGCGCTCATCTCGTGCACGGCCTGGAGCAGCATGTTCTCGTCCTTGATGCCGAGCTCCAGAATCATGTGGATCCAGTTGATGAAGAGATCGCTGTCGCTCTCGGGAATGCCGAGCATGTGGGCGATCGCCTGAACCGGGATGTACTTGCTGTAGCGCGCCGCGGCATCAACCCGGCCGTCGGCGATGAAGCCGTCGATCAGCTCGTTGCAGATGGCGCGGACGCGCGGCTCGAGCTTCTTCATTGCGTCCGGCGTGAAGGGCGGCAGCAGCAATTGCTTGGCTGGCTTGTGCGCGGGAGGATCGGAGGTGATCGGCGGAGCGGCGTTCCTGGCAGGCTCAGGCCGCGCGTCACGCACGATGATGCGGCGCGAGGAGAAATGTTCGGTGTCGTTGGCAATTTCGCGCACGGCTTCGTAGGTGGTCGGCATATAGCAGCCGAGGAAGCGCTCGGTGTGCACGATCGGGCTTGCAGCCCGCAGTGCGTCCCAGATCGGAAACGGATCTTCTGTCCACCGCGGATCGGTGTGGTCGAAATCGTTGACCCAGTCGGTCACGGGCGGATGGGCGGCGGGCTGGCTGACGTCGGACATCTCGAAAATCCCTTGGGGCTCGTGATCTCTGCAGGTACGCAAGCGGGCGAAAGCCGCGCTACTCCTCGATCACATCGATTGCGATTTCCGGGCAATTGGACCTGGCAAGCCAAGCCTTGTCTTCGAGGCCCGGCGGAACCATGCCGTCGCCGGCCTCGTGGGCATTGCCGTATTCGTCGAGCTCGAACAGCTCCGGCGCGAGCGCCTTGCAGCGCGCGTGGCCCTGGCATTTGTCGGGATCGACTTGAACCCTCAGTCGCTCTGTCATCGCGCCTTCCTTGGTCGTGTGTGCGCCGCGCCCGAAGGCGCGCGCGTTCCTCATGTCAGTTTTTATCCACGGCCTTCGCCGCAGCTTCTTAAGTTATAGTATATTACATTGGCGATGGGCTTCCCCTGTCAAGCGCAAACTTATAGTGGACAGTCCAGCAATAGCTGCGAAAACGTCATCAAATACTGCGAAAGTTTCCAGCCTTGGCGGGCCTCGTAAAAACGCGGAAGTATCGGTTCGGACACAGCCCTCTCAAGGCTGAAACAGGGTTCGATTCCCCTAGGGAGCGCCAGCAAACTCAAGCACTTAGGTAGCCATTCAGCCGCGTTCGCTGAATAAGACGCTGGCGAACAGCGGCGAACGCTTGCGGAATCTGCTGCCGACATTAGCAGACTAGCCTCGGCGCGAAGTCTCACTGTGACTGGCGCATGCGCGAGAAGATTTCCTCGTCGCCCTTGGTGTCCGGAAATATTCAAACCGCCGCTGACGTGCGCTGTTGTACGCGAGCGCCCTCGGACGTTCGCATTGACGTTGCTCGTCGCACAATCAACTCTTGTCCTCTCGAGCTTTGTGCAAATAGGAGGGCCAGTGAGATACTCTCGACGAGAGAAAGCTGGCGGACAACAGTCACAAGTCAGTCTATCCGCTCCGAGTGCCGTAGAACCAAGCACGATGCCATTCGCCCAGCGGCTCACCTGCACGATTGACGACGCATGCGAAGTGACCGGCTTGGGACGCACGAAGCTTTATGAATTGATGGGAGCTGGGCATATCGTCACGACAACGATCGGACGTCGACGACTAGTAGTGGTGCGCTCGCTTCTGGCGCTCCTTGACACCAACATGTCGAACTCAGCAACAGCTGCGACGAATTTCTAGAGCCTGGAGCGAAGGTCCTCACCACCGTGAAGGCGATCATCTATTGATACCGTCGATTGCGTTCGTTCTGCTTTGTCGAGGTTGTTTCTGGTGCGAAACTGTTGCAGTTAGCGAACCTTGGGGCGGAGCCGTTTCACGCGACTAGTTCCGACCGTTCGGAGGACTGCATGTCGGGTGTGTAAGTCAGTCCCATGATGGATTGGAGCGAGAGTTCAAGTTTATCAATTGGTTAGATGGCCGCGTGTGCACGACGTGTGCACCGGGAGATCAAGAAAAATCTAATGAAGGCTAGTGTCGGCGGTCGTCCTTGAAGTGGATTGATGTCCGGAGAAGTGTGAACGGCCCTGCGAGTGACGCAGCGGAGCAAGGGCAGGGATCATCATCTAAATCCTGCGGTCGACTCGGCAGAGCTAGGCGTTGGGCCGATAGCCAAGAGACTCGAGAAAGAGAGTGAAGGCAAAAGGTGGTGTCGGGAGTTTGACTGCCTTCAGTGGCTCTTCCCCGGGCGGATATGCATCGTTGGTGTTCACACGACGGCTGCGTAGTCCCAAACATCAGGCGGCAGCTTATCCTTGAGCGTTGCATACATGGCGTCGCGGAACAGTTTCACCGCCGGATACATTCGCCGCCACGGAAACCACCATCATGAAACGCCATGCCGCCGCGGAATGCGCCACCACCGTTGCCACCATGGAAGCCGCCACCACCCTCGCCATGCCACCGCCGTGGAAACCGCCTCCGCCACCACCAAAGCCGCGGTCACCGCGGTCACCGCGGTCACCGCCGTCACCGCCGTCGCCGCCACCGCCACCGCGGGCCAACGCCATTGTTGGCGCCGCCAGACCGACCGACGCAACTGTCAACGCGATTACCGTCTTACGCAACATGACCATTCTCCATCAGAAATACCGCTCTCAACCTCGACGAGCATTGCACGAGGCGATCGCTCCGGAGCGCTGCTGGCTTCGACGTCACCGTTACTCAACTCTGCGCGAAAGATTAGATTGAAATGTTGCAAGCGAGTGGTTCGTCCCTCGATCGGATCGCGGCCGACTCTGCGCTGCAAATCCGTCACATCCGTGAACACGTCCGCCCGGCGGCGAAGTTTATCGGCAATCTGTTTTGACGCCGCCTCCGGCTTCCGAAGATTGGCGCAAGACCGCTACAATTGCAGCAATAGGCCCTAAGTCGGTGCCAAGCGGACCCATACATTTCCGTCGCACCCGGCTTCTCGCAAACGCAATTCCGTCAACAATCGACGTCGCGAACGCAAGAGTTCTTGCCGCAAAGAGCGGCGGCGCTGCTGGGGATATCCATGTCTCGCGATACAGGAGCAATCCGTGGCCAAACGCCCTACACTCACCACCGACAGCGGCATGCCAGTTTCCGACAACCAGAATAGCGTCACGGCGGGGCCTCGCGGCCCGGTGCTGATGCAAGACTTCGTTCTATTCGAGAAGCTTGCGCACCAGAATCGTGAGCGCATTCCCGAACGCGGTCAGCACGCCAAGGGCTCGGGTGCCTATGGCACGCTGACCATCACTCACGATATCTCGAAATACACCAAGGCCAAGGTGTTGCAGAAGGGCGCAAAAACTGAAGCTTTCCTGCGCTTCTCGACGGTGGCGGGCGAGCGCGGTGCCGCGGACGCAGAACGTGACGTGCGCGGCTTCGCGCTGCGCTTCTATACCGAGGAAGGCAATTGGGACATGGTCGGCAACAACACGCCGATATTCTTCGTGCGCGACGCGCTGAAGTTCCCGGACTTGATCCACACGCAGAAGCGGCACCCGAGGACCAATATGCGCTCGCCGACCGCGATGTGGGATTTCTGGTCCCTGTCCCCGGAGAGCCTGCACCAAGTGACCATCCTCATGTCGGATCGCGGCCTGCCGCAGAGTTATCGCCATATCGACGGCTTCGGCTCGCATACCTACTCGTTCATCAATGCCAAGAACGAACGTCACTGGGTCAAATTCCACTTCAAGACCATGCAGGGCATCAAGAACTGGACGAACGCCGAAGCCGCCGAGAAGGTCGCCTACGATCGCGAGACCCATCAGCGCGACCTGTTCGAATCGATCGAAAAGGGCAATTTCCCGAAGTGGAGATTCCTCATCCAGATCATGCCGGAGAGCGATGCCGACAAGCACTGGTACAACCCGTTTGACCTTACGAAAATCTGGCCGCACAAGGATTACCCGCTGATCGAAGTCGGCATCCTCGAGCTGAACCGCAATCCGCAGAACTATTTCGCCGAAGTCGAGCAGGCCGCGCTTTCACCCGCCAATATCGTGCCCGGCATCGGCCACTCGCCAGACAAGATGCTGCAGGCGCGCATTTTCTCCTATGCCGACGCGCATCGCTATCGGGTCGGTGTCAATGCGGATCAGCTTCCCGTCAACAGGCCGCGTTGCCCCGTCCACACCTATAACGTCGATGGCACCATGCGGCTCGCGGGCAATCCGAATCCTGAAGCCTATTACGAGCCAAATTCTTTCAACGGCCCGGTAGAGGACGAGCGTTTCAGCGAGCCGCCGCTGAAAATTTCCGGCGATGCCGACCGCTACAATCACCGCGACGACAACGACGACTATCGTCAGCCCAGGCAACCTGTTCCGGCTCATGACGGCCTCCCAGAAGGAGCAACTCTTCCAAAATTACAAGGCGGCCATGCAAGGCGTTCCGGTCGAGATCGTCAAGCGGCAGATCGCCCACTGCTACAAGGCCGATCGCGAATACGGCGCCGGCGTCGCGAGGGCGATGGGCACCGAGTTCAAACCGCAGACCCTCGCAACGGAGTAGGGTCGCTCGCTTTGCCTGCCGGCGGCGGCGCCCGCGCACCGTCGGCCATCCCCAAAACCAATGGATCGGTCCAGGCGCAAACCTGATCACGCCGGGCGGTCAACCTCACTCTGGAGTCAACGATGTCCAACCGTATTGCACCAAAACTCCTAGCGGAGTTCATCGGCACCTTCGCTTTGATATTCATCGGCGCCGGCGCCGGAGCCGTGATCGGCGATGGTGTCGGCCTGCCCGGTCTCGCCGCGATTGCCTTCGCTCACGGTTTGACCGTCATGGTCTTCGCCTTCGCCTACGGCTCCGTGTCGGGCGGCCATTTCAACCCCTCCGTTACTGTGGGCGTGCTCGCCGCCGGTGCCATGCGTGGCGGCGAGGCGGCTGGTTATATTGTCAGTCAGCTCATTGGCGGTATCATCGGCGCGCTGTTGTTGCGGGCGGTGTTGGGCGGTGCGGAGACCGGCCTCGGTACGCCGGCGCTCGCGCACAACGTCGCTTTGGGTGCCACCACCATCACGGTCACCGCTTGGGCCGGCTTCGTGATCGAGGCCGTCCTCGCCTTTTTCCTGGTCACTGTCGTGCTCAGCACCGCGGTGGCGGGCCGCGCCGGCATCCTCGCGCCGTTGGCAATCGGTATGACCCTGACCCTCAACATCATCATGGGTGGCGCGCTTACGGGCGCCGCCTTCAATCCAGCGCGAGCGCTTGGACCTATGGTCGCGACCGGCAATTTCAACGATGCCTGGCTATATCTGACAGCCCCGATCGTCGGCGCCATTGTCGCTGCCATTCTGCACACGGGCCTCGCCCGGCTCGTCCAGGATCGGATGCCGTCAGCCCGCGCCGCCCGAACACCCGCCGAATGAGTCTCGTTTCGAAACGCGTGTTTCGAAGATCAGTGGAAAATCGCTCCTGCTGCCGATCGGCAGCAGGAGGATCGCTACGTCCTTCGACGATGTTGTTCGCGAACTGCGTTGCGCCACAAAGGGCGGCCCAGTCGATGTGCCCTACCGCGCGGCGTCCGCAATCCCGACCCGTTAATCGAGACAGCGACGGTAATAGCTCGGAGTTTCGCCGGTCAGCCTGTGAAACGCGCTGGTAAATGTGCTAGCATCACTGAAGCCGACCTCAAGTGCAATCGCCGTGACCGAACGTTCGCGATTCGCCAATAGCTGCTTGGCCCGTTCGATTCGCCGGGTCGCGTGATATCGGTGTGGCGGCAGGCCGAAAGAACGTTTGAACGAGCGGGAGAAATGATATGGGCTGAGCCCCGCCAGTTCGGCCAGCGTCGCGAGCGGAATATCGTCGGCGACATGCTCCTCGACATAAGCAGCCACCCGCTTCTGTTGCCACGACGCAAGGCCGCCACGACTGACCGGCTCGTGGAATTCCGTGTCACCGCTGATGCGAAGGAGTTCATGCGTCAGCACGATGCCGAGCGCTTCGGCGTATTGCCGATGCACCGTATCCGCGTTCTCGATCACCGACTTGAGCTTGAGAGCGGTTTGCCAGAGATCGCGATCGTAGAAGAACAGGCGCGGCTTGAATTCGATATCCTCAAATCGCAGCGCGGGATCGGCGAGAGGCCCGCGCGGATCGATGTAGAAGTAGGTTGTGTGCGTCAATGCGCGCGGTCTCTGCCATCCGTGGAAGTCGTGCCCGGCGGGAACGAAAGTCAGTTTGTGCGTGAAATCGCGCAAGGTCGACCGCGGCAGGCCTTCAACAAAGGACTCCCCATCGTAGCGCTCGGCGACTTCTGCTGCAATGAGCAGGTGCCAAGGCGCCCGGAATCCATATTCAAACGGCGTGTGCCGCATGATCTGGACCGTCTCCCCGCGAAAGCCCGACCAAGTCGTGGAACGGCGCTTGGCGATCTCAGGCGGGGAAATATTGACGAGTGGACGAGATTCAAAATGCGGTTGCGGCCATGCCGGCGGGTGCTCGGCGGTCGGACGTCGGCGCGGTGGAAGGGCAGCGGGCGATTCGGCGGAACTGACCATTATTCGATCTCACTCGCTTTGATGCCCGTCCAATCCCAAACGTTATTTGTAGGGCGGTCGCGACGATGAACAAGATGTCGAGTCGCCCCAGCTCACGCCGAGTTGAGACTCGACCGTCACGATCGATTGAGTTTTCGCGTGTTTCGCGCGCAATTTTCGGACGAAGCCGCGGAAACGTCGCCGCGCGCGAACTACCAAAAGACCACGGCGTCAAGACCTTGGCTTGATGCGATGGAGAATTGACGCAGGACAAGGGCGCGATGCCGCACAGAATTGCGCAAGATTAGGGCAATCGCAGCAAGACGGCCAAAGTCGTCTTCAAAATCATCCATACTTCCCAAAGCGACTGGGACTATCTGCGCACCGATAGCGCCTGTTCCCAGCAAAGAGACCGATTGCGTCGACATTACGCACAGCGTGAGACCTTAAGGAGACTGCGGATGCCTTCCAACTCCAATCGCGGCGTGGTTTATCTCAAGCCCGGCCGCGTCGAAGTCCAGAATATCGACTTTCCGACCTTCCGCGATCCGAGAGGAAAGACGATTGATCACGGCGTCATTCTCAAGGTCGTAACGACGAATATCTGCGGCTCCGATCAGCACATGGTGCGCGGTCGCACGACAGCGCCGGCGGGCATGGTGCTCGGACACGAGATCACAGGCGAAGTGATCGAGAAGGGCCGTGACGTCGAATATCTCGAGATTGGCGACCTGGTGTCGGTTCCTTTCAACGTCGCATGCGGACGGTGCCGGACCTGTCGAGAGGGCGACACCGGAGTCTGCCTTCACGTCAACTCCGACCGTGCCGGGGGCGCCTACGGATATGTTGATATGGGCGGATGGATCGGCGGGCAGGCCGACTACGTCATGGTGCCCTATGCCGACTTCAATCTGCTGAAATTTCTGGACAAAGCCCAGGCGATGGACAAGATCCGCGATCTGACCTGCCTCTCCGATATTCTGCCCACTGGATTCCACGGCGCCGTTACCGCCAAGGTCGGCGTCGGATCGACGGTCTACGTCGCCGGGGCAGGGCCGGTTGGGCTTGCGGCGGCCGCGTCCGCGCGTATCCTTGGCGCGGCGGCCGTGCTGATCGGCGATATGAACAAGGAGCGGCTCGCTCATGCCAAGAAAGTCGGCTTCGAGCCGATCGACCTTACCAAGCACGATCGTCTCGGCGAACTCGTTGCTGACGTCCTCGGCGTTCCAGAAGTCGATTCCGCGATCGACTGCGTCGGCTTTGAAGCGAAGGCGCAAGGAACAGACGGCAAAGTCATCGAAGCGCCTGCCGTCGTGCTCAACAGTCTGATGGAAATCACCCGGGCAGCCGGCGCGATCGGCATTCCCGGCCTTTATGTGACCGACGATCCCGGCGCGAAGGAGCAGGCCGCCAAACATGGCAACCTCAGTCTTCGCCTCGGTCTCGGCTGGGCAAAATCTCACGCGCTCCACACCGGCCAGACGCCGGTGCTCAAATACAATCGGCAGCTCATGCAGGCGATACTCTGGGATAGACTGCCCATCGCCAAGATCGTAAATGTCAAGGTGATCGATCTTGAGCAGGCGCCGGAAGGTTACAAAAACTTCGACGCCGGCGTCGCGAACAAGTTCGTCATCGATCCGCACCGGCAACTGCCCAGGGCGGCTTGAGTCAGCTCGCCATGACCAAACTTGGAATTGGCGTTGCGGTGTTGGCAACAGTCTCCTGCCTTTCTGCCGGGGCACAGACCATCAATGTAACGACCCTCGATCAAGCCGGGGCCCAGATGGTTCTGCAAGCAGCGAAGGCGAGCGCACAGCACCGCCATGCGTCCTCTGCAATCGCGGTGGTTGATCCGGCTGGGGATCTGCTTGCTTTTGAGCGGATGGACAGTGTTCGGCCGGCAAGCGCGGACCTCGCGATCGGGAAGGCACGAGCGGCCGCGCGGCTGCAACGACCGACGGCGGAGATCGAGGACAATATCAACAAGGGTCGAACGGCGTTCGTCACCGCCAACATCACGGCGCTGCGCGGCGGCGCGCCGATACGCGTAGCGGGCAAAGTCGTGGGCGCGGTAGGCATAGCTGGCTTGAGCAAGGAGACCGACAGGGACATCGCCAACACCGCGGCGGCAGCGCTGGGTTCCTTGCCGGAGACAGCCGGGGATCATTAACGGCGCAAGAACCCAGGTCTCGCCGAGGCGTCGATGATCCGCGAACGAAAGGCTTCTTCAGAGCTTCGAGAGTCTGAGATGGAATGACGGCCCCCCGTTCAGCGCTCGGGATGAGCCGATCGAAATCGTCGTCGACTGCGATCGACAGATACGGCTGACGCCGATCGGCCGAGCCGTCCAAGACACGCGGAGAAGCCGGGAATTCCTATCCCTCTCGCCTGCCGAGAGCACCTGAGATGCAGCGGTAGAGCAAGTTTTTTCTAGATTCTCTCCTCCGCCAGTGCCAGTTGATTCTAATGATATTCTTGAACTGTTTTTGCCCCCGGATCGGCCCCGAAAGATGCGCTATTTGCTATGTTTCTTTATCTTCACGCTATGAGATGCAGCGCGCGGATCGATTGTTGCAGGTCGATCCGACGCGCGTCGTAAGATAGGATATCCGGGCGAGCAAAACGGACTCCCGAGGAGCGTATCAACCTGGAGCTGAAATCGTCGTTCGGACGAGGAGAGTAGCCTGCTGAATCACTGGAATTAATCCGTGACTGCCACGTCGAGCCTCGCCGAGAAGGTTCGCCCGTCGACCTCCGTGAGCCGGAGCGATCTCGCCCGAAGAGCGGCGGCAGAGGCAGGCGGGGGCAGTGTCACCGACGCGGCCGCTCCCATCGGTGCCCGGATCCCGATGGGACCAGGCGCGAACTTGTTGTAGGCGTAATCGTTGGCGAAAGCGGCGTTTGGCAAGGCCGAAAGGGCGGCGTCGTCGTAATGCGCGACTGGCTGATTGCTTGCGTCGAGCAGATCGGCTGCAACGACATGCACAGGCGCTTCCGGCGTGCCGGCATCGAGATAGACGTGAAAGCGAACGGAGCCATCAGGCAAAAATCTGGCATCGCTAACGGTGAGATGATGTTTCGTCGGGCTGACCGGCCCGCCATGGAATGGCGTCACCACCGAACCGCGATAGTAGCTGTAGGTACCGAAGTTGAACACCAGGACAAAACCAAGCACGGCGAGTGCGAGTTTGCGGAACGCGATGTCCTTGATCGGCAACGGCAGGCTTCCGGCCGTCCACCGAAACCAGCGTTTCCCTGCGAGCGCGGGATCGCGTCGGATCAGGACGTTGTCGATGGAGTAAGCGCCGCTGCCGCCTAGCAGCAGGGTTGCGCCCATCGCGAGATTGCAGGCGGCCATGGTCCATTCGTCGATGCAGGTCGCGCCCTGCCAACCGAACATCGCCATCAGCAGCACCGAAAACCCTATCGACACCAAAGCAGCCGCGCGGGTCATAAGTCCCGCCATCAGCATCGCGCCGACGATCAGTTCGGCGGAACTGAACAGGATCACGCCGATATAGAGCAGCCAGAAGTGATGCAGCATGAAGCTGATCAGATGATCGGTCCCGAACAGCGCCCCGGGCATTGCGGTCTGAAACTTATTTGCCATCCAGGTGGGCGCGTCCGGGTTGAGCTTCGAGGGCGCGTAGATGAAACGCCGGGATCCGCCGCCCCAGTAGATGAAGCCCTGGATGACGCGGATTGATATCATGGCGAGCGACGCCGTTCGCCATGAGCGCTGCGCGTCGGTCAGGCCCGCGTCCTTGTCGACCGGACGCGCGATGTTGGAGGCAGATGTGAGGGACAGAGTGGCCATGAGTGCATCTCCTTGTTCGATCAGCCCGCCGATGTCGTGCCAGTGAACGGCTTGAATCCATATCGCTCGAAGATCGAGATCGCCGCGGGCGAGCGGATGAACGAAAGCCAAAGCTGCGCCGCCTCCGGGTGCGGCCCGTTCCGCACTTCGGCGCCGGCATAGATCGCCGTTGTGTTTTGCGCCGGGGGGATGTCGACATGGGTGATCGGATTGCCGGCCTGCTCCTGGAAGGCCGCTTCCGATTGCCAGGTCACGCCCGCCTGCGCGCGCCCCTGCATCAGAAAGAGCGGGGTCTGCCGATGATGGATCTGGGTCAGAACTGTGCCGCCGTCGGCGACCTTGGTTTTGTATACGGTCGTCGCCAATGCGTCGCCGCCCGTCTTCTTCAATGAGGCTTCAATCTGGCGGCCGATACCTTCGAATTCAGGGTTTGGCATCACGACATGAAGGTCGGGCCGCGCCAGATCGGAGAGAGTCTTGACGCCGCCGGGATTGCCGGACGGACCATAATCGCAAGGGAATTGGTCACGTAGGGAACGGCCGGGCCTGTCAACAGGCCCCGATCGATGAGATTTTGGACCTTCTTGAGCCCCGCAAGATAGGCGTCCGGCTTCGCCGTCCAGGTCATGTTGCCGGAGGTAACGGTCCCGCCAGCCTCGATCTGCTTTTCGAGGACGCCGGGCGGAAGAGTTTCCCAATAGATCCTGCCTTTGAACGCGGGATGCTGTTGCTCGAACGCCGCGACCAGCGGCGCCATGGCGAAGAAGTAATTGCCACCGACATACAGCACGAGCTTCGGGTCGGATACGCCGCCATGGAAATCGGCGAGATCGTCCAAATGTGGAACCGTAAATGAAAGCCCGCGTTGCGCGGCGTCGTTGTTCTCCCCGTGTTGCCAAGGAGGAAAGATGGAGTTGCGCTGGACCCGCTCGGTGGCCTGAGCGGCGAGCGGCAGAAGCAGGGCGGCGGCAAGTGCGGTGGCGAGGGTTGCTTTGCGCATTTGATCTGCTCACGTGGCGTAGTGGAAGCCGGCCTGCTGCAGTTCCGGAATGGTCGCAACTATTCCGGGGGTCAGCACGACGCCATCGACGAGATGGTTGGTCAGCTCGGCGGTCACCGCCTCATGCGAGGCATGATCCGGATTCTTGCCGGATGCGATCAGCTTTGCCGTCACTTCCCAGATTGCGTTATGGCAAGCCAGGAAGACGACGCCGCGCTCCTGCAGCGCAGGGATGGTGTCGCCAACGGGCCCGAACACGCTATTGGGATCCTCGCTCCGCGCGAAAGCAGTCGGGGCGGGCTTCGGCATGGCCAGCGTGTTCGTCTTGAAGCGGTCGCCGGTCAGCGTCGCGAGTTCAAACTTCTCCCACATCACATGGTCGAACAACGCGAGGTGCGCCGTACCATGCGTGGCGGAGACGGCCAGAAAGTCCTTGTGTTCGAAGGAAAAGATCTGCGCATTAATCGAGTTGCGCATCAAGTTGAGCCAAGGACCCGCCAGATTGGTGTTGTCCCACACCTGCTTGTGCGCGCCGCGATAGGCGATGATCTCCTTGAGCGCTTCGTTGTCCCAGAAATCGGATTTTTGAAGAATCATCGGCACCGTCGTGAAATCGCGCCGGCGCGGCGCGCGGCGCAGCCGGTTCATCAAGCCGCCGAGCTCTTCCGCCGGGCGGGATGATCTGCGCGGTCGTGGCGGCATGCGCGGAACCGGCTGCAAGCGTAGCGGTCCCGACTGCCAACGCGCCTAAGCTGACAAGAGCGGTACGCCGTGAGTCATCGAACGTCATTCAGTATCTCCTCAAATGGCTTGCCGGTGAACCGATCGACGTTGCTCGAAAGGTCCCCCTTGCTGCTGATGAGGTAGGAGCGTCACGATGGCACACCAACGCAATCTTCAGATCGATCCAATCACGAAATCTGATGATTACGATGCGATTGAGCGGCTGACGACTAGCTTCCACTAGCTGGAAGAAGCTATGCGCGAGCTGGTCGCTGAGCATTGGCCTCGCCACTGGACCGTGGTGTCGCCCGACTGCTCGCTTCCAACCTTCGCGGAGTCCACCACTCACCTCAAGGATAGGCGTTGCCCTCGCTTATTCGGCAGGCGCCGGATGGACGTCGCGTGCTATCGCTTGATCGCGTCGCGTACCGAATAGCCGATTCTGCAGCCGATCGAGGTAGAGGTAGACGACGGGCGTGGTGTACAAGGTGAGGATCTGCGACAGAGCAAGACCACCAACGATCGCGTAACCCAAGGGTTGACGGATCTCCGATCCAACGCCGGTACCGACCATCATCGGCACGGCCCCAAGGAGCGCTGCCATTGTTGTCATCAGGATTGGTCGGAAGCGCTTGATACAGGCCTGGTAGATCGCTTCTTCCGGCGTCAGACCTTCGGCTTGTTCGGCCTGGATGGCGAAATCGACCAGCATGATGCCGTTCTTCTTGACGATGCCGATGAGCAGAATGATTCCGACCACCGCAATCACGCTCAGGTCGAAATGCACGGCCATCAGGAGCAGCAGTGCGCCAACGCCTGCGGAAGGAAGTGTCGAGATGATGGTGATCGGGTGAATGAGGCTTTCATAGAGCACCCCGAGGATGAGGTAGATCACGAACAGCGACGCGGCGATCAAAATCGGCGTGCTTTTCAGTGAGGCACCGAAAGCCTGCGCATTGCCCTGGAAGCTGCTCTGCAGCGACAGCGGCGGATGCAGTTCCTTTTCGATGGTCTGAATGCCGCTCACCGCCTCGCCGATTGCGGCTCCGGGCGCCAGATTGAACGAGATCGTCACGGAAGGGAACTGCCCCTGGTGGTTGACGACAAGCGGCGCGACCTTCACGACGGAATCGACCAGGGTCGATAACGGCACCTGCTGTCCGCTCGATGACTTGATGTAGATGCCATTGAGAGCTTCAGGCCCGTACTGGAACTTCGGATTCACCTCGAGAACGACGTGGTATTGCTGCAGCGTCGTGTACATGGTCGAGACGATGCGCTGACCAAAAGCGTCATCGAGCGTATTGTCGATCGTGTAGGGCAGGATGCCATAGGACGAGGCGACCTCGCGCTTGATCGTGATGTCGAGCAACGGTCCCGCATTGAGCTGGTCCGACGTCACATCCGCGACCGTGGGCAACGTCTTGATCTTGTCGAGGAACAGGCCCGCCCAGTGGTTGAGCTCGCCCGGGTCTGCGTCGTTCATGGTGTATTGGAACTGGGTCTTGTTCAGCCGGGCGCCGACCGTGATGTCCTGCGCGGGCTGCATGTAAAGGGTGATACCCTGGATCTTGGCGAGGTTGGTTCGCAATCGTCCAATCACCTTATCAATCGGGTCGCGCTGGTCGGCCGGCTTGAGCTGGATGAACACGCGGCCGTCATTGACGGTGGACGTACCTCCGCCGGCGCCGACGGCCGAGCCAATGGATGCCACTGCGGCGTCACGCATGACCGCATCGAGCATGGCCTGCTGGCGCTCGGCCATCGCCTGGAACGAAATGTCCTGGGCAGCTTCCGATTGACCCAGGATCAGGCCGGTATCCTGCTGGGGGAAAAAGCCCTTAGGAATGACGACGTACAGATACCCGGTCACCACGATGGTACCGATCATCACCATCAAGGTGATGAAGCGATGCCGCAGCACGACCTTCAAGCCTGCCTCATAGGCGTTAAGCAGCAGATCGAAGCCGCGCTCGGACCAGCGATAAAGGCGGCCGTGCTCATGGCTCTCGGGTTTGAGCAGGTAGGCGCACATCATCGGCGTGAGCGTCCTGGAGATCACCAGGGAAAGGACCAGCGCGACACTCACGGTGATTGCAAACTCACGGAACAGCAGGCCGACATAGCCGCTCATCAGGAAAAGCGGAATGAAGACGGCGATCAGAGAGAACGTGATTGCCATGACGGTGAAGCCGATCTCGCCGGATCCCTTCATCGCAGCGTCGTACGGGGACAAGCCTTCCTCGATGTGCCGCGTGATGTTCTCGATCTCGACGACGGCGTCGTCGACCACGAATCCGACCGCGATTGAAAGCGCCATCAGCGACAGATTGTCGAGGCTATAGCCCATTTCATAGAGGACCGCGAAGGTGCCGATCAGCGAGAGTGGCACGGTGACGGCTGGAATGATGGTTGCCCAGAAATTGCGAAGAAAGACGAAGATCACCATCACCACGAGAGCAATGGTCAGTAGCAACGTGAACTGCACGTCCGCAACCGAAGCCCGGATTGTCTGGGTGCGGTCCGAAACGACGTTGATCTTGATGTCGGCGGGAATTGACGCCTGGAGCGTCGGCATCATCGCCTTGATGCGCTGCACCGTCTCGATGACATTGGCTCCGGGTTGACGCTGTACGGCAAGAATGATGGCGCGGTGGTTGTTGTACCAGCCCGCGATCAGATCGTTCTCGCCCGCGCTGATCGCGCGTCCGATGTCGCGAATGCGGACTGGCGCGCCGTTGCGATAAGCAATGATGAGGTCTGCGTATTGCTCCGGGTGAAACAGCTGGTCATTGGTGTTGAGCGTGTAGGTCTGTCGCGGGCTGTTCAGCGTCCCCTTGGCCAGATCCACGTTTGCTTGGCCGAGGACGGTCCGTACATCCTCCAGATTGATTCCGCGCGCAGCCAGAGCCTGTGGATCGATCTGTACGCGAACTGCGGCCTTCTGCTGGCCGCCAATTCCGACAAGACCCACGCCCTGGATTTGCGAGATCTTCTGCAGCAGGATGTTCTCGGCATACGCGTCGACTGTGGTGAGCGGCAGGCTGTCCGAGGTGAGGCCAAGCACAAGGATCGGCGTGTCGGCCGGATTGACCTTCCGGATCGTCGGCGGATAGGGCATGCCAGTCGGCAGATACGGACTTGCCGCATTGATGGCCGAAAGCGTATCGCTGACGGCGCCGTCAATCTGGCGATTCAAGTCGAATTGCAGCGTGACCTGGGTGTAACCGAGCGCGCTCGCCGACGTCATCTGTGTCAGTCCGGGAATTTCCCCGAACTGGAGTTCAAGCGGCGAAGCGACCGATGAGGCCATCGTCTGCGGGTCCGCGCCAGGCATCTGGGCGGTGACCGTCAGCGTTGGATAGTTGACGTTCGGCAGTGCGGCCACCGGCAGCAGGGGATATGCGACGAGGCCGGCAGCCAACAATCCAATCATCAGCAGCGCGGTCGCGATCGGTCGCCGAATGAAGGGCGCGGAGATGTTCATGGGATCGGTGCCTGTAATGCGTCTTGAGCGGCGGCTTCCTCAGCGGCCTTGCCGTGCAAGGGGACGACATGCGTTCCCGGCCGCAACTTGTATTGCCCGTCGACCACGACCTGCTCATTGGCTTTCAGACCGGAATCAATCAGCGCCTGACCGTCACTGACCTGGGCAACCTTGATCTGGCGGAGAGAGACCGTGTCGTCCGAATTGACGACGTAGGCGTATGGTCCGTTCGGGCCTTGCTGGACGACAGAGGCGGGAACCGTCAGGCCGTTGCGGCGCGTATTCAGCAGCAAGCGTGCATTGACGAGCTCACCGGGCCAGAGGCTGTTCTCTTTGTTGGCGAAGTTCGCCTTGAGCTGGATCGAGCCGGTCGTCTGCAGGATCTCGTTGTTGACGAGCCCCAGCTGTCCTTCGCCCAGCCGGATCGTGTTGTCCTGGTTGTAGGCCAGAACAGAAAGCGGTGCCTTCGTCTTCCGCTGCTCTTGCTGGATCTGCGGAAGAACGGTCTCGGGCAGGGTAAAGATCAGCGAAATCGGATCCAGCTGTGTCACGACACAAAGGCCGTTGGTATTTGACGGGCTGATGATGTTGCCAACGTCGATCTGGCGAATACCCACCACGCCCTCTATTGGAGATGTAAGTCGCGTAAAACTCAGCTGGACGTTTGCAGCGTCGATCAGCGCCTGGTCCGCCTTGATCGCCGCCTGCAGCTGGCTGACCTGCGCATTCTGCGTTTCAATCAATTGAGGAGTGGCCCAGCCCTTGTCGCCGAGCTGGCTGTAGCGGGTTTGATTTGCCCGCGCATTTGCAAGCTGCGCCTGATCGCGTTCGAGATTGGCGGCATATTGATCGATCAGGGCCTGATAGGGCCGTGGGTCGATCTGTGCGAGCAGATCACCGGAATGGACCTGCTGCCCTTCGGTAAAGTTGATGCTGGTGATCTGTCCCTGGATCTGGGCCCGTACGATATCCGTGTTGTAAGCAATCACCGTACCGACGCCGGTCAGATAGATCGGAACGTCGCGCTGGGTTACCGCCCCGGCAACGATCGGAACAGGGGGCGCCGGAGCCGGTGCAGCCGCGGCCTTCTCCATAGGGTGGAAATGCGTAAGGTGCAGCAGGCCGGCACTCGCGGCGACTGCAGCCAACACGGCGACAGAAATGACGATCTTCTTTTTCATAGATGGTTGCTCCGGAGGGCAGAAGCTCAGCAGCCGCCTGGTAAGCCCGTGGATGTCGACGTGCCGAGGGATGAGCATCCAGGTGTGACGACCGAAGCGGACGCCGCAGGCGGCGTCACGATCGGCATTGCCGGTAGGATCGGCGCCACGCTGCCTGTCACCAGCGGGACTGCCGGCGTGGGAAGCAGGGCCGCAGAGCTGACACCGAGATTGCCGATCTCTGTTGAACCGAAGGGGAGGCCGGTCTTGGGACTGCCGCCGGGCGTTGTGGGAAGGGTCGAAGTCGGGCTGGAGGATGCAGCGATGCTGCTCGAGCCGGAGCCGCACATGCCCGACATGCCAGCGGTATCTAGCGCGCCCGAGATGGGGCTCTGCATCGTTGCTGACGTCATTGACAATGATGAGGTCGTCCCTATTCCCGACGACGTCGATGCCGCTGTGTTCCCGACTCCGCCCGTTGCTGGTGTTGACCCAGCCATCGCCATTCCGCCGCCGTCATATGTCGACGTCGAGCCATACATTCCGCTTGGCGAGGACCCAAGTGTCGAGCATGCAGTCCCGGTCGTAGGTGTGGCAATGCTACCGGTGACAACAGGGGCCGGGCTGAGGCCTGCTGAAGGCAGCTCGGTTGCGCCCAAACCAATTCCCATCGGTGAAATCGGCGAACCAGTCGTGCTGCCGAGCGGGGAGGTTGCACCGACTGTAGGCGTCGGAGCGGCCATTCCTGTCATCTGAGCGAATGCGGCACCGCTCGCGAACAGCGCAAAACCGGCGGCGATCAACCAACACCTCACGTGCATCCTCCATTCGAACCAATTGGGCGCAGGTAAGAAGTGTCTATGCGTCGGCGCGCTCCTTCCGAATTCGCACGAAGATGGTGAGCTGGACCGATTGCCGACCATGCTCGGATACGCATCGAAAGAAGACCCGCCGAAGCGGGTCTGTCTGCATGCCGGACTGGCGCGCCTAGGGCATCGCCGCGGGGCGGCGTGCCGATGGCTTGGCGGTGTCAATCGTTGACCTTCGGACCGCCGTGATAAACGTGCTCATCGAGTTCCGTTGCAGATTTCGGCGCCTGCCCGTCAAATGCGGCGTAGGCGTTGTCGGCGCGGGCGATTGCCGTCTCAGACATGCGCGGCGGATATGTTGAGATACCCGCAATAGCCGGCAGAACGAATGCAACGAGCATCGTGATGGATGCGATCATGGTCGAAAGCTTTCTCATGGTGTATCTCCTGTTGTGAACCCTGATAGATAAGTTGGCTGGCGCGGCCAGGTAGGACAAAGCGTTTCCCGAAGAGTTGAAAGTGCCGGTACGCGGCTATGCCTGATCAGGCAAACTAGCGAGCACCTTGTCGAGCGTGATCGGATAGTTCCTGATCCGTGCGCCGCACGCGTTATAGACAGCGTTGGCGATCGCAGCTCCGGCGCCGCAGATTCCGAGCTCACCGATTCCCTTGCTCTTCAGCGGATTGGATCGCTCGTCCAACTCGGGAAGGAACACCGCCTCCAGGCTGGCAGGAATATCCGCATGTACCGGCACATGATATTCAGCCAGGTCGTGGTTGACGAAATAACCAAAGCGGGGATCGAGCACGAGATCTTCGTGCAGGGCTGCGCCCACACCGAACACCATTCCGCCAATGGCTTGCGACCGCGCTGTCTTTGCGTTCAAGACGCGGCCGGCTGCGAACACCCCGAGCATCCGCCGCAAGCGCACTTCTCCGGTGTCCTGGTCAACGCCAACCTCTGCAAAATGGGCACCGTAGGACTGCTGGGAGAAGTCCTGGTTGTTGCGGCCCGGCTTGATCTCGCCATCGGCTTCAACTCCCGAGCCGACAAGTTCTGTAAGGCTCACAGAACGCTCACCCGTCGCAATGTGGCCGTCGCCGAAACGTGCTGTATTGGGGTCCATGCCGGCGAGCCCCGCAAGTTTCTCGCGCAGCGCGTGGCACGCTTCGAACAGTGCTGATCCAGAACTCGCCGCGCCGAACGAACCGCCTGAGCCGGCCGCCTCCGGAAAAATCGTATCGCCGAGATCGACGCGCACTCGTTCTATTGGCAATCCCAGCATTTCCGCCGCGATCTGTGCCAGGATCGTGTAAGTCCCGGTACCGATATCGGTCATCGCCATTCTCACCGTAGCTATGCCATCGGGATCAAGCCGCACAGTGGCTCTTGAGAAGCGGAGGGGATTGCCTCGGGTCCCGGCTGACATGCCCATTCCGACCAGCCATCTTCCATTCCGAACTTGGCCGGGCGTTGAATTGCGCTTGTCCCAGCCGAACCGGCGGGCGCCCTCTTGCATGCAGGCGACCAGATGACGGCTTGAGTAGGGGATGTGCCTTTCGGGATCCTCGGCAGGCTCATTCCGGATCCGAAGCTCGATCGGATCGAGCTTCAATTTTTCGGCGAGCTCGTCCATAGCGCACTCCAGCGCCAGCAATCCGACGGCTTCGCCGGGTGCGCGCATGGAGGATGCGACAGGAATATCGAGTGGAACCAGGCGATGTCGCGTCAGCCGATTCGGACCGGCGTAAAGTGAACGGGTCTGCAGCGCGGCGGCCTCGTAGACTTGTTCTGACGGCAAGTTGCCCGAGAAAACGTCGTGACCGATTGCGGCAATCCGGCCGTCGCGATCGGTGCCAACGCGGATACGCTGGATAGTGTCCGAGCGATGCGTCGTCACATGGAAGATCTGCTGCCTGGTGAGGGCAACCTTGACGGGCCGCTTGAGGTATCGCGAAGCGATTGCGGCGAGAATGGCATCGGCGTTGACCCATAGCTTGCCGCCGAAGCCGCCGCCGATGAAGGGACTGACCAGGCGCACGTTTCCGATGGGAATATTCAACGTACTGGCGACGACCCGCTGGCCCTGATTCAGCATCTGGTTCGCCGTATGCAGGATCAACTTGTCGCCGTCCCACATCGCGAGCGTTGCATGCGGCTCCATCATCGCGTGGCTTTGCAGCGGTGTGCTGTAGGACACGTCGATCTGCACTGGAGCGCTGGCGTATGCGTCCGAGAAGTTTCCGACTTCGCTGTCGGCCGGTGCACCGTCCGGCTGGTGCGGGACGCGGGCGAGAGCGAGATGATGAGGCAGGGCGTATTGTCCCCTCTCCCGATCGTACTTGACGTCGACCAGATAGGCGGCGGCCCTCGCCTGCTCGAACGTCTCGGCGACCACAAACGCGACCGGTTCGCCATAGCGGGACACGACAGGACCCGTGAGCACAGGATGCGCCTCACGATGGTTGCCTGTGCCCTGCTTAGGAGCGTTGCGGTAGGTCAGGACGAGCTTGACGCCCGGCGATCGTTCGGCTTTCATCGTTTCGATCGAGGCCATCCGCCCCCTTGCGATAGAAGCCTCAACGACAAATCCGTAGAGAGCGTTCTGTTGCATTTCATAGGCGTAGTGCGCGCCGCCGGTAACCTTTAATCGCCCGTCGATGCGATCAAGCGGTTTTCCGACAATCTTCTCGGCATCCAGCGCGTTCGCCCCGACAGGTCCATCCATTTCCATCTTGATGCTCTCTCAAGTGCGGGTGATTTCGCCGAGCACACCGTGCAGGGTGCGGCGGGTCAGCGGGATCTTGAAATCATTAGAGCCATATCCACGCGCGCTCTCCAGAACGGCGTCCGCGGCTGCATCGAATGTCGTGGTGCCGGCAGTCGCATTCGTAAGCTTCTGCTCGGCGGTGGTGACGCGCCACGGCTTTGGGGCGAGACCGCCGAAGGCGAGCCGCGCCGAGCGGATTCGACCGTGCACGCTGTCGACGATGGCAGCCACCGACACCAGCGCAAAAGCATAGGATGCGCGGTCGCGCACCTTCCGGTACACCTGAGCGCCCGGAGGCGGCGGGGGCAATGTGACAGCCGTGACGATCTCGCCGGAATTCAGCGTCGTTTCAATTTCCGGCGTGCGGCTCGGAAGCGTGTGGAAATCGGCGATCGGAATAGTGCGGGTATTTCCTTCGTGATCGATCGCCTCGACCTTTGCGTCGAGTGCGCGCATGGCAACCGCCATATCCGACGGATGCGTCGCGATGCACGCCTCGCTCCCACCCAGGACCGCATGGATGCGGTTGAAGCCGGCAAGCGCCGAACAGCCCGAACCGGGTACGCGCTTGTTGCAGGGTTTTGTGACGTCGTAAAAATAGTAGCAGCGCGTCCGCTGCAGCAGATTGCCCGCCGTGGTCGCCTTGTTGCGCAGTTGGGCGCTCGCGCCGGCGAGCAGGGCACGGCTTAGCACGCCGTAATGCCGTCGCACCCGTGGATCTGCCGCGAGGTCGCTGTTGCGGACCAACGCGCCGATGCGCAAGCCGCCTTCCGAAGTTTCTTCGATTGTGTCGAGCGGAAGCCGGTTGATGTCGACTAGGGTGGATGGCGTCTCCACCTGCAACTTCATGAGATCGAGCAGGTTGGTGCCGCCTGCAATGATCTTGACGCCGGGCTTGCTCGCCGCAATAGCTGCATCCGCGACCGATTTCGCACGCCCATAGGAGAAGGCTTTCATGTCTGTTCTCCCATTGCCTGCTTGATAGCCGCGACAATATTCGGGTAGGCCGCGCAGCGGCAGATATTACCGCTCATCCGCTCACGAATTTCATCATCGCTCACCTCTGCTGCCGGTTGAGTCAGATCCGCGGTCACATAGCTCGGCACCCCCGCGCGGGTTTCGGCCAGCATGCCCACTGCTGAGCAGATCTGGCCCGAGGTGCAGTAGCCGCACTGAAACCCGTCATGCTCGACGAACGCCGCTTGCATGGGATGCAAGTCTTGGCCGAAAGCGAGCCCCTCGATGGTGGTGATCGATTGGCCGTCGTGCATGGCTGCGAGCGTAAGGCATGAATTGATGCGGCGTCCTTGGACCAGAACTGTGCAGGCACCGCACTGGCCATGATCGCATCCCTTCTTCGAGCCGGTGAGCGCCAAGTGTTCACGCAGGGCGTCCAGCAGGGTTGTACGGGGATCGAGCGTAACATGGTGCAGACGGCCGTTCACCCGCAGTTCGATGGACATGAGGGACGGTTCCGCCTGATAGGTCCCGGCGGCAAGCGCGCCACGTGGAAGGCTACCCAACAGGAGCGCGGTGGTGCCGGTCTCGACGACCGTACGGCGGCTGACCTCGATTGTTGGAAAAATGGATGGTGTATTTTCCATGTCAGTTCCGTATTTGCAGGGCAGATCGAAGATGTTGGGGCAAAGTCACATCGCTCATGACCAGAACGTGTCCGGTAGATTGACAACGATGGGTACGGGCGTGCTGCGCACCACGACCCACCGGAAAGGAAGAAGCTGGGAGGGGTTGATCTCCATATGCGGAAGAAAAGCAGGAACGTGAATGAAGTCGCCTGCCTTGGCGCGTGCAGAGAACTCACCCCTGTCGCCCCATCGCACCTCGCAACGGCCTGACAGGACGAATGCGATCGTGTCCTGTTCGCCGTGATGGTGGATCCCGGTTCGTGCGCCTGGCTCCACTTCGAAAAGGCCACCCCAGATTGTCGAAGTGATGCCCAGCGACGGTCCGATCGCGGCGAAGCGATGGGAGCCCGATGTTTGTGCCGTCGTTGCGTCGAATCGATCGCGGCTCACGATTTGGATTGCTGATCGTGTGTCCATCATGCCGCCTCCCGATCCGGTGGCGCCATGAATTCGGGGCCGACGGGATCCTTGATTGTCTCCCGAAGAATTCGGTCGATCTCGGTCATGGCGGCATCATCGATGCGCCAGCCGAGGGCGTCGGTGATCGGCGAGAGTTGTTCCGCGCGCCGGGCACCCCACAACGCAATGTTCAACTCGCCGCGATCGAGTACCCAGCGTACCGCCAGGTGGATCACTCGTCTGTTGAAGCGATCCCGTGCGAACCGGTCGAGTCGCTCCACGGCATCGAGATATTGCTGAAAGCGCGGCGATCGAAATTTGGGGTCGCTCTTCCGCAGGTCGTCGCCGGTGAAATGACTCGATGTGGACATGCCGCCCGACAGCAGGCCGCGGCACAGCGAGCCGTAAGCGAGCATCGCGATCTTCTTCTCCTGGCAATAGGGGAGCACGTCCTGCTCGATTGCGCGTTCGAACAGATTGTAGGGCGGTTGAGCCGTATGAAGTGGCGCGACCTTGCGGAATTCATCCATTTGGGCCGGGCTGAAATTGCTGACGCCGACTGCCCGAATTTTGCCGTCGCGGTGCAGCGCGCCGACCGCCTCGGCAGTTTCGGCAATTGGCGTCAGGGGATCAGGCCAGTGCACCTGATAGAGATCGATGACATCTGTCCGAAGCCGGCGCAAAGAACTCTCTGCTTCCTCGATGATTCGGGCCTTGCGCGCGTTACGGAACGGCCGGTTGTTTCTCCAGTCGAGCCCGACCTTTGTGGCGATGATGGCGTTCCGGCGGCGACCGTCGGCAAGGGCTTTTCCGACGATTTCTTCCGAGCGGCCGAAGCCGTAGACGGGCGCCGTATCGATGAGATTGATTCCGCGCTCCAGCGCTTCCTGGATCGTCCTGATCGCATCGCTTTCGTCGGTTCCGCCCCACATCCAGCCACCGATCGCCCAAGTCCCGAGCGCAATGCGAGATGCGCGGATGGATGTGCTGGGAATGTCAATATATTCCATGTTCGTTTTCGGGGCGACCTTCATTGCTTACTCCTGTTTTGTCTGCGCCCACCTGATTGCATGAGACGACGCCGGCGAACGATCGCGCGAACCAATCTCGATGCTCAGATCGGACACCTGGCTGTCTCTGAAGATCGCGGCTGCAGGCAGCGTTGAGTGGGCTAACTTGACAGGCCGGAGGTATTGCCGCTGGCGATGCGTCGCCATTGAATTGGACTTCAGAGTCGTCACTTTGAATTGACGCGCCCGATCGGGGCTGCCGTCGGTCCGGATGACGCGAGCGGATCCGGACCGCGGGCAGGCTGCAGCTACACTAGCTGCAGCTTAGCGGTAACGGCTGATCGGGATGCAAGGCGTACCAATCGTAGCAGTCGGGCTCGCCATAATAGTACCCGTATCCCGGCCGGTATCTGCCGTAATGATTCATGGCGTGGTAATGGATACCCGTGTCATACGGATGGGGATGATCGGCAAGGCCGAGATGATCACCACCGATATGACCCATGTCGCCACGCATTGCCATGCCGCCGACATGAACGCCTCCGCCGAGGCCGCCCATGTGGGCGCCACCGCCGATACCGCCGATGTGCGCGCCTCCTCCGAATCCGCCCATGT
>NZ_VSTH01000129.1 GCF_008123965.1 Bradyrhizobium hipponense | reverse complement strand
CCTCCAGGGGAGGGTAAGCAAGGGTCCTCTCTCTCAAGACATTCGCCCCCCAGCGCCTCACACCATCCTCGCCTTCGTCATCAGAAACTGCTGGCGCATCACGTTGTTGCCGGGGTCGAAGTAACCGGAGATCAGCGCTTCGAACTCGGTGCGCAAGCTCTTGAGCTTCTCCGGTTCGTCCTTGTATTCGGCGACGAGCTTGATCAGAGGCCCGATGGTCGCTTCCATGGTGCGGCGGAAATGTTGCGGGCTGAGCGCGGACGGCGTCATCATGTCCATCTCGAACGAGAGATCGCTCACCCGACCCGCGAGGCGCTCGGTGATAACCTTTGGGTCGCCCCACAAGACCGGCGACGCCACACCCTCGGGCGGCGGCAGGCGGGCCCCAATCAGCGCGAACATCCGTCCGACAAAGAGATGCGGCGGCCAGGTGGAGAAGGCGATGGTGCCGCCGGGCTTGAGCACGCGTAGCATCTCGGCGGTGGCAACGTCAGGGCGCGGCGCGAACATGTGGCCGAACTGGCTGAGGACCGCATCGAACTCGTTGTCGCCATAGGGCAGGCTCTCGGCATCGCCGTCCGTGAAGTCGATGTCGAGATTCACCAGTTGCGCGTGCTCGCGGGCGCGCTCGATCAGGACCGGCGACAGGTCGAGGCCCGTGACCTTGGCTCCGCGGCGCGCCGCCGTGATCGCGACGACGCCGGTGCCGCAGCCGACGTCGAGCAGGCGCTGACCGGCGACAACGCCGGCAAAGTTCACGAGCCTGGCTGCCGACGGCGTCGTGAACACCTCGATCGGCGCGAACAGCGACCAGGCTTCCTTCTGGACGGCCTTGAAACCTGCAAACGGGTCCGGTGCGGCCATAAAACTCTCCTTTCGTTCGAATGCGATCTTCATGAGGCTGCCAACGGGCGCCGAAGGTTCAACGCAGATGCAAGGGCCGTTCCGCGCCAGCCCTATTGCACGAGATCGGCGACAGTGGTTGCGGCCTTGAGGCCGGTGCCGGTGAGCACCGCCACCGTGGTCTCGTTCGCCTTGATGGCGCCGGCGCCGGACAGTTTTTCCAGTGCCGCGGCCGCGCCCGCGCTGGTCGGCTCGGCGAACAGGCCCTGCCGCGCCAGCCGTCGCAGGGCGGCGACGATCTCGTCCTCGCTGAGCGCAACGGTGCCGCCGCCGCTCTCGCGCAAGGCGCCGATGATCTCGCGCAGCCGCAGGGGATGCTTGATGGCGGTGCCTTCGGCGATGGTCTTGTGCACCTCGCGCGGCACCGGCGTATCGACGCCGGCCCGAAAACTCGCATCGATCGGTGAGCAATTTTGCGGTTGCGCCGCGAACAGCCGCGGCAACTTTGCGATCTGGCCGGCTTTCTTGAGCTCGCGGAAGCCGAAGGCGCAACCGAGCAGGCTGCTGCCGGCGCCGACGGGGACGATGACGTTGTCGGGCGCGCGGTAGCCGAGATCCTCCCAGACTTCATAGGCGAGCGACTTGGTGCCTTCGAGGAAGAGCGGCTGCCAGTTATGGCTGGCATAGAAGGTCTGGCTCGACTGGCGGATCGCCTCGGCCTCCGACTCCTCGCGCGGGCCCTCGACGAGCTGCACCGCGGCGCCATAGGCGCGTACCTGGGCGATCTTGGCCGGCGAAGTCGACGCAGGCGCCAGGATCTTCACGCGCATGCCGCCGGCGGCACCGAGTCCCGCCATCGACGAGCCGCCATTGCCGGAAGAATCCTCCAGAATGGCGTCGACGCCGATCTGCCGCAGGAGGGACAGCATCACCGACGAGCCCCTGTCCTTGAAGCTGCCGGTCGGGTTGAACCATTCGAGCTTGAAGAATGGCCGCAAGTCGCCCCAGTCCTGCTGGACCAGCGGCGTGCAGCCTTCGCCGAGCGTGATCGGGCTTTTGATCTCGACCGGCAGCGCCGCCCGGTAGCGCCAGAGCGATCGCGTGCGGCTCTCGATCTCGTCCCGCGATATCCCTGCCCCCGGCGTCACCAGCAGCGGCGTGCGCTCGTCCGAGCACCAGCGCGGCTGGTCGAGCGGATAGAGCTTTCCATTGCGGGGGTCGATGTAGCTGGCGGAAGGCATGGCGGTCTCCAAGGCGAAGGCGATCTGTGCGATTGGTCTGATGACACGTTTTGTCCAGGATAGGGCGCCGGCCGGGCAAACCATGCACAGCCCCTTGAAAATATGAAAAAATATAAATACTTCAATTCTTTAGGCCAATCGCGCAGGCGGAGCGGCAAGGTCGGCCAGCGCCAGGGCGCGGCGTTTAGGCGAGCCCTGCCGGCTGGTCGATGACGGGATTTTGGCCGCAAACGGCCCAGCAGCACAGTACGATTAACTTGTCTGTCGCGACTGCCCGCTACAATATGTTGGATTGAGCTCGCGTGACCCGTGTTCAGCACCGGCAGCGCGACCGAGCCAGGCCCGTCCGAGCGGCGGGCCGTTGGCTTTTTGGGAGTTTGGTCATGAGCCGCGCGAACCGTACCGACCACATCCGCCTCACCTCCCATCCGGAGCCGGGCAGGAAGGCCGCCTTTCCGATCCACTGGGGTGCCGCGGATGCGCGGGCTAGGGGTCCGATCATCGGCACGGTGTCGCGCGCGCAGGATCGCAACGTGATCGGCAGCCATGGCGGATCCTATGCGATGTATCGGGCGCTCGCCGTCTCCGCGGGTGCGCTCGATCCGATCCGCCGTCCCGACCTCACCAACACCTTTCCGGCCGCGACCATCGGGCCGTTTCCGCAGTGGAGCGATCCGGCCAAGATCGTCGCGCTCGATCCCTGGGGCCACCTCGTCGCCGAGAGTTTCCGCAAGGAGATTGCGGAGGGCTGCGACATAAGGCCGAGCATCGCGGTGACGCGCGCGCGGCTCGACCTGCCGGAGATCCGCGAGGCACTGGCTGCCAAGCGCCTGCGCGCCGACGGCGAGGTCGTGCACGCCAATGGCAGCGTCTCGGTGGTGAAGATCGCGATCGATCCGGTCTGGTATCTGCCCGGCCTTGCGGAGCGCTTCGGCACGGGCGAGACCGAGCTGCGGCGCACGCTGTTCGAGCAGACCGCCGGCATGTTCCCCGAACTGGTAACCCGGCCGGACATGAAGGTGTTCCTGCCGCCGATCGGCGGCACCACCGTCTACATGTTCGGCGACGTGACCAAGCTGCCGGACCATCGCACCAGGATCACCTGCCGCGTGCACGACGAGTGCAACGGCTCCGACGTGTTCGGCTCCGACATCTGCACCTGCCGACCCTACCTCATCCACGGCATCGAGGAATCGGCGCGGGGCGCGCAGGAGGGCGGGCTCGGGCTCGTCGTCTACAACCGCAAGGAAGGACGCGCACTCGGCGAGGTCACCAAATTCCTGGTCTATAACGCGCGCAAGCGCCAGGAGGATGGCGACGCGGCCGCCGCCTATTTCGAGCGCACCGAATGCGTCGCCGGGGTCCAGGATGCGCGCTTCCAGCAGCTGATGCCGGATACGATCCACTGGCTGGGGTTAAAGCGCATCGACCGCTTCCTGTCGATGAGCGATATGAAACACGACGCGCTGACCTCGCAGGGCATCGACATCGTCGAGCGCGTGCCGATCCCGCCGGAGCTGATTCCTGCCGATGCCTATGTCGAGATCGCCGCGAAGAAGGCCGCCGGCTATTACTCCGGCGACGATGTGACTGAAAAGGACGTGAACGACATAGTCGGGCGTTCGCTGGAAAAATACTGAACGTCATGGCGGACGCCCCAGAACAACCGGCCCGCTCACTCCTCAGCGCAGAGGCGGTGCGCGCGCGTGCGGAGCAGATGCTTGAACTCGGCCTGCGCGACGGCTTAAGCCATTTCACAGTCGATCTCGATCGGATGGACAGTGTCGCGGACGCCGTGGTCGCGGTCACGCGCCGGGCCTATCCGACGCTCGACATTCCCTTTCATGCGCGCTGGCGGCATTTCGTGCTTGGCGGCGTCGATCGCTGGGCGCGCCTTGCGGATGCCACGTCGTGGCCGGATCGCGCGGCGCAGGCACGCGCGGAATTCGACCTCGCGATTGTCAGCGTGCTGCTCGATGCTGGCGCCGGACCCGCTTGGCGATACCGCGGTGCGCTCACGGGAGAAGGGATCGGCCGATCCGAGGGGCTCGCGATCGCAAGCCTCGACATGTTCGCGAGCGGCCTCTTCTCGGGCGACGCGCGCGCGCCGTTCAGAGTCGATGCGGATGTGCTCGCAAAACTGCCGCTCGCCGCGCTCACGTCTGCCTTCCAGGTGAGCGATGCCAATCCGTTGCTCGGTCTCGAAGGACGCACGGATCTGCTGCGGCGACTGGGACGGCTAGTGGCGGAGCGTGCGGATGTTTTCGGCTTGCACGATACGCCGCGGCCGGGCGGCTTGTTCGATCACATCGCGGCGCAGGCGACGGACGGCTTGCTTCCCGCGCCCGCCATCCTGTCCGCGGTGCTGAACCAGCTCGGACCGATCTGGCCGTCGCGGCTTGAACTTGCCGGCGTTCCGCTCGGCGATTGCTGGCGCCATCCGGCGATCAAGGCCGATGATGCGACCGCGGGCCTCGTGCCGCTGCACAAGCTGTCGCAATGGCTGAGCTATTCGCTGATCGAGCCGCTCCAGCGCGCCGGATTTGAGGTCACTGACATCGACGGCCTGACCGGGCTCGCCGAATACCGCAATGGCGGGCTGTTCGTCGATCACGAGGTGCTTCGCCTGCGCGATCCCGCTGATGCCGAGCGCGCGCATGCGATCGACTCGCTGCTTGTCGTGGAGTGGCGCGCCCTCACCGTCGCGCTGCTGGACCGGCTCGCAGACCTCGTGCGCGCGAAACTCGGCCGCACGCCGGAGTCGCTGCCGCTCGCCAGCATTCTGGAAGGCGGCACCTGGGCAGCCGGCCGGGCCATCGCCTTTGCGCGCCGAAGTGACGGCGCGCCGCCGCTCAAGGTCATTAGTGACGGCACTGTCTTCTGACCCTCTCCCCTTGTGGGAGAGGGTGCCTCGCGAAGCGAGGCGGGTGAGGGGTTCTCTCCGCGAGTGCTCCTCATCCATTTGAACTCGCGGATAGATACCCCTCATCCGGCGCTTCGCGCCACCTTCTCCCACGAGGGGAGAAGGGAAAAAGCAAGAGCATTCAATATGGAAGGCGTCACCGTCGTCGATCATCCGCTGGTTCAGCACAAGCTGACCCTGGTGCGGGACAAATCCATCTCGACAAAATCGTTCCGCGAGCTGATCAAGGAGATCGGGATGCTCTTGTGCTACGAGGTGACGCGCGACCTGCCGCTCACCGACGTCGTCGTCGACACGCCGCTGGCGCGCATGCACTCGGCCAAGATCGCCGGCAAGAAGCTGGTGTTCGTGCCGATGCTCCGCGCCGGCACCACCTTCGTCGACGGCATGATGGATCTGGTGCCGACCGCGCGCGTCGCGCATATCGGGCTCTACCGCGAGCCGCACAGTTTTGCCGCGGTCGAGTACTTTTTCAAATCGCCGTCCGATCTTAGCGAGCGCCTTGCGATTGTGGTGACGCCGGTGGTCGCGACCGCCAACACGGCCGTTGCCGCGATCGATCGACTGAAGGAGCGCGGCGCAAAGGATATTCGGCTGGCCTGCCTGATCGCAGCTCCGGAAGGACTCGAGCGGCTGCGTGGGCTGCATCCGGACGTCCCGATCTGGACGGCCGCTGTAGATGAAGGGCTCGACGAGGACGGCTTCATCGTACCGGGTCTCGGCGATGCCGGCGACCGGGCCTACGGGACGCGATGAGAGCGGCGCGACAACTAAATCTTCCCGCTGCCGCAAATTCCCTTCAGCGACTGCCACTCCTTGTCCGTCAGCAGCGGCGGGCCGCTGGCGGGGCGGTCTTCCTTGGTCATGCGGGCGAGACGGTCCTCAGTCAGGGGATGGCTCGCCAGGATCGTGAAACCGCTACCGCCTTCCTTGCCGGTGATGCGGAACATCAATTCGGCGGCCGGCTTTGGTGAGCGGCCGAGCGCGTGCATGATCTCGATCGCGAACGTATCGGCCCCCGTCTCGGCCTCGCGCGAATAGGAGGCCTCAACCACGCTGCGCGAGGCGAAGATCACCGCCGACGAGCCGGTGACGTCGCCGAACAACAGGCCGATCAAGAACGAGGTGCCGCCGTTGTAGATCAGCCCGCGCATGTTGTCGTGATGCTTGAGATGGCCGAGCTCGTGGGCGAGGATGCCGGCGAGCTCGTCGGGGCTGTGCGCCTTATCGAGCAGGCCCTGCATCACGAAGACCTTGCCGCCCGGCAGCGCAAACGCATTCGGCACCGAGGTCGGCAGCACGCCCGCCGTCATGGAATCGTCGTCGAGGCCGGCGGCATCGCGCAACCGGTTGACGAGTTTCGTGAAGGCGGCCTTGCCCGCCGCATCCTCGCACACGCTGCGCCCGAAAATGGTCTTCACCTGGACCTCGGCGGCATCGCCGATCCGCCGTTCGACCGGTTTGGGCACCAGCGGGGCAAGACGGTCGGCTGCGAGCGGCACGCCGAACAGCACGACGCAGACGATGGAAACGGCGGCGGCCATCGACCAGCCGACGATCTTCGCAACACCGCGGCGCGTGGTCTGGTGCTCGTCGAGCCGGATACAACGCGCGACCAGGTCCGCTGCGAGCGAGGCATCACGGATTTCGAGCCGTGCCAGCGGCGGCGCGGAGGTCGCGGCAAGGCGCAGGATGCCGGCCGGACTGTCGGCGCGACGGATGTCGGCATAGGGCCAGCGCGCGATCGTCCGCGGCCCCTCGGCCTCGCCCGGCTCGGCGATTTCGAGCGCGTCACCATGTGTCAGCGTGACCTGTCGCCTGCGACTGGATACGCCGTCGAAGAAGATCGTCGGCTTTGCCGACTGCGCGACAGCTTCGGCGGACATTTCACTCACAATTCAAAATCCCGCGACATCAAGCCCGTCAGCAAAACCTTCGCCGAGCGCGCTGGCGAGCTCGCCGCTGCCGCGCACGTCGGCTGTGGCCGCGATATTGTGCACCTCGATAGTTTCCAGCACCTTCACCCAGAGATCGCGCTGGAGATAGATGCGCATAATGATGTTGATCGCAAGAGCGACGGCAAAATAGCCGATGACCATCATCACCAGCATCGGAATGCTCTTGGAGGCATTGTCGGGCCCCAACACCTGCTCGGCCGAAAGGCCACTCAGTTGGACGGTAAGCATGGTCGCGCCACCGAGATAGGCAGCAAAAATGGTCGAGAGCAGCAGCCACCAGCCGATCACCTTCCAGTACAGGCCATAGAACGCGTTGGTCGGCAAATTCGAGGATAGGCTCACGCCGCCAATGCGTATCCCATCAAGCCACCAGCGCCACTCGCGCGCCTTGAACTGGGCATAGAAGAACGGGGCAAGCGGGAAGATCACCAGCGCGACCGGGCTGAGCAGCCATAGCCACCAGCCGCGCTTGAAGAACTGCCAGCCGTCGCCCTCGAAATCGCCTCGCAGATCGCCGAAATGGGTGTGCCGCATCTTGTAGCGCTCCAGCGACGCCTCGCGCCATGGCAGTGCCAGGCCGAGCGTCAGGAACACGAGCAAGCCCCACAGCATGGCGCGGAGCGAATAGGCCCAGCCCGAGCCGTCCATCCAGAACCGAACGCCGCGCCAGATCGTGCGCGTCAGCCGATAGCGCCGCGCGCGAAAAATCGCGAACTGGCCGAAGGCGTAGAAGCTGATGAACAGCGGTGTCGAGGCAAAGCCCTGCCAACGCTCGAACTCGATGCCAATCAGGAAATAGGCGAGATAGATCGGCACCAGGATCGCGAGCGCGATGAGGAAGCCGATCAGGAGCTCCTTGCCGCGACCGGTGTATTCGGCGGCGTCGCCGTCGACCAATGTGTTCGACCAGAGATGACGGCGGATGTCGGTCACCAGCCAGAAGCGGTAGAAGCCGAAGGTGACGAGCTCCAGCATCGCACCCTTGGTGACCAATTTGCTAAACCCGGAACGATCGCCGGTGAAGTCGACCCGGGTGGGCGGCAGCGGCGGAGGGATCGGTTGGGGCGGGCCGATCGGGGCCCATTGCAAATCGTTCACGGCAACCTCGGGATGCGGAGACCCGGTCCGCTCAAACTATAGATCAGAGGTTGGTCGATCCCCAAGATGGCCGGGTTCGATTTGACCTCGGTTTCGACGGATTTTTCGCACGATTACAGACGTTTCGTCGTGCGGAAGGCCACTTTCGCGAATGTCCCGCAGCCGGCAAGGAGCGGAGCGCAATCCGGGACCACCTCAACGTTACGATTCCCGGATTACGCTTACGCTCCATCCGGCCGAGCCATGCGGCAAAACTCTCCCTTGCTCCGACGCAGACAACCGGCTGTAATTGCAACCTAAATACCGCAGCGCAGAATTCAACGAGAACGCGCGGTTCACATCAGGGAGAACGGTCATGCACGGGACCATCGAGAGCACGGCAAAGCTCGACGCATTGCGTGCGCGCGCCACGTCGCTACCCCTTGAACAGTTCGATCCCGGCGACCCCGAATTGTTCAGGACCGATACGTTCTGGCCCTATTTCGATCGCCTGCGCCGCGAAGATCCCGTGCACTATTGCAAGGAGTCGATGTTCGGGCCGTACTGGTCGGTGACGCGCTACAACGACATCATGGAGATCGAGACCAATCATTCGGTGTTCTCCTCGGCCTCCGCGCTCGGCGGCATCACCATCCGCGACATCGATCCCGACCTGCGCCGCGAAAGCTTCATCTCGATGGACCCGCCGCGCCACGCGGCGCAGCGCAAGACCGTGGCGCCGATGTTCACGCCGACGCATCTGGACAATCTCGCGCTCAGCATCCGCGAGCGCTCGGCCGAGTGCCTCGACAATCTGCCGCGCGGCGAGGTGTTCGACTGGGTCGACCGGGTCTCGATCGAGCTCACCACGCAGATGCTCGCGGTGCTGTTCGACTTCCCCTGGGAAGACCGCCGCAAGCTGACGCGCTGGTCGGATATCGCCACCACCATTCCCGGCCCCGACGGCCTTGTCGCCACCGAGGACGAGCGGATGGCCGAGCTTGCGGAATGCGCCGGTTATTTCGCGCGGCTGTGGAAGGAGCGCATCGAGCAGCCGCCGAAGAGCGACCTGCTCTCGATGATGGCGCACAGCGACGCAACGCGTCACATGGATGCCAAGAACTTCCTCGGCAATCTCATCCTGCTGATCGTCGGCGGCAACGACACCACCCGCAACACCATGTCCGGCTCGATCTACGCGCTGAGCCAGCATCCGGAGCAGTATCGCAAGCTGCGCGCAAATCCTGCCTTGCTCGACAGTTTCGTGCCGGAGGTGATCCGCTGGCAGACCCCGCTGGCGCATATGCGCCGCACCGCGCTCGCCGATTTCGAGTTCCGGGGCAAGCAGATCAAGAAAGGTGACAAGGTTGTGATGTGGTACGTCTCGGGCAACCGCGACGAAGCGGCGATCGAAAAGCCCTACGATTTCATCATCGACCGCGCCCGCCCACGCACGCATCTCTCCTTCGGCTTCGGCATCCACCGCTGCGTCGGCTTGCGGCTTGCTGAACTCCAGCTCAAGATTATTTGGGAAGAGATTCTCAAGCGTTTCGACCATATTGATGTGGTCGGCGAACCCCAGCGGGTCTATTCGAGCTTCGTGAAGGGTCTGGAGACGCTGCCGGTGCAGATTGCGGCTTAGATTGAGTTCAACGACGCCCACAAGGAAGCTGCGCCCCCTCTCCCGCTTGCGGGAGAGGGCTGGGGAGAGGGTATCTCCGCGGGCGAGAACCCCCGAGAGGAAAGAGCCCTCACCCGGCGCTACGCGCCGACCTCTCCCGCAAGCGGGAGAGGTTGGAGGACAAACTGGAGCCCAGCACCATGAACATCCAAGCGCCGGTTAAGACCGACAAGGCTGAACGCATGCGCAGGGCGCGCGAGGAGGCTTATGCAACGCCGCTGGCGCAGTTCCACCCCGGCGCGCCCAGGCTGTTCCAGGACGACACGCTGTGGCCGTGGTTCGAGCGGCTGCGCAAGGAAGAGCCGGTGCATTACTGCACCAACGCGCCGATCGAACCGTACTGGTCGGTGGTGAAATACAACGACATCATGCATGTCGACACCAATCACGGCCTGTTCTCCTCGGACTCGACGCTCGGCGGCATCTCGATCCGCGACGTGCCGGAAGGTTATGATTGGCCGAGCTTCATCGCCATGGACCAGCCGCGGCATTCGGCGCAGCGCAAGACGGTGTCGCCGATGTTCACGCCGACGCATCTGGACGAACTCGCCAAGCTCATCCGCCAGCGTTCACAGACCGTGCTCGACAATCTGCCGCGCAACGAGACCTTCAACTTCGTCGAGCGGGTCTCGATCGAGCTGACGACGCAGATGCTGGCCACCCTGTTCGATTTCCCCTGGGAGGAGCGGCGCAAGCTGACACGCTGGTCGGATGTCTCCACCGCGCTGCCCAAGAGCGGCATCGTTGCCTCCGCCGAAGAGCGACGCCGCGAGATGGACGAGTGCTACGCCTATATGTCCAAGCTGTGGAACGAGCGCGTCAATTCCGAGCCGCGCAACGATCTATTGTCGCTGATGGCCCATAACGATGCGACGCGGTTCATGGATCCCGATAATCTCATGGGCAACATCATCCTGCTCATCGTCGGCGGCAACGACACCACCCGCAACACCATGACCGGCTCGGTGCTGGCGCTGAACGAGAACCCGGACCAGTACGACAAGCTTCGTGCCAACCCGGCGCTGATCGACACCATGGTGCCGGAGGTGATCCGCTGGCAGACCCCGCTTGCCCACATGCGCCGCACCGCGCTCCAGGACACCGAGATCGGCGGCAAGGCCATCAAGAAGGGCGACCGCGTGGTGATGTGGTACGTCTCGGGCAACCGCGACGAAGAGGTCATCGAGCGTCCCGAGGAGTTCATCATCGACCGGCCGCGGCCGCGCACGCATCTTTCCTTTGGCTTCGGCATCCACCGCTGCGTCGGCATGCGCCTCGCCGAGCTGCAGCTCAAGATCATCTGGGAGGAGATGCTCAAGCGCTTCGACCGCATCGAGGTGGTGGGCGAGCCGAAGCGGATCTATTCCAGCTTCATCAAGGGATATGAGTCGCTGCCGGTAAGGATTCCGGGGTAATCGTTGCGGGACGACGTCATGCCCGGGCTTGTCCCGGGCATCCACGTTCTTTGTGCCGCGCTGAAGGCGTGGATGGCCGGGTCAAGCCCGGCCATGACGACGCGGAAACTTCGGTGCACCAAGCGCAAGCGAGGTTCCGGCCCGATCACGGGCCGGCCGATCTCCGGCTATAAAATCTCGGCATGACAGCTCGCACCAGATGCGAAGGGCCGCCCGCGGCCTTGTGTCTTAAACCGCAGTCGAGATATCGGTGCGCTCCCTCGCCCCGCTAGCGGGGGAGGCGAAGAAGGAACCGACGCTCACGCAAGCCTGATCTCCCACAGGCCTTCCTTGCGGCAGGCGGCGACCTCGTCGCGCAGGAGGGCGGTGATGGCGAGCGAGGCCGTCGAGGCCGGGCGGTCGATCGGAGAAGCGAAAATGAGCTCGCGCGTCATTGGCTTCGAGACGACGGCGGTTTCCAGCCGCCCCTCCGCGACCTCGCCGTGCACGGACGACGGCGGCAGCAGCGCGAAGCCGAGACCCTCCTCGACCAGACCGGTGAGCACACGGAAGGAGTCCGCTTCGAGCTGGACGTTGAGCTTGATCTTGCGCTGGGCCGCCGCATGCTCGATCAGCGCGCGGAGGCCGTGAGAATGACTGGGCAGCACCAGCCGCTGCCGCAGCAGCCAGCCGATCTCGACGCTCTTCTTGCGCACCAGCCCGCAGCCGCGCGGGCCGACCGCGACGATGTTGTCGCGGCCAAGACTCTGCACGTTGAGATGCAGATCCGCCGAGCGGCCGTAGAGGATAGCGAGATCCATCTCGCCACGATGCAGCCATTCGACGAGATGGCCGCTGTAGCTCTCGACGATGCGCAGCGAGATGCCGGGAAAGTTTTCGACGCAGCGCCGCGCGAAGCGGGCCGACAGCACGCAGCTCACGGTCGGAACCAGGCCGAGCACAACCTGGCCCGACGGCGGCCCCTTGGCCGACTGGATGTCGTCGCGGATCTGGTCGACCTGGCGCACGATGCCGGAGGTCCGCGCCAGCAACAGACGGCCTGCGTCGGTCAGCACCATGCCGCGTCCGTTGCGCGTGAACAGTTCGACGCGCAACTCGTGTTCCAACAGCTTGATCTGGCGGCTGAGCGCCGGCTGCGCGACGCGCAATTTGTCGGACGCCTTGGAGAGGCTGCCGAGCTCGGCCACGCAACTGAAGGTCCTGAGCTGCCGGAAATCCATGCTTGCCAATCCTGGAAGGCTACTCCATACGCTATAGCAAATGAGCATAGGGGGCTGGCGTTGTTTTCACAACGCCGGGGGATCGGCCGGCGTTATCTTAACCGCCGCACCCAACGGGAAACGCCATGAGCCAAGAAAAGAGCGAACAGCACCACACCGAAGATCACGCCGAGATCCGCGAAGCCGTCGCAAAGCTCTGCGCGCAGTTTCCCGGCGAATACTGGCGCAAGCTCGATCGCGAGATGGCTTACCCGAAGGCCTTCGTCGATGCGCTGACACAGGCTGGCTATCTCTCGGTGTTGATCCCCGAGGAATATGGCGGCGCAGGCCTGAAACTCTCGGCGGCGGCTGCGATCCTCGAGGAGATCCAGCGTGCGGGATGCAATGGCGGCGGCTGTCATGCCCAGATGTACACGATGGGCACGGTGCTGCGGCACGGCAGCGACGAGCAGAAGGCGAAGTATCTGCCAAAGGTCGCGAGCGGCGAGTTGCGGCTGCAGGCGTTCGGCGTCACCGAGCCGACCAGCGGCACCGACACCACCTCGCTGAAGACATTTGCGCGCAAGGACGGCAACGCCGGCTATATCGTCAACGGCCAGAAGATCTGGACCAGCCGTGCCGAGCATTCCGATCTTATGCTCCTGCTGGCGCGAACCACGCCGAAGGACGAGGTCAAGAAACGCACCGACGGGCTCTCCGTGTTCATCGTCGACATGCGCGAGGCCAAGGACAAGGGCCTGGAGATCCGTCCGATCCGCACCATGATGAATCATGCCACCACCGAAGTGTTCTTCACCGACATGAAGGTGCCCGCCGAAAACCTGATCGGCGAAGAGGGCAAGGGTTTTCGCTACATCCTCTCCGGCATGAATGCCGAGCGAATCCTGATCGCGGCGGAATGCGTCGGCGACGCCAAATGGTTCATCGCCAAGGCCACGAACTACGCCAAGGAGCGCGCGGTGTTCGGCCGGCCGATCGGCCAGAACCAGGGCATCCAGTTCCCGATTGCCAAGGCCTATGCCGCAATGCGTGCGGCTGAATTGATGGTGAAGGAGGCGACGCGCAAATACGAGGCTGGCCTCGACTGCGGTGCGGAAGCCAACATGGCGAAAATGCTGGCGGCGGATGCATCTTGGGAGGCGGCGAACGCCTGCGTCCAGACCCATGGCGGCTTCGGCTTCGCCGAGGAATATGACGTCGAGCGCAAATTCCGCGAGACGCGGCTCTACCAGGTGGCGCCGATCTCGACCAACCTCGTGCTGTCTTTCATCGCCGAGCACGTGCTCGGCATGCCCCGCTCCTACTGAGGTCGCGCGATGGGAGCACTTGACGGAATCAGGGTGATTGCAGTCGAGCAGGCGGTCGCCGCACCGTTCTGCTCGTCGCGGCTAGCGGATGCCGGCGCGGAAGTCATCAAGATCGAGAGGCCGGAAGGCGATTTCGCCCGCGGCTATGACGCGGCGGCCAAGGGGCAGAGCAGCTATTTCGTCTGGCTCAACCGCGGCAAGCAGTCGGCGGTGGTCGATCTCGCCACTAGGGAAGGCCGCGCCGAGCTGGAGAGACTGATCGCGGGCGCCGACGTGCTGGTGCAGAATCTCAAGCCGGGCTCGATGGACAAGCTCGGCTTTTCGCGCGAGCGACTGCTAGGCGACTATCCGAAGCTGATCTCCTGCACCATCACCGGCTATGGCGACGAGGGCCCGTACGCACACCGCAAGGCTTACGATCTCTTGATCCAGGCCGAGAGCGGGCTGGCCTCGATCACCGGCAATCCCGACGGCGCCTCGCGCGTCGGCATGTCCATCGTCGACGTCGCGACCGGGGCGACCGCGCATGCAGCGATCCTGGAGGCGCTGATCGCGCGTGGACGCACCGGCAAGGGCGCGGATATCCGCATCTCCATGTTCGACGTGATGGCGGACTGGCTGACCGTGCCGCTGCTCAATTCCGAGGCCGGCAATCCGCCGAAGCGCATGGGCCTGCGCCATCCCTCGATCGCACCCTATGGCGCGTTCACCTCCAGCGACGGCAAGGATATTCTGATCTCGATCCAGAGCGAGCGCGAATGGAAGACGCTTTGCGCCGAAGTGCTGGACCAGCCGGACCTGCCGAGCGACCCGCGCGTCGCCAACATGGTCGAGCGCGTGCGCAACCGCGACTTCACCGACAAGACGGTCGCCGACAGTTTTGCGAAAATGACGCGCGACGAGCTGCTCAAGCGTCTCTCGGACGCCGACATTGCCTTCGCCGAGGTCAACACCATGGCCGACCTGGCGACGCATCCACATTTGAGGCGCATCGAAGTCGACACGCCGCAGGGGCGCGTCAGCTATCCAGCGCCCGCGCCGATCATCGTCGGCGAATCCCGCGTCTATGGCGCCGTGCCCGGTATCGGCGAGCGGCCCAACTCGAAGAAGTAAGTCAAAGACGTAACAAGAGCGAGGCGTCATGACCGAGAAGCTCGACATCGATCATTTGCGGCAATGGATCGGCCGCTCCCAGGAAGCCACCGACATCGTCACCGCGCAGCTCGTCAGGGGTTTGCGCGCGACGCTGTTTCAGGAAATCGGCGAGCCCAGGCACGGCGATGCCGCGCCGCTCACCGTGCATTGGTGCCTGGCGCAACCGGTATTTCCGATGTCGATGCTCGGCCCCGACGGCCACCCGACCCGCGGCGGTTTCCTGCCGCCGGTGCCGCTGCCGCGCCGGATGTGGGCCGGCGGCGAGATCGAGTTTTTGCAGCCGCTCCGCGTCGGCGACGAATCGACGCGGACCTCGCGCATTGCCGATGTGCAGGTGAAGAGCGGCTCGACCGGCACGCTGTGCTTCGTCTCGGTCGAGCACAGCATCTCCTCGCCGCGCGGCGTTGCCATCCGCGAGCGGCAGGATATCGTCTATCGCGAGATGACAACCACGCAGGCAGCTCCAGCTAAGGCCGCAGTGCCGCAGGCGCAGCATCGCGAGACGTACGTTTCCGATCCCGTACTGCTGTTCCGCTATTCGGCCCTGACCTTCAACGGTCATCGCATCCACTATGACCGCGACTACGTCACCAAAGTCGAGGGTTATCCGGGTCTGATCTTCCATGGACCGCTCCAAGCGGCGCTGATCATCGAGATGGCGGCAAAGCTGCGCGCCGGCAAGGCGCCCAAGAAGTTCACCTATCGCGGCCTGCAACCGCTGTTCGAGGGCACGGAGTTTTCCATCAACGCCAATGAGAGCGGTGAGAGCACGGAGCTGTGGACCGCAAACGCCGAGGGCCAGCCGACGATGAAGGGCACGGCGGTGTGGTGATAGATTGTAGAACCTCACCCTGAGGAGCGCGCCTCTTCGCGCGCGTCTCGAAGGGCGAGGCCACCGGCCAGGCCTTCATCCTTCGAGACGCGCGAAGACGCGCTCCTCAGGATGAGGAACTAACAGTCTGGATTGCTTCGCTGCGCTCGCAATGACGGGTGGGGCGGACAGGATCGACAAACAGAAGGGACGGAAACAATGCCAAAAAACGGCAAATCGGCCAGCAAATCCGTCACCGTCAAGCAGGCCACGCTCGACCTGCTGCGCGCCTTCGACATCAAAAAAGTATTCGGCAATCCCGGCTCGACTGAGCTGCCGTTCCTGAGCGACTGGCCTGATGACATCGACTACGTGCTGGCGCTCCAGGAAGCCTCTGCGGTCGGCATGGCCGACGGTTACGCGCAGGCGACGCGCAATGCAGGCTTCGTCAATCTGCATTCGGCGGCCGGCGTCGGCAATGCACTCGGCAACATCTACACCGCGCATCGCAACCAGACGCCGCTGGTGATCACGGCGGGCCAGCAGGCGCGCTCAATCCTGCCGTTGCAGGCGTTTCTCTACGCCGAGCGCGCCTCCGAATTCCCGCGGCCCTACGTCAAATACAGCGTCGAGCCGGCGCGGCCCGAGGACGTCCCGGCCGCGATCGCGCGCGCCTATTACACCGCGATGCAGCCGCCGTGCGGGCCGACCTTCGTCTCGATCCCGATCGACGATTGGGCGCATGCCACCGCGCCGGTCGAGGCCCGCAAGATCAGCCGCGAGATCGGGCCGGAGCCGGAGGCGATGAAGGCACTGGTCGCGGCGCTCGCCGCGTCAAAACACCCTGCCCTCGTGGTCGGGCCCGGCGTCGACCGTGCCGGCGCGGTCGACCTGATGGTGCAGGTCGCCGAGAGGGCGAAGGCGAGCGTCTGGGTGAGCCCGTTCTCGGCGCGCTGCTCGTTCCCCGAGCGGCATCCGCAGTTCGCAGGCTTCCTGCACGCCTCGCCGGCGCAACTGTCGGACGCGCTGCGCGAGCACGATCTCGTCGTCGTCATCGGCGCGCCGGTGTTCACGTTCCATGTCGAGGGGCATGCCGCTATCTTCGACGGCAGCGCGACGATCTTCCAGATCACCGATGATCCCGACGCCGCGGCCGTGACGCCAGTCGGCACCAGCATCATCGCGACGATGAAGCCGGCGCTGACCATGCTGCTCGACCTCCTGCCGCAGACCAAGCGCGCGGCGCCAAAGGGCCGCACACTGCCGCCGGCCCCGCAAGCCGGCGATCCGCTGCCGGTCGAGTTCCTGATGAATTCGCTGTCGCAGGCGATGCCGAACGAGGCCGCGCTGGTCGAGGAAGTACCTTCGCACCGGCCGGCGATGCAAAAGTTCATGCCGATGCGCGGCCAAGACAGCTTTTACACGATGTCGAGCGGCGGCCTCGGTTACTCCCTGCCCGCGGCGGTCGGCATGGCGCTCGGCAAGCCGAAGCAGCGTACGGTGTGCCTGATCGGCGACGGTTCGGCGATGTATTCGATCCAGGCGCTGTGGACCGCCGCGCAGCGAAGGCTGCCGCTCACGATCGTCGTCATCAACAATTCCGGCTATGGCGCGATGAGATCGTTCAGTCAGGTGATGCAGGTCAGGAACGTACCGGGGCTGGAGCTGCCGGGAATCGATTTCGTCAGGCTCGCCGAGGGCATGGGGTGCGATGCGGTGCGGGTGAGCAAGGCGGCGGAGCTGGACGGCGCGTTACAGCGCGCGATGACGTTCGAAGGCACGAGCCTGGTCGAGGTGGTCGTGGATTCGGCGGTGCCGGTGTTGTACGGGCAGAAGCATTAGGGGCACGCTACGCATCCACAATGTCGTCCTGGCGAAAGCCAGGACCCATTTCCACAGCAGGATGTTTGGCGAAGATTGGTTGACCCGATCTCGCGACACAACTGCTCCCTGGGGTAATGGGTCCTGGCTTTCGCCAGGACGACAACGAGATTTTGGCAAGACCGCCCGAACTACGACGCCAGAAATCCACCGTCCGCCGCAAGCACGTGGCCGACGACGTATGACGACGCATCGGACGACAGCCACACCACGGCCTCGGCCACTTCCTCGGGCGTTCCCATCCGTCGCAGCGGCAGGCCTGCAGCCACGGTCGCTACGTCGCCGACGCCGGCGCGGAGCATCATGTCGGTGACGACGCGGCCGGGGGCGATGGCGTTGATGCGGATGCCGCGCGGAGCGTTTTCCATCGCCGCTGAACGCGTCAGCGAGATCGCGGCCGCCTTCGAGGCCGAGTAGAGCGAGAAGCCGGGATTGGGATTGCGCACGCCGCTGACGGAGGCGTTGACGACGATGCTGCCGCGCCCCTGCACCAGCATCGCCGGCAGTTGATGGCGCAGGCACAAAAACAGCGCGCGGACATTGGTGTCGAATACGCTGTCGTAGATGTCCATGCCCTGCTCTTCCAGCGGCCCGCGGCGTTCCTGAAAGCCGGCATTGTTGAAGGCGACGTCGAGCCGGCCGCAGCGCTCGACTGCCGTGCGGACCAGGTGCGCGACGTCGTCCTCTCGCGTGATGTCGGACTTGAGCGAGATCGCGTCCGCACCGAGCTCCCGGCACGCGGCGGCGGCAGCCTCGATCTCGGCCTCTCGCCGGCCCGCAACGATGATCGCGTCTGCGCCTTCTGACGCCATCCGCAAGGCCGTAGCGCGGCCGATGCCGCTGCCGCCGCCCGTGACCAGACAGACCTTGCCTGTCATCCGCATCCTGGCCGGCAAAGTTCCACTCATGGGCCACTCCAAAACGCTTGCGCGCGCCGTTGCGCGCATATAGTTGTATGATACAACTATATGCGGAGAGTCAAGGTGGCCGGGCTTTCGCTGATCGACGACATCCGCGCCGCCTCGCGCCTGATGGTGCGGGAGCTCGGCTTCATGGACGCGACGGTGGCGGCATCCGACTACCCACCCTCAGCCGTCCACACCATTCTGGAGATCGGCATCCGCGGCCCGATGAGCTCGGGCGAGCTGGGCGACTTCCTGCGCCTGGAGAAGTCGAGCGTCAGCCGCCTGGTGCGCAAGCTGATCGACTGCGGCGAGTTGCGGGAGACACCGGACGAAGCCGACGCGCGCAGCAAGCTGCTCTCGCTGACGGCGAAGGGCCGGCGCACGCTGGAGGCGCTGCACGCGTTCGGGCGGCAGCAGGTGAGCGGCGCGCTGGCCGCATTAACGGTCACGGAGCAGCGCACGGTGCGCGAGGGCATGATGCTTTATGCACGGGCGCTGCGGCAGAGCCGGATGGAGGATGAGGCGCTGTCAGCGGCGCAAGCCGTCGTCCCGGCGAAGGCCGGGACCCATACCGCGTGATCTATCGGTGTACCCGCGGTGTTAGTACCGCGAAAAACCACGACCGGTCTTCGCCAAACTTCTCCCTGTGGTTATGGGTCCCGGCCCCCCGTGCGCAATTGCGCACTAGGCCGGGACGACAGCGAGTGTTTGCTACGCAACTGTGCCTCAAGCCCCTTCCCTACTTCCCGAACTCGTCCCGCATCCTGGCCTGGATCTTAGCCATGCCGCCGATCCAGCGGTCGTAGTTCTCGGCCTTCCTGCGCATGTAGCCGAGCACCTGCGGATGCGGCAGGATCAAGAACGTCTCTTGATCGAGGCCGGCGAGCACGTCTTTCGCCACCTGCTCGGGCGCCAGGTCGCCGTCACCGGATTGCGGGCCCTTGGGGATCGCGCGCAGCATGTTGGTGTCGACGCCTTGCGGGCAGAGGATCGAGACGCGGATGTTGTGCGCCTTATGTGAGATCGCCAGATTTTCGGCAAAGCCGACCGCGGCGTGCTTGGTGGTCGAATAAGCGGGGCTGCCGACCTGCGACAACAGGCCCGCCGCCGAGATCGTGTTGAGGAAATAGCCGCCGCCGCGCGCTTTCATTCGCGGGATGAGATGCCGCGCTGCATAGACATGGGCCATGACGTGGATCGCCCAGCTGCGCTGCCACGGCTCATCCGAAGAGCCGCCGGCATTTTCCGACATCGGATCGAAGCCGCCGCCGATGCCGGCATTGGAGCAGAACAGGTCGATCGGTCCGAACTGCCGCTCGGTCTCCTCGATGACGTGAGAAATGTCCTTTTCCTGCGCGACGTCGCATTTGAACGCGGCACCGTCCACCATGGCAGCGACCGCCCTGGCGCCGGCGGCCTCCATGTCCGCGACCACGATCTTGGCCGCGCCGGCTTCATGAAAGGCTTCGCACAGCGCCTTGCCGATGCCATTGGCGCCGCCGGTGACAACCACGACCTTGCCGGTCACCTGCATGCGACGTCTCCTCCTGGCCCGCGTGTTCTCAGCTCAACACGAGGTCGAGCACCGCGGTATAATGGCACGCCGCCCCGGCCAAGACAAAGCCGTGCCAGATCGCATTCTGAAAGCGCAGGCGCCGCCAGGCATGGAAGATCACGCCAAACGAGTAGAGCACGCCGCCCGCGACCACGAAGCCCAGCACCACCGCGGGCAGCGCCTTGACTACGGCATCGTAGAGCATCATGCCGCTCCAGCCCATGGCGAGGTAGATACCGACCGCGACGCGGTCGAGCCGGCCGGGATAGCGAAGCTTGAGCACGATGCCCAGGATCGCGACACACCAGACACAGATGAGCAGCGCCAGCGCGAACACACTGTCCTTCAGCTCCAGGATGAACGGCGTGTAGGTGGCAGCGATCAGGAGGTAGATCGCGGAATGGTCAAAGCGCCGCAGCAGCCATTTGGCTGGCGAGACCGGCCAGAGATTATAGGTCGCCGACAGCACCAGCATCGAGAGCAGGCCCGCGACATAGATCGAGACACCGACGATGTTGACTGCGTCGGCATAGACCGCTGCGAGCACCACCAGAACGGTCGCGGCGATAATACCGGACAACACGCCGATACCATGGATGATGCCGTCGGCGATCATCTCGGCGCGATCGTAGTTCCAGCGGAACGCATCGGCGGCGGCATGGACGGAGGTCGAGGCGAGCTGTTTCAGCGTGAAGACAGGCATGGCGATCCGGGGCGCAATAGGTGTCCGATATTGGTCTTTGGCAGTTAACGCGGCGTTCAAAGGCTGCTTCACCCAGGAAGACGGTGGAAGTATGAAGCTTGATTTTCGTCAGGCAGTTGCCACTTTTGTGACTAGTCCGTTTTGGCTATTTGCCCGCCCCGAGACCTCTCACGTTCATATGGCATTCAGTTTCCAGGATATGGTCGAGGAGGCGCGCCTGTCGGCCCGGGCGCTGATCGACTATGGCGAGCATCTGTTCAACCCGACGGTACGGCTCGGCGTCACCGGCCTGTCCCGGGCCGGCAAGACCGTGTTCATCACCGCGCTGATCCATGGGCTGACGCGCGGCGGCCGGTTTCCGGTGTTCGAGGCCTACGCCTCGGGCCGGGTCGCGCGGGCGCATCTGGCGCCGCAGCCCGACGATGCGGTGCCGCGCTTCGCCTACGAGAACCATCTGCGCGCGCTGATCGAGGAGCGGCGCTGGCCGAATTCGACCGTCGATATCAGCGAGCTGCGGCTCGTCATCGACTACCAGCGCCACAACGGCGCGGACCGCACCCTGACGCTCGACATCGTCGACTATCCCGGCGAATGGCTGCTCGACCTGCCGCTGCTGCAAAAGAGTTATGAGCAGTGGTCGGCGGAAAGCCTCGCGCTGTCGCGCGAGGCGCCGCGCGTGCACCTTGCCGCCGATTGGCATGCGCATCTTGCGGCCTTGAAGCCGGAGGCGCGCGAGGACGAGCAGGCGACGCTCACGGCGGCAAAGCTCTTCACCGGCTACTTGCGCGCCTGCCGCGACGAGCGCTTTGCCATGAGCCTGCTGCCGCCCGGCCGCTTCCTGATGCCCGGCAATCTCGCAGGCTCGCCGGCGCTGACCTTCGCGCCGCTCGACGTGCCCCTGGACGGCCAGGCGCCGGAGGGATCGCTGTGGGCGATGATGGTTCGCCGCTATGAGGCCTACAAGGACGTCGTGGTACGGCCGTTCTTCCGCGATCATTTCGCGCGGCTCGATCGCCAGATCGTGCTGGCGGATGCGCTCGCCGCATTCAACTCGGGTCCGGGGGCCCTGCACGATCTCGAAGCAGCCCTCGCCGGCATTCTCGACTGCTTCCGCATCGGCCGCAGCACCTTCCTCTCCAACCTGTTCCGGCCGCGCATCGACCGCATCCTGTTCGCGGCGACCAAGGCGGACCATCTGCACCATTCCAGCCACGACCGTCTCGAGGCCGTGCTGCACCACGCGGTCGCCCGCGCCGTGACGCGCGCCGAAAACACCGGCGCGGAGATCGACGTGGTGGCCCTCGCCGCCGTGCGCGCGACGCGCGAGGCGCAGGTTGCGCATGGCCGCGATAAATTGCCGTCGATCCTGGGGACACCGGCCGCGGGCGAAAGCGCCGGCGGCGAGTTCTTTGACGGCAATACGGAGGTGGCGACCTTTCCGGGCGATTTGCCGCTCGATCCGGGGGCACTGTTCAATGGTGCGGATGCATTTCGCGGGCTGTCGACCGCCGCCGCCGAGAAGAGCGATTTCCGCTTCCTGCGCTTTCGTCCGCCAAAACTCGAACGCGAGGGCACGGACGAGCCGGCGCTGCCTCACATCCGCCTCGACCGTGCCTTGCAGTTCCTGATCGGAGACAAGCTGTCATGAACGACCGATCCCCGCCGCGGCGGCCGGCCACGTTCCGGCTGGACGATCCCGGCGTCGTCGTCACCGAGGCCAATGAGACCGCCCGGCTCGGCCGCGGCACCATCCAGATCACGCCGGAGTCCGATCCAATGGCGCTGCCGGTGCCGATCGAGGCTGCGCTTCCGGCGCGGCGCAGCTTTCCCTGGGGCGCGCTGTTCTGGTCCGGCGTTGCCGGGCTGACGCTCCTTGGAGTCGGCCTCGGCGTCGTCCATCTGATCGAGGACCTGTTTGCGCGCAGCGAGAGCCTCGGCTTCGTCGGACTTTCTCTTGCATTCGTCACCGCGCTTGCGCTTGCGGTGGTGATCGGGCGCGAGGGGCTTGGTCTCGCGCGGCTCGCGACGATCGAAAAACTGCATCGGCGCGCCGCCGCGGTGCTCGCCAGCGACGATCGCAAGGAGAGCCGCGCCATCGTGCAGGACCTGCTTAAGATCGCGCACCAGAACCCGCAGCTTGCGCGCGCCCGCGCGGCGCTGGAAAGTCACGCCGGCGAGATCATCGACGGTGCCGACATGGTCCGGCTCGCCGAGCGCGAACTGATGGCGCCGCTGGATATTGAGGCGCGGCGGCTGGTGTCGGTTGCGGCGCAGCGGGTCTCCATCGTGACTGCGGTTTCGCCCCGCGCGCTGATCGACGTGCTGTTCGTGTTCGTCGCCTCGCTGCGCCTGATCCGCCAGCTCGCCCGGCTCTATGGCGGCCGCCCCGGCGCGCTCGGCATGATCCGCCTGCTCCGCCACGTCATCGCCCATCTCGCCATCACCGGCGGCATGGCCGCGAGCGACAGCCTGGTGCAGCAGATGCTCGGCCACGGCATTGCGGCGAAGCTGTCGCAGCGCCTCGGCGAAGGCATGCTCAACGGATTGTTGACGGCGCGGCTGGGCCTGGCCGCAATCGACGTCACAAGACCGCTGCCGTTCGCAGCCCTGCCGCCGCCGAAGCTGTCGGATCTCGCGACGGATCTGTTGCGGAAGAAGGACGAGGAGTAGCGCCACCTTCTCCCACAAGGGGAGAAGGAAGAAGATCGGCGCTTGCCTCACTAGGCGGATACGCGCTTCTCGAATTCCCCCGCCAGCACGCGCCACTGGAACAGCGGCGAGTCCTTTGGCGGCGACAGTTGCGGGCTCCAGCCGGTAAGCTTTTCCAACACGTAGGTATCCGTTAGAACGCCGCGCCAGCGGCGTTCGACTTGACCAAACTGCTCGCGCTTCGCGGGGATCGCGTCCCACACCGGTGCGCGATTATCGGGCTCGCGGCCGACATAGATGCCGGCGTGCCCCTTGATGCGGTCCATGCCGGGATTGGCAAACTCCTGGAAGCGGCCGCGCTCGTTGATCTCGATCACCGGCACGCGGCCCCTGAACAGCCAGCGCATCATGGCATAGGTGCGATAGTCCGTGGTCGCGATCCAGGTTGCGCCGGCCTCGTCGAGCGCAGCCTGTGCGCGCGCCGCGACCTTGTCGTAGCCGGCCTCGGCGCCGACCGGATCGATCTTGCCGAGAAAATTCCAGGGTGCGGCGACGTAATAGAGGAACACGATGACGACGAAAGCGAGCCCTGAGACGACCGCGGTATTGGCCCAGACGACGCTGGACCGGATCATCCGCGTCGACCAATTTTCTCGCGGCATCATTGTAAGATTGATGGCGGCGGCAGCAAAGCCGACCGGCCACATGAACATCGGCCAGGTGTCGCCGACCCTGAGCGTCAGCGATTTCGCAAAGAAATAAAGGAACGGCACCAGCACCGCGGTCGACAGCAGGATCGCGACCGGCTCGCGGGTGCGATAGCCGCGCCACGCCGTCATGACCAGCGCCGACAGCACCACCGGCAACATCACAAAGCCGACTAGCCCGAATTGCAGGCCGATATAATCGCCGATGGTGCGGAGCGAGACGCCGTAATTGGCGGTGGCGCGCACGCCCTGGAAGCGGAACGAAGCCCAATCGTGCTGTGCGTTCCAGATCAGCACCGGCGAGAACACGACGATGGCGACGACTACCGCGAGATAAGGATAGGGACTGCGCAGCCAGCGCCATCGCCAGTCCGGCACCAGCAGGAAGACGGCGACGGCGGGTGCGAACATGATAGCGGTGAATTTCGACAGCAGCGACAGGCCGGCGAACAGTCCGGCCGCGAGCCACCAGCGGCCGTCGCCGCTTTGCGCGAGCCTAACCAGAGCCCACATCATCGCGACCGCGAACGGGATCATGGCGACGTCGGGCGCGACCTTGGCCATCAGCAGGCCGTAATAGAGCGCGGCCTCCGGCATCAACACCGCGAGCACGACCACACGCGCGTCACGGGTGACGCGCCGGACGATGTCGGCGAGCAAGAGCTGTGTCACCAGCATCGCAAGAATGCCGCCGAAGCGGACGCCGAGCGCAGTATCGCCGAAGATCGCCGTGCCGAAGCGGATGAACCAGGCGATCATCGGGGGATGATCGAGGAAGCTCAGCGCGGTCTCCTTCGACCAGGTCCAGTAATAGGCCTCGTCGGTGCGCAGCTCGAGCGCGGACGCATAAACGATGCGCAGCACTGTCATCGCGGCGATGATCAGCGCAGCCATGACGAGGGGCCGGCGCGCGGCGCCGTCGGGGTGCACTGAGATGTCGGGAGCTGTCTTCACGGCCGCGCTTTTCCCCGACTTGGAAGGGGGAGTCAATGTAGGGGGCGCTCTCTCTCCACGAGTCGTCCCGGACAGGCGCGCGGAGCGGCGCGCAGATCCCCATAAGCACAGGGAGGAGTTTGGCGAAGACTCGGAGTGATCAGCCTGTATCACAACCGCTCCCTGTGGCTATGGGTCCCGGATCTGCGCGCGCTTGGGGGCGCGCTTGTCCGGGACGACAGTGGTGTGCGCCGGGACGACAGTGGTGTATGCCTCCACTTACCGCGCATGTGATCGGACGGGCCGTCCGCCGCGGGAATTTAACTCTCCGCTGGCTGTTCTGCTTCATGAACTGGTACAAGCAAATCATGGCCGCCACAGCTGCTTCACGATTGTCCGAACTTTTTCGCGGCACCAGCGCACGCCAGGTGCGGCTGGTCTGCGGCGTCGTCCTGTTCGCCTATGTGGTGAGCCATTTTCTCAACCACGCGCTCGGCAATGTGTCGGTCGGTGCCATGGAGGTCGGGGTCTACTATCACACTGCGTTCTGGCAGTTCCTGCCGGTCGCGATCGTGTTCTACGGCGCAGCGCTCATCCATATGGGGCTCGGCGTGTACGCGCTGTATCAACGCCGGCAGTTCCGCTGGAAGACGATCGAGCCGCTCCAGCTGGTGCTTGGGCTGAGCATCCCCGCCCTGGTGATGGCGCATGTGATCGGCGTGCGGCTCGGCCACACGCTGTTTGCGCACGAAAAGCTCTATCCGCAGGAGCTCTACCTGTTCTTCGTCGCATCGCCCGGCCGGCTCTGGCAGATGACGATCCTGCTCGTCATCGCCTGGGTTCACGGTTGCATCGGAATCTATTTCTGGCTTCGCCTGAAGCCGTTCTTCACGCGCGCCGCACCGTATCTGCTCGCGGCGGCCGTGCTGATCCCGACGCTGGCGCTGCTCGGCATCTATCAGGGCGGACGCAGCGTCGCGGCCGAGAGCGACGACGGCGAATGGCGCACGCACAATCTGACGCGCCGCCAGGTCGGCACAGTCGCGGAGGCCGACACGCTGGAGCGCATCACCGGCGGCCTTACCATCGGCTATCTCGGCCTGCTCGGACTGGCGCTGGCGGCGCGCGGCGTGAGGGCCTATCGCGAGCGGCGCGGCGGCATGATCGCGCTGTCCTATGGCAACGGCAAGACAGTGCGCGTGCCCAAGGGGCTCTCCGTGCTGGAAGCGAGCCTGCGCCACAGCGTGCCGCATGCCAGCGTCTGCGGCGGCCGCGCCCGCTGCTCGACCTGCCGCATCCGCATCATCGGCGACCATGCCGCCCTGCCCGAGCCGTCGCAGCGCGAGGCTTTCGTGCTCACCCGGGTCGGCACCACCGACCCCTCGATCAGGCTCGCCTGCCAGTTGCGGCCGACCTCCGACCTCTCGTTCTTCCAGCTCTTCACGCCGCAGACGCTATCGGCGAACGCGCCCGCCTCGACGCCGGCGCGAATCGGCCAGGAGCGCTATCTCGTCAGCCTGTTCGTGGACATGCGCGGCTCGACGCAACTCGCCGAGAAGCGGTTGCCGTTCGACACCGTCTTCATCGTCAACCGTTTCCTCGGCGCGGTGTCACAGGCCGTGATCGAGAATGGCGGTCAGCCCAACCAGTTCGTCGGCGACGGCATGCTGGCGCTGTTCGGCCTTTCCGCCGATCCGCAGACCGCCTGCCGGCAGGCGCTGAAGGCCGCAGCCGGCATCGCCCTGCATATCGACGAGCTCAATCAATTGCTCAGTCACGATTTGCGCCAACCGATCCGGTTCGGCATCGGGATCCACGGCGGCGAGGTGATCATCGGCGACATCGGCTATCGCGATCACATCGTCTTCACTGCGCTAGGCGACGCCGTCAACGTGGCCGCGCGTCTCCAGGACATGACCAAGACGCTCGGCTGCGAGGCGATCGTCTCCGACGAGGTCCGGCGTACCGCCGGCCTTCATGACGATGTCTTGCCGCAGCAGGAGGTCGCGATCCGCGGCCGTGACGAGCCGATGGTCGTCCGCGTCGTTGCGGATGCCAGGGAGCTGTCCCCGCTCGTCGGCAGCAGCGAGCGCGTCGCGGCGTGATGCGCGAGCCACGCGCGCGGTGAGCTCCCTCGCCCGCTCGCGGGAGAGGGTTGGGGAGAGGGTGTCTCCGCAACGGGACAATCCACAAGCGGAGAAAGCCCTCACCGGCGCTGCGCGCCGACCTTTCCCGCAGGCGGGAGAGGTGGAGCGCACCGTCGCCGCCGCTACAACTCGACTCCATCTCATCGCGGAGTAACACCGCGTTGCTGCGACGCAGCGGCATGGGCCTGCTGCGAAAGCACGAATTGACTTCACGGCTTTCAGTGCAACAGATGAGCGCGGGTCTGCGGTGATGACCGCTGGCCAACGAAAAGCTCCGGGAGGGGACCAAATGTTTGATAGACGCGACCTGCTCAAAGGAGCGGGGCTTGCTGCTATTGCGGCCACACTGAACTCAACCAAGGCGTTGGCAACGAACACCGTCACCTTGCCCTTCGTCAACGGCGAACGGCCGCTGGTGAAATATCCACAGAAGCGGCCGATGATCGGCCTGACCAGCCGGCCGCCGCAGCTCGAGACGCCGTTTGCGGTGTTCAATGACGGACCGATCACAGCGAATAACGCGTTCTTCGTGCGCTATCACCTGTCGGACCTGCCCTACAATCTCGATCCCGACAAGTTCACGCTCGAGGTCAAGGGCAAGGTCGACAAGCCGCTCAAGCTGTCGCTGAAGGACATCAGGAAGATGAAGGCGACGGAGATCGTCGCCGTCAACCAGTGCTCCGGCAACAGCCGCGGCTTCTTCGAGCCGCGCGTCGCCGGCGGCCAGCTCGCCAACGGGGCGATGGGCAATGCGCGCTGGCGCGGCGTACCGCTGAAGACGGTGCTCGACATGGCGGGCGTGCAGGCCGGCGCAAAGCAGGTCACGTTCAACGGCATGGACGGCCCGGTCAGCGACAAGACACCCGACTTCGTCAAGGCGCTCGACGTCGAGCACGCCACCGACGGCGAGGTGATGCTGGCCTATGGCATGAACGGCGAGGACCTGCCGTTCCTGAACGGCTTTCCGCTGCGCCTGATCGTGCCGGGCTATTACGGCACCTATTGGGTCAAGCACCTCAACGAGATCACCGTCATCGACAACGTCTATGACGGCTTCTGGATGAAGTCGGCCTATCGCATTCCGGACACGCCGAACAATGCGGTCGAGCCCGGCACCTCGCCGAAGGCGACCATCCCGATCAATCGCTTCACCATCCGCTCCTTCATCACCAGCGTCCCGGACGGCGCGAAATTGAAGAAGGGCGGCATCACCCTGCGCGGCATCGCGTTCGACGGCGGCAAGGGCATCAAGGAGGTTGCGGTGTCCATCGACGGCGGCAAGACCTGGACCAACGCAAAGCTCGGCAAGGATCTTGGCAAATATTCGTTCCGCGAATGGCAGCTGCCGGTGAAGCTCACCACCGGTGCGTATGAGCTCAAGGTACGTGCCACCAGCAATGGCGGCGAGACGCAGCCCGACCAGCCGCGCTGGAACCCGGCGGGTTATTTGCGCAATGTCGTCGAGACCGTCCGCGTGACGGTGGCCTGAGGAGGATGATCATGCAACGGACCGCTCTACTCGCCATCGTTCTCTCCATGGCGCTCGCCGCCAGCTTCGGCTCCGTGACCGCGGCGCCCGTGAACTATCAGCTTCCGGACGAGGTCGCCGCCTTCAAGCCCGGCCCCAATCTCGCGGTCGTGCAGGGCAATTGCAGCGCCTGCCATTCGGCCGACTACGTCAGCACCCAGCCGCCGATGAAGGACAAGAAAAGTTTCTGGCAAGCCGAGGTGACCAAGATGATCAAGGTCTATGGCGCCCCGATCGACGATGCCGATGTCGGCAAGATCGTCGACTATCTGGCCGCGACTTATTGACAGGTCGCCGCGCGCGTTCGTAGCGATTGACCGCGAAACGGGCAAAACCGGTAAAAACGCCGCGAAGTTGAGCGATTTTCGGCGAAACGCCGATATGGTTTGAGCTACCAAGCCTGCCACATTCCGCGTATCCTGTTAGGACCGAACCGGCCGGTTGGCGGGGACTGGCGGTTCGAGATCTCGGAGGAAGACCCGCGGAGAAGACGTGATGCCCAAAGGTACGGTCAAGTGGTTCAACCCGACGAAGGGTTATGGATTTATCCAGCCTGCGTCGGGAGGCAAGGATGTGTTCGTGCATATCTCAGCAGTGCAGAAAGCCGGTCTGTCGTCCCTGAACGAAGGACAGACGGTGGAATATGAAGAGATCGCAAACCGGGGCAAGACGTCGGCAGAAAACCTCAAAATATAAGCCCGCCAGCCTTTGCTGCCTCCCGGATCATGTCCGGGAGCAGGGCCGAGAAAATTTCAGAAGACAGCCAGTGCATTCGACGACAGGCGTTGCGATTGCACACGGATAGCTATTTTGCCCGCGAAGACCGCATCTTCGACGCCTCAACAATGACAATCGCGACGGCACTTCGCTAGCCCACCGGCAACGGTGCGTCGCGCTTGATCTCCTCCATCACGGCGTAGGTGCGCGTCTCGCGCACGCCCGGCATCGACAGCAAGGTCTCGCCGAGAAACCGCCGATACGCCGCCATGTCGGCCAGCCGTGCCTTCACAAGATAGTCGAAGCCGCCGGCAACCATGTGACACTCCAGCACCTCGGGCGCGAGTTTCACCGCGCGCGCGAAGCGTTCGAAATTGTCCGGCGTGGTCTTGTCGAGCAGCACCTCGACGAACACCAGAAGCCCAAGGCCGAGCCGGTGCGGATTGAGCCTTGCGCCATAACCCTCGACGAAGCCCTCGCGCTGCAAGCGCTTCAGCCGTTCGCCGATCGAGGTCGGCGACAGGCCGATGCGCTCGGCGAGCTCGACATTGGTGATTCGCCCATCCTCCTGCAAAATCGAGAGGATTCTCCGGTCGATCCGATCAAGCTCCGTACTCTTTGCGGAATTCTTTGTGTCCATCTTCATTTTGTAAGGCAAAGCAGCTAATTTGTCTATCGAGCCACGGCAACACGGGCATTACCCTTGGATTCTGAGCCACAGGACACGCCATGCCGAACATCCCGCCCCCCTTCACTGCCCCCTACGCACCCGATGATGCCGCGATCGCCGCACGCCTCTTGCCAGCGGCACATCTCAGCCCACCGCAGGACACACGGGTCGATCGCAACGCAACGCGGCTGATCGAGGCCATCCGCAAACGCGACGACCGCCTCGGCGGGGTCGAGGACATGCTGCGGGAGTTCGCGCTCTCGACCAAGGAAGGGCTGGCGCTGATGGTGCTGGCTGAGGCGTTGCTGCGCGTGCCGGACGCGCACACCGCCGACCAGTTCATCGAGGACAAGCTCGGCGAAGGCGACTTCATCCACCACGAAACCAAGTCCACCGCCTTTCTGGTCAACGCCTCGGCCTGGGCGCTCGGCCTGTCGGCGCGGGTGATCCAGCCCGGCGAGACGCCCGACGGCACCATCGGCCGGCTGGTCAAGCGGCTGGGCGCACCGGCGGTGCGCACCGCCACGCGTCAGGCGATGCGTCTGATGGGCAATCATTTCGTGCTCGGCGAGACCATCGAACAGGCGCTGGAGCGGGCCCGGCCGCGCTCCGGCCAGAAGCCGCGCTATTCCTTCGACATGCTCGGCGAAGGCGCGCGCACGGCCGCGGACGCCAAGCGCTACTATGACGCCTATGCCAGCGCGATCGAAACCATCGGCAGGGCGGCAGGAGCTCATCCCCTGCCCGACCGTCCCGGCATCTCCGTCAAGCTCTCGGCGCTGCATCCGCGGTTCGAGGCGATCAGCCACGCCCGTGTGATGGCCGAGCTGGTGCCGCAACTGCTCGATCTGGCCCGGCGCGCCAAGGCCCATGATCTCAACTTCACCGTCGATGCCGAGGAGGCCGACCGGCTGGAGCTGTCGCTCGACGTGATCGCGGCGACGCTCGCCGATGCTTCGCTCAAGGGCTGGGACGGATTTGGGCTGGCGATCCAGGCCTATCAGAAGCGCGCCAGCGCGGTGATCGACTATGTCGACGCGTTGGCGCGCGCCCATGACCGCAAGCTGATGGTGCGGCTGGTCAAGGGCGCCTATTGGGACACCGAGATCAAGCGCGCGCAGGAGCGCGGGCTCGACGGCTATCCGGTGTTCACGCGCAAGCCGATGACGGATCTGAACTACGTCGCCTGCGCGCAAAAACTCCTGGCATTGCGGCCACGCATCTTCCCGCAATTTGCCACCCACAACGCGCTGACGGTTGCGACCGCGCTGGAGCTTGCCGGGAACAGCGGCGGCTTCGAATTCCAGCGCCTGCACGGCATGGGCGAAGCGCTCTACGAGCAGCTCGCCAACGATCACCCTGGCATCGCCTACCGCACCTACGCGCCGGTCGGCAGCCATCGCGACCTGCTTGCCTATCTGGTGCGGCGGCTGCTCGAGAACGGCGCTAACTCCTCCTTTGTGGCGCAGGCCGCCGATTACCGCGTGCCGGTCCAAGCGCTGCTGAAACGTCCGGCCGATCTCATCGCCCGGCCGGATCAGGCGCATCACGCACGAATTCCACTGCCGGGCGATCTCTTCGCCCCGGAGCGGCGGAATTCACGTGGCGTGGAATTCGGCGAGCGTGCCGCGCTCGACCGGCTGCTGGCCGATATCAAGCTTGAGGCGCCCGATCTCAAGCCGCTCGCCGATGCAACGCCGGATCAGGCCAACGCAGCTGTGAGCGCAGCACGCGCAGGCTTTGCGGCCTGGAGCCGGACACCGGCGGCGGTTCGCGCCGCGGCGCTGGAGCAGGCCGCGCATCTGTTGGAGAGCCGCGGCGCCCATTTCATCGCACTGCTCCAGCGCGAGGGCGGCAAGACGCTCGACGATGCGCTGTCGGAGCTGCGCGAGGCCACCGACTTCTGCCGTTACTACGCCGCGCAGGGCCGAAGGCTGTTCGGCAGCGAGGCGGCGATGCCGGGCCCGACCGGCGAGAGCAACACGCTTGCCATGCGCGGCCGCGGCGTCTTCGTGGCGATCTCGCCCTGGAATTTTCCGCTGGCGATCTTTCTCGGCCAGGTTACGGCGGCGCTGATGGCCGGCAACAGCGTGGTGGCCAAACCCGCCGAGCAGACCCCGCGCATCGCGCGCGAGGCCGTAGCCCTGCTGCACGAGGCCGGCATACCCAAAAGCGCGCTGCACCTGGTCACCGGCGACGGCCGGCTCGGTGCGGTGCTGACCGCGCATCCCGACATTGCCGGCGTCGTCTTCACCGGCTCGACCGAGGTCGCGCGCGCGATCAACCGAACGCTCGCCGCCAAGGACGGACCGATCGTGCCGCTGATCGCCGAGACCGGAGGCATCAACGCCATGATCGCGGACGCCACCGCGCTGCCCGAGCAGGTCGCCGACGACGTCGTGACGTCGGCGTTCCGCTCCGCCGGTCAGCGCTGCTCGGCATTGCGGCTACTGTTCGTGCAGGAGGACGTCGCCGACCGCACGATCGAAATGATCGCGGGCGCGGCGCGTGAATTGAAGATCGGCGATCCCACCGATGTCGCAACCCATGTCGGCCCGGTCATCGATGACGAAGCCAAGCAGCGGCTGGACGCCCATATCGTCCGCATGAAGAAAGAGGCGCGGCTGCACTTTGCCGGCGCGGCGCCGAAGGGCTGCTTCGTCGCGCCGCATATCTTTGAACTGAAGGATGCCGGTGAGCTCACCGAGGAGGTGTTCGGCCCAGTCCTGCACGTCGTGCGCTATCCGGCCGAGAAGCTCGAGCGCGTCCTGCAAGGAATCGAGCGCACCGGCTATGGGCTCACGCTCGGCGTCCACTCCCGCATCGACGACACGGTCGAGGCGATCGTCGACCGGGTCCAGGTCGGCAACATCTATGTCAACCGCAACATGATCGGCGCCGTGGTCGGCGTGCAGCCGTTCGGTGGCAACGGCCTGTCCGGAACGGGCCCGAAGGCCGGCGGTCCGCACTACCTTGCGCGCTTCGCTACCGAGCAGACCGTGACGATCAACACCGCCGCGGCCGGCGGCAACGCTGCGTTGCTGGCGGGCGAGGAGTGAGCCAGCGAGCAGCGTTGCATCCCGTCACAACATCGGTCTAATGCTCTCATGATGTAGCTGCGCTAATTCCAGCGCGCGGGAAACGACAAGAGCGAGGGAGCAACGCCGCGATGGAAAAAGGCATTTTTGCAGGGCTCAAGGTTCTGGACTGCGCGAGCTTCATCGCAGCGCCGGCCGCCGCGACCGTGCTGTCGGATTTCGGCGCCGACGTCATCAAGATCGAGCCGCCCGGCGCCGGCGATCCCTATCGCAATCTGCCGAACCTGCCGGGCTATCCGACCGGCGAGCACAATTTCGCCTGGCTGCTGGAGGCCCGCAACAAGAAGAGCCTTGCGCTCGATCTCTCCAAGCCGGAAGCGCAGGCGGTACTCTACAAGCTCGTGGAGGAGACCGACGTCTTCATCACCAACATGCCGCCGCCGGTGCGCATCAAGCTCGGCATCACCTATGATCACCTCGCCCATCTCAACGACCGGCTGATCTACGCCTCCTTCACCGGCTATGGCGAGAAGGGTGAGGAGGCCAACAAACCCGGCTTCGACAGCAACGCCTATTGGGCGCGCTCAGGCCTGATGGACCTCGTCCGCGCCGACACCGATACCACCCCGGCCCGCTCGGTCGCCGGGATGGGCGACCACCCCTGCGCCATGGCGTTGTACAGCGCGATCGTCACCGCGCTCTATCAGCGCGAGAAGACCGGCAAGGGCTCCCATGTCGCTTCCAATTTGATGGCGAACGGCGTGTGGGCGGCGAGCGTGCTGGCACAGGCCAAGCTGTGCGGCGCCAAGTTCGGCGAGCGGCGGCCGCGCGAGCGCGCGCTCAACGCGGTGGCCAACCACTATCAGTGCAAAGACGGCCGCTGGCTGATCCTGTCGCTGCTCAACGAGGAGCGGCAATGGCCGACGCTCGCCCGCTGCCTCGGGCGCGCCGATCTGGTCGATGATCCCCGTTTTGCCACCAAGCCGGACCGCCACGCCCGCTCGGTCGAGCTGATCAAGGTCTTGGACGAAACCTTTGCGACCAGGGATCTCGCCGAGTGGCGCAAGATCCTCGACGGCAACGGCCTGGTGTTCGGCGTCGTCGGCATTCTCGACGACATCCCGAACGACAAGCAGATGCTCGACAATGAGGTGCTGGTGCCGTTCGAGAACGACACCATGCTGACGATCTCTAGCCCGATCTGGGTCGACGGTGCCAAGAAGGTACAGCCGCGCAAACCGCCCGGCGTCGGCGAGCACAGTGACGAGATTTTGCGCAAGGCTGGATACGACGAAGCCGCGATCAAGCAGCTGCGGTCGTCGGGGGCGGTGGGATAAGGGGCGGCGCGCTGGTACGGCATACACCGCCGTCATTGCGAGCGCAGCGAAGCAACCCAGCAATGCATCCGCGGTGGGATTCTGGATTGCTTCGCTGCGCTCGCAATGACGGCTCGGCTTAACGCGTCTTGATGAAGCACATGCCGATGCGGTTCGATGCCGAAGCAGACTGACAGGTGAGACCTTTAGCACAGCTCCATGACGTAAAACTCTTGTCGGGCGCTCCCGATCCCGCCTGTTGCAAATAACAATGCGCGCCCCAGCCGTCCTGATATTCGGTACCGGCCAGCTCACCGCTGCCGCGAGTCTGCGGGCGGCTGGCAAATCCGCGTGTGAAATCAGGACGTTTGCCCGCGGCAAACGCGGTCAGGATATCGCGGCGGCGGAGCTGGTCGCCGAAGAAATGCGGCGAGGCCGGCACGATGGTGGAATTCGACGGCTTGTCCGCCAGCCAATCCACGCCCGGGAAATGAAAGCCGCCAATGCCGCGGGTTTGGTGGCAGCCCGAGCAAGTGACGTCGTTGAGGCGGCGCTGGAAGCCAGCGACCGAGCGGATGTTCTGCAGGGCGATGCCGCCCGCAGCCGCGCGCTTCAGCGCGCCGACGACGTCATTGTCGGTGAAGACGGGATCGGCGTTGTTGTCCTTGCCCTCGCCCTGCATCAGGCCGAATTCCGGCTGCAAGTCGGACGCATCGAAGCCGGCCGGCGCCGGCACGATGGCGGCTTTGGCCAAATACTTCTCCGGGATCAACACCGTGCCGCGATCGAAATCGCGCAGGTTTTCGGGCGCAAGCAGCCAGGCCTTGAAGTCGCGCCGGAGATCGTCGTCGGCGAGAATGCGGTCGCGATCGATCTGGTTCTCCAGCGCCCCTTCCTCGAACTGCTTGGTGGCGGCGTTGTACTCGAACACCTTCAACAGATAATCGGAGCGGAAATCATGCAGCGCCGATTTCGGTGCGATCGAGATCTGGATGTTGGTCTCGATGCGGTCGAGCATGGCATCGGAAGGGTCGACGTGACTGCCGATCAGCCCCTGCCAGTCGTCGTTGTCGAGCCAGCGCCGCGCGAGCTCGGCGCAGGTGACAGGCTTGCCGCTCCGATCAATCTGGCGAGCATCCCGGGCCTTTAGCACCAGATTGAGCGTCATCGGCAGGCGCGTCGCCTTGCTGCCGTCCGGCTTGGCGTCGAAGCGGATCAGGCGATAGATCAGCCGGATCTCGCCGCAGGATTGTTCCGAGATGTAGGCGCGATCCATGCGGTTGACGATGCCGGCCAGCACGAAGCGCGTGTCGCGGGATTTCAGGACGGCTCGATCAAACAGCTGAACATCAAAGCCCTCGCCGACGCCGATGGTCTCTGTCGGCGATATCGCCTTGTGTCGTGCGATGTAGCGATCGAACTCCGCATCGATCGCGGACGGAATTGGCGCAAGCTGCGGCTGCCAGGCGAACAGCAGGTCGGTCGTGAGTGGAAACTCCGCGTTCCGCTCCGGCCACAGCAGGCGCGAGATCGTGAGCACGTCGCGCTGTTCGAGCTTGCGCAGAATATCGGGATCGGTGATCGCGGTGCCGCGTGCGAGCGCCGCGTTCTCTGCAGCCATTGACGATACGCCTCCGCCCAACAATACGACGACAGCAATGAGAATTCGCAACGCGCGGCTCATGCCTCAACTAACACCGCACGGGACTGCCTATTCAAGCAAAAAGGCGCTTCACATCGCGGTGAAGCGCCTCTTCGAAAGTTCGGATGTCGGGGCTCAGCGCGCGACGATCAGGCCCTTGCTGGTGACGACCACCCAGCGGCCGTCCTGGCGGCGGATCGCATCGACGCGGCCGACGCCCGGCAGGGGATCGCCGGCATAGACCTCGTAGAGACCTCCCCGGCCCTCGATCAGCGCGCCGCCATTGGCAACGTTGCGCAAGACCCAGCCTTCGACCGTTGGCAGACGGCCGACCTCAACCTTGGGCGCGGCAGGCACAGGAGCCGGCGCGGCTGGGGCGGCAGTCGCAACCTGAGTAGGCGCGATCGAGCCGGTGGTTTCCCTCGCGGGTGCTGTGGCTGCGGTCTGTGCGGGCGCCGCAGGCGGCGCGGCGCGGAGCTTGTCGACGGTCTCCGAGAGCTTGGCGATCCTGGCCATCGGCTCGGCCTGCGCCTTCTCGAGCTTGTCGAGGCGGTCGTTGGCCCGATTGAATTGGCTGAGGCCGGTCTTCGAGGTGTGCTCGAAATTGGCCTTGAGCGCGACGACATCGGCATCGATCCGGGCGACCGAAGCGTCCAAGGCGCTGGTGTCGGCGACCTGAGCCGGCGCCGGGGTGCTTGCGAAGTGCATCATGCCGGCAGTCGCGAGCGCGCCGCTGATTGCGCCGACGCTGGCCGCGATCGCCACGACCGCAGCCATTGCCGACAGGCGGCGCTTGCCGCCGGTCTCGCGCGGCTCATCTGCCTTTACGTGCGGAGCAAAATCCTCGCGGTCCCAGGAGCGCTCAGAGGGCGCCATCACAACCAGCTTGCCGGGCCTCGGCTCGACCTTGGCCTCCGCCTCCGGCGCGGCGCTGAAGTTCGGCACGTCTATCCGCGGGGCCGCCGCCTCGGGGACGTCCGGCTTGGGCGGCGCCTCGTGGTCGGGGGCGATCGAGGGCGCCTCGATGCTGGCGGCAGCCTCTACAGCCTGCGGCGCGGTCGCGGCGGCTTCGACCGCGGTGTCCTGGGCGGCCTGCTCGGGCATTGGTTCGCTCACGGCTCAAATACTCCAGTCAAGATTGACCTTTTGGTAACTTTCATTGCTTGCGAATTCCTTACCTCTGGACCCGCTTACCAAAATTTTAGGAAATCATCCGGGGCCGAATTTGGCCCGGAAGGTGGAACCGGCGTGGCAGCGTGCAACAAATTGTCAGTTGATGCTGCTCTGCGGCAGGTCGCCGGCCCCGACCAACGGCCTGTTTGCCGAGCCTTGTTCCGCGGCTAACATGCCCGTCTCGTCAGCCGGAACGGTCCTTGGGGGTGCCATGACGATCGAGAAGTGCATCAACGCGTTTGGTGTCGATGACGTCATCTTCGAGGAGGGCTCGACCGGCCGCGAACTGTTCGTCGTGCTGGACGGCGAGGTCGAGATCGCCAAGGTCAGCGGCACGACCAGGACCACCATCGTCAGGCTGGGCAAGGGCGAGTTCTTCGGCGAGATGGCGGTGATCGATGGTTCGGCACGCTCGGCAACTGCGATCGCGGCGGCGCCGAACACCAAGGTGATGCGGATCAATCACGCCCGCTTCGTCTATCTCGTCAGCCAGCAGCCGGCGTTTGCGCTGATGGTGATGGATGCACTCTCGAAGCGCCTGCGCGCCTCCAACGCGGTCACCTACAGGGCGGCGGAGTCATGAACGATCGCAAGCCGACGGCCTTTCCGGTCCTGATGAAGAACGACACCTGCTCGTTGATCCAGGCGGCAGACGACGTCTACCAGATCCGTTTCTCCAACCGCGCCGCCAACGCCTATCTGGTGCGCGGCTCCGCGCGTACCATCCTGATCGATGTCGGGCTGTCCTCGAATTATCCGGCGATGGTAGAATGCCTCAGCTTCGCCGGCTGCCCGCCGGAGAAGATCGACATGGTCGTCCTGAGCCATGAGCATCTCGACCACATCGGCGCGGCGTGGCATTTCAACGAGCGCCGCACCTTCGTCGCCGCCCATCGGCTTGCCGCCAACAAGATCATGCTGCGCGACGATTTTTCAATGCTGCGAAAGATGTTCAACGAGCCGAACGTGCCGATCAACGTCGACATCTGGCTCGAGGAAGGCAATCTGATCGATCTCGGCAATTTCCGCCTCAACGTGATGCACACGCCGGGCCACACCTCGGCCTGCATCACGCTGTTCGACCAGGACAAGGGCCTTTTGTTCGCCGCCGACACCCTGATGCCCGGCGGCGTGATGGGCGGCGTGTTCGGCTCGGGCAGCATCGCCGATTACATCCAGTCGCTGGAACGGCTGAAGGGGCTGGACGCGAAAATCCTGCTGTCCGGGCACGGGCGCCTGTCGGATACACCGCAAGACGATGTGCGTATTGCGATTGCAAGATCGCACGGTCTGCTGGATGACACAGCCCAATTGTTCGACGCGCTCGACGCGCGCTCGAACTTCGAGCCGATCATGCAGTCAGTGCGGGATTTGAATAAGCTGGATGATTAGCTGGGATTGCGCCAACGATATCCGTTTGCGCGGCGAAGCTCGATGCATCCACAATGTCGTCCTGGCGAAAGCCAGGACCCATATCGCGAGGTCTCTCGATCGTGAGTGATGTTAGTATCGGACGACGAGTCTTCACCAAAATTTTCCCCCTGGGGTAATGGGTCCTGGCTTTCGCCAGGACGACGTTGGAGCTACATCACCACCGGTGCATCCGGCAGCTCATTGCGATGCGGGCCCTGCGGCGGAAAGTGCTTTGCCAGCTCGCGCGACACCGCCTCGATACCTCTGACCACGCCGCGCTCGAACTGGCCCGACCTGAACTCGGCCTCCATGGCGCGGCAAATACTTTCCCATCCCTCCGCCCCGACCTTTGCATCAATGCCGCGGTCGGCGATAATCTCGACGTCGCGGTCGGCGAGCAGGAGATAGATCAGGACGCCATTGTTGTGCTCGGTGTCCCAGATCCGCAATTGCGAGAACACGTCGAGCGCGCGCTCGCGCGCCGGCTGGTTGCGAAACAGCGGGCGGCCGTCAAGCGCGCCTTCGACGACGAAGCGGACTTGGCCGGAATGCGTGGCCTCGCTCCGGCTGATCGCCTGCCCGATACGATCGAGAACGTTTTGCGGAAACACCCGCTTTGCCCGCCAGTGGTGCTGGAGCAGATGCCTGCCGATACGCCTGATGCTCATGACCTACCAGCTCCCCGAGGCACCACCGCCGCCAAAACTGCCGCCACCGCCGCTGAAGCCGCCGCTCGACGACGAGCCGCTGCTCCAGCCGCCGGACGAGGAGCCGCTCGACCAAGAGCCGCGGCGCGACGACGTCGTGCCTGGTGCCATCGCCGAAAACAGATCGGCGATGAATCCGATGACAAAGCCGATAGCTCCGAGGGCGACGGCGAGTCCCAAAGAGCCGAGAATAAGCCAGCTCAGCGCGGCGATGATGCCTCCGGTCACCAACGATCCGAGCAAACGGCCCAGTGCGGCGCGAAAGAACCCGCCCACCCCCAGCGAGGCGAACAGCGTCACGATGAAGAGCGGTCCGAGGTCGTCCAGATTGCCGAAGTTCACGCTGGGCGAGGGAACCGGCAACGGTTCGCCGTCGATGACGCGGATCATCCGATCGGCACCATCGGCGATGCCGCCGGCGAAGTCGCCCGTTCTGAACTTTGGCGTGATGACCTCGTCGATGATCCGCCGCGAAGTCACGTCAGTCAGCGCGCCTTCGAGGCCGTAGCCGACCTCGATGCGCAAATGCCGGTCGTTCTTGGCCACCACCAGGATCGCGCCGTCGTCGATCTTCTTGCGCCCGATCTTCCAGGCTTCGGCGACGCGGATCGAAAATTGCTCGATCGTCTCCGGCTGCGTCGTCGGTACGATCAGGACAGCGATCTGGCTGCCCTTCCGCGCCTCGAAGTCACGCAGCTTTTGCGACAGCGCGGCGATATCGCCGCTCGACAGCGTGCCGGTCTGGTCGACCACGCGCCCGGTGAGCTGCGGCACTGCGACGTCGGCGGCGGCGGCGGGGAAGGCAAAGAGGAGGACGAGCGCGAGGGCGAGGACAATGCGCGAAGAGAAGAGCGAACAAGCCCGCCACAACCTCGCGGTCATCGCCCGGCTTGACCGGGCGATCCAGTATTCCAGAGGAGCCGACGGGATACGGAGAAGCCGCGGCGTACTGGATTCCCCGCTTTCGCGGAGAATGACAGGTACGGGTGGGACCAAGCGCATTCGCAAAATCGAACGCGCTACTTCGACGGCGCTGGCGCCGGATTGAAGTCGACCTTCGGCGCGGTCGAGATCGCCTTCTCATTCTCGACCGAGAAGTTCGGCTTCTCCTTGTAGCCGAACATCATCGCGGTGAGGTTGCTCGGGAACGAGCGGACGGTGACGTTATAGTCCTGCACCGCCTTGATGTAGCGGTTGCGCGCCACCGTGATCCGGTTCTCGGTGCCTTCGAGCTGGGACATCAGGTCCTTGAACAACGCGTCCGACTTGAGCTGCGGGTAGTTTTCAGTGACGACGAGCAGCCGCGACAGCGCGCTGGAGAGCTCTCCCTGCGCGGCCTGGAATTTCTGGAATGCGGCGGGATCGTTGAGCACCTCGGGCGTCGCCTGGATGCTGCCGACCTTGGCGCGCGCATTGGTGACGCCGAGCAGCACGTCCTTCTCCTGCTGCGCAAAGCCCTTCACCGAGTTGACGAGATTGGGCACGAGATCGGCGCGGCGCTGATACTGGTTCACCACCTCGGACCAATTGGCCTTGATCTGCTGGTCCTCGGTCTGGATCGCGTTGTAGCCGCAATTGGTCAGGCTGAGCGAGGCGAGTGCCGCCAGCACAGTCAGGAATTTGCGCATTAAATTTCTCCCGGTGGAATCTGGCGCAAACTACCAGATTGAGCGCGCGCCATGCCAGACATCTTGTGCCGGAGCCGCGAAAAGCAGCCGATTGACGCAAGCCCCTTGCCTATCCCTGGCCGACATAGTCAACTCAAGGAAACAATAATACCGAGATGGAAACGTCAGGGGAACGCCATGAGCTCGTTCGAGACCATCCTGGTGGAGAGGCCGGAGCCGGCGATCACCCGGATCGTGATGAACCGGCCTGATGCGCGCAATGCGCAGAACCTGCAAATGACCTACGATCTCAATGCCGTGTTCGATGCGGCTGTGCAGGACGATGCGGTTAAGGTGATCATCCTCGCCGGCAACGGACCGCATTTCTCATCCGGCCATGACCTGCGGCCGGGCGACAAGAATGCTGCGGGCGTCGATTTTCCGCCGATCGGAAATTGGGGCGGCTTCGCGGAAGCGAACGCCCATGGGCGCTTCGCGCGCGAACAGGAAATCTATCTCCAGATCACGCGACGCTGGCGCAACCTGGCCAAGCCCACGATCGCGGAGGTGCACGGCAAGTGCATCGCCGGCGGGCTGATGCTGGCCTGGGCCTGCGACCTCATCGTCGCCAGTGACGATGCGCAGTTCTGCGATCCCGTCGTCACCATGGGCGTGTGCGGCGTCGAATGGTTCGTGCATCCATGGGAGCTTGGCCCGCGCAAGGCCAAAGAATTCCTGTTCACGGCTGATAGCTGGAGCGCGCAGGAAGCTCACCAGCTCGGCATGGTGAACCAGGTCGTGCCGCGCGCGGAGCTGTCTGAGAGCGTGCTGGCGCTGGCGCGCCGGATTGCGGCAAAGCCGTCGTTCGCACTGAAGCTGACCAAGGAGGCGGTCAACCGCTCGGTCGACGTAATGGGCCAGCCGTCCGCGATCGACCAGGCCTTTGCGCTGCATCAGCTCTGCCACGCCCACAATCTGCAGGAATTTGGCATGATCGTCGATCCATCCGGCCTGCATCCCTCCGTGCGCAAGCCGCCGGCAGCTGCGGAGTAGAGGCAATGGATCTCAATCTCAGTGACGAGCAAAGGCTGCTGCGCGAGAGCGCGGAACGCTTCGTGGCCGAGAGCTACGATGCCAATCATCGCCGCAAGATGGCGAACGATCCGCTCGGCTACAGTCCGGCGGTCTGGAAGCAGTTCGCCGAGCTCGGCTGGCTGGCGCTGCCGATAGCGGAGGAATTCGGCGGGCTCGGCGGCGGCGCCGTCGAGACCGGCATTTTGATGGAGGCGTTCGGCCGCGGCCTTGTGTCGGAGCCCTATGTCGCAACGGTCGTGCTCGCCGCTGCGCTGATCGGCGCATGCGGCAGCACGGCGCAGAAGCAGGCGCGGTTGCCCAGGGTCGCGGACGGATCGTTGAAGCTTGCCTTTGCCCATTCCGAGCGCGCAGCACGGTTCGATCTGTCCAAAGTCGCGACCATCGCCAACAAGGCCGCGCAGGGCTGGCGCGTCGCCGGCAGCAAGATCGCCGTGCTCGACGGCCATGCCGCCGACGAGATCATCGTCTCCGCGCATATCCATGAGCATCAGGGGCCATCGGGGCGGATTGGCCTGTTTCTGATGCCGGCGCGGACGCCAAGCCTCGCGATCTCCGACTATCCACGGCTTGGCGGCGGACAGGCCTGCAATATCGAGCTGTCGGACGTCCATCTGCCGGAGGACGCTTTGCTCGGCGACGGCCGTGACGCGCTGCCCGCGATCGAAGCGGTGGTCGACCGGGCGATGGCGGCGCTCGGCGCCGAAGCCGTCGGCATCATGCAGACGTTGCTCGATACGACGCTGGAGTACACCAAGATCCGGAAACAATTCGGCCGGCCGCTGTCCGCCAATCAGGTGATCCGCCATCGCCTTGCCGACATGGCGATGCAGGTCGACGAGGCGCGCTCGATAGCGCTGCGCGCCGCGCTGAAGGTCGACGCCGAACCGATCGAGCGTGCGCGAGCTGCCTCCGGCGCGAAGGCGAAGATCGGAAAATGCGCGCGCTTCATCGGCGAGCAATCGATCCAGCTTCACGGCGGCATGGGCGTCACCGAGGAGCTCGAGGTGGGCGCCTACTTCAAGCGCCTCGTCGCCTTCGACACGCTGTTCGGCGGCAGCGCGCATCACTATCGCCGCTATGCCGAGCTCGGCCGCACCGCCATTTCAGCCTGAAGGAGCGCATCATGGATCTGTCGTTCAACGCCGAGGAGCGTGCGTTCCAGGACGAGGTGCGCGATTTCATCGCCAAAAACCTCACCGACGAGATGAAGCGCGCCACGGCGTTGACGCCGTCGGTGTTCTCCGACCCCGACATCGGCATGGCCTGGCAGCGCGCGCTGAACGCCCAGGGCTGGGGCGCGCCGGGTTGGCCGGTCGAATACGGCGGCCCGGACTGGACGCCGGCGCAGCGCTGGATTTTCGAGACCGAAAGCGCGCGCGCCGGCGTGCCGAACGTCAACGTGATGGGCGTGAAGATGGTCGGTCCCGTCATCATCGGCTTCGGCAGCCCAGAACAGAAGAACTTCTATCTGCCGCGCATTCTCTCCGGTGAGGATTATTGGTGCCAGGGCTATTCCGAGCCGGGTTCCGGCTCCGACCTCTCCTCGCTGAAGACACGCGCCGTGCGCGACGGCGACGACTACATCATCAACGGCACCAAAATCTGGACCACGCATGCGCATCATGCCAACCGCATGTTCGCGCTGGTGCGCACCGGCGATGGGCCGCGGCAGCAGGACGGCATCAGCTTCATCCTGATCGACATGAAGACACCTGGCATCACCACGCGCCCGATTCTCACCATCGGCGGCGACCACGAGGTCAACCAAGTGTTCTTCGACGACGTCCGGGTGCCGGTGGCGAACCGCGTCGGCGAGGAAGGCAAGGGCTGGACCTACGGCAAATATCTGCTCGAGTTCGAGCGTGGCTCCGGCATCGCATCGGCGAAGCTGCGCGAAGGATTGAAGGCGATCTCGGAGCTTGCGGAGTCCGATCTCACGGGACGTGCGATCGACAGTCCCGACATTGCAACGCGGATCTCAGAGGTCGAGGTCGACATCGACGCGCTCGAGATGACGGAGTTGCGCGTGCTCTCGGCGCTCCAGACCGGACAGAATCCCGGCGCGGTGTCGTCCATCCTGAAGCTGCGCAACAGTGAAATCCGCCAGGCGGTAACGCGGCTGGGCGCCGACGTGATCGGCCATGACGCCCTTGCCGTCGAGCCGATGCGTCCGCTCTACAGGCTCAACCACGAGCCGGCGACGCCCGAGGAGATGCTGACGGTGGTGCCAGAATATCTCAACGGCCGGGCCTATACGATCTTCGGCGGTACCTCCGAGATCCAGCGCGATATCATCGCGAAGATGATGCTCGGGATTTGAGGCTTGTAGCGCCGGGTATTTGTCCACACTGGCGCCACACACTTCGCTGTCGTCCCGGACAAGCGCAGCTCCTGGCAGCGCGCAGCGTTGTCCAGAGCGGAGCGCTGATCCGCGACCCATAATCACAGGCGGGCGTGGTTACGGGGACTCGGAGTTGCCAGCTTCGCGCGACAACCATTCCCTGTTGTTATGGGTCCCGGATCGGCGCGCGCTTGAGGCGCGCTTGTCCGGGACGACGAGTTGAGATTGCTGCAACGGCGCAGCCTATGCCTGAGCCGCCTTCGCGTCCCTGATCGCCTTCCAGATCTTCTGCGGCGTCAGCGGCGTGTTGAGCTGGGCGATGCCGAGCTCGGCGAGCGCGTCCATCACGCCGTTGGTGACGCAGGGCGGACCACCGATGGCGCCGGATTCGCCGCAGCCCTTGGCGCCGAGCGGATTAGTGCGGCAGGGCGCGGAATCGTCCAGCGTCACCACGATCGGCGGAACGTCGTCGGCACGCGGGATGCAATAGTCCTGGTAGCTCGCGGTAAGGAGCTGGCCTTCGGCATCGTAGGACACGCCTTCGTACAGCGCTTGTCCAATGCCCTGCGCGACGCCGCCGTGGATCTGGCCCGTGACCAGCATCGGGTTCACGGCCACGCCGACGTCGTCGACCGTGGTGTAACGCACGACCCTGGACACGCCGGTCTCGGGGTCGATCTCGACCTCGCAGATATGGGTGCCGTTCGGCCAGCTTGGACCATCGACCTCGCCTTCGGAATCGACGCTGAGCTTGGCTCTGCCTTCCTTCTCGGCGAGCTCGAACAGGCTGATGCTGCGGTCGGTACCGACCACGGTGAGCATGCCGCCCTGGTACTCAATATCCTCGACCGACGTTTCGAGCACGTTCGCCGCCTTTTCGCGCGCCTTCTGGATCAAATCGTTGGAGGAGACCGCGACGGCTGTGCCGCCGACGAACAGCGAGCGCGAGCCGACGCTGCCAAAACCCATCGCCAGATCGGTGTCGCCCTGCACGACATCGATCTTGTCCATGGCGATGCCGAGCGTGTCGGAGATCATCTGGGTGTAGGTGGTCTGCAAGCCCTGCCCCATCGCCATCGTGCCCGAATGCAGGATGACGCGGCCCTGCGAGGTCGCATGCAGGCTGACCTTTTCGGTATGCGCGCGGCCACCGGTCCATTCGATATAGGAGGTGAGCCCGCGCCCGTAGAGCAGGCCCTTCTTCTTTGCCGCCTTCTTGCGCGCGGCAAAGCCGTCCCAGTCCGCGAGTTTTACCGCGCGATCGAGCATGTGCGCAAAGGCGCCGGAATCGTAGACCTGCCCGGCAGCGTTGGTGTAGGGCAGCTGCGCCGGCTTGATGTAGTTCAATTTCCGGATTGCGCGCGGATCCATGCCGATTTTTCGCGCGGCAGCGTCGAACAGGCGCTCGACAATGAAGACCGCCTCCGGCCGGCCCGCACCGCGATAGGCTCCCACCGGTGCGGTGTGCGTCATCACCGACTTCACCTCGAAATGCACCAGCGGCAGGTCATAGACGCCGGTCTGCACGAACGGCCCGAGCACGAGCGGGATGATGTTGGCCGCACCCGAGGAATAAGCGCCCGTGCAGCCGATCGACTTGACGCGATAAGCGAGCACCTTGCCCTTTTCGTCGAGCGCGAAGGACGCCGTCGAGGTGAGATCGCGGCCGTGCGTGCCGCCGACGAACTCGTCGGTGCGGTCGCCACGCCAGCGGATCTTCCTGTTCAGCTTGGTCGCGGCATAGGCGACGATGCCGTCTTCGGGATAGAGGTTGGTCTTCTGGCCGAACCCGCCGCCGATATCGCCGACCAGCACGCGCACGCTGTCCTTGGGACGCTTCAGCACGGCCTCCGCCAGCACGTCGCGGGTCGAGGCCGGGGTCTGCGATTGCACATGCAGCAGGAGCCTGCCCGATTTCTTGTCGATCTCGGCAATGGTCGAGCGCGGCTCCATCGCGGAGGGCACCAGGCGCTGGCTGACGATATCGAGCTCGACCGTGTGTGCGGCCTTGACGAAGGCCTCGTCCACCTTGGCGGCATCGCCATAGCTCATCGCACCGACAATGTTGTCGGGCGCCTCGGGCCACACCACGGGCGCGCCCGGCTTCACGGCCTCGACCGGATCGACCACAGCGGGCTGCACGTCATATTCGACCACGATCGCTTCGGCGGCGCTCTGCGCATCGGCACGCGAGGAGGCCACCACCGCCGCCACGGCCTCGCCGGCGTAACGCACGATTTCGTGCGCGAGCAGCCGGCGCGGCGGCACCGTCATCGGCTTGCCGTCGGGGCGCTTGAAGATGCTCAGCGTCGGGATGGTGCCGATGTCGTCCCTGATCAGATCGGCACCGGTATAGATCGCAGTGACGCCGGGCATCGCGGCCGACGCGCTCGTGTCGATCGAGACGATCTTCGCGTGCGCATGCGGCGAGCGCAGCACATGCAACCACAGCGCGCCGTCCTCCGGCTTGTCGTCGATGAATTGCCCCTTCCCGGTGAGCAGCCGCTGGTCTTCCAAACGCCTGACGGGCTGCCCCGCTCCGAAACGCAAATTGCCGGGAAGAATGTTCATTCCGCTGAGTCCTCGAAATCCGGAAAACGATCGCGGCGGTTTTAGCCGATTTTACGGGCGAGACAACCGAGCCCCGACACATCTGCAATGCGCGCCACGCCCCTTTGATGGCGCAGATCGGCAGGCTAGGACCTATCGACGTCGATGATGGCTACATTTACATCACGGGTCTCCGTACCCCGCTTGACGGTGAGCCGAACGGTACGACCGGCGCCGGCCTGCTCCAGCGCATCGGTAACATCAGAGAGGCGCCGCACCGGCTTGCCTTCGACCGCCGTGATGATGTCTCCGACCGCGCCCGTCGACATGTTGACACCACGAATCCCTGCCCGCTCGGCAGGACTTCCGGCGGCCGTCCGGACCACAATCACTCCTTCGACGCCGAGCCGTGTCGCAACGTCCTCGCTGGCCGCGACAATGCCGATTCCCGGCGTGGGCACCCGGCCGTTTCGAATGAGCTCGGGGACCACGCGGTTGACGATATCCGCGGGAATCGCGAAACTGATCCCGGCATTCGAACCGGACGGCGATATGATCGCCGTCGTGACGCCGATCAGCCGGCCGGCGGAGTCGAGCAACGGCCCGCCTGAATTGCCGGGATTGATGGCCGCGTCGGTCTGGATGACGTTGGCAATCTCCCGGCCTCCATGGGTTGGCAGCCTGCGCTTGAGCGCGCTGATAATGCCACTCGTCATCGATTGGTCCAATCCGAAGGGATTGCCAATTGCAAACGCCGATTGCCCAACTTTCAAGTCGCTCGAACTGCCAAGCGGCACGGGCGGAGGAAGCTCGCGCACGCTCCTGATCCGCAGGACCGCAAGGTCGTAGTTCGGAGCCGTACCGACAAGATCGACTTGTGCCACCTCGCCTGACGCGAAGCGCACAGCGATTTCGCCGCCGCTTGCCACCACATGATTGTTGGTGACGAGGTGACCGTCGCGGTCCCAGACGAATCCGGTGCCGGAGGCGGTGCCCTGCCCTTCCTCTCCCATGAGGGGATTGGCTGCTGATTTCGCCGCAACCTGGACGACTGACGGGGATACGCGTTCGAAGATGTCGATCGTCGCCCGTTCGGCTTCAGACAGCGGGCCACGCTGTTCAACGGCTCGCGCAACCGGACCGGTCCATGGCGCGAAATGCATTTTCGTGGCTGTTGCCACAAGCAACAGGGCAGCCAAGACTGCCGCAGCAATTCCGTAGCGACGTTCCATGGGCAATCACCGCGTGCTGGCAGAGAGTTTTGCTCGAGCATAGATGCATCAGGTGCCGGGCCTGACGTCGGCTCACGCAGCAACGCAGCAGTCGAACGGAAGTTTCTGTGCGCCGGCAAATTGGAGCGGTTTGCCCTTCGGAAAGCGCGTTCCGTGGGCATATTGCCGCTTGGCAGATGGCTATGCCAGGTCTCGCAGCGCCGCTTCGACGAGCTTGTGCTGCTCGGCCGTGAGCGCGGCTTGCGGCGGGATAGGGTCGCCGACGTCGTAGCCCTGGATGGAAAGCCCCGCCTTGATGCAAGCCGCGAGGTTGAAGCGGGCGAAGGCCTCGTTGATCCGCCACAGCCTGCGCTGGAGCGCCATGGCCTCGTCCCAGCGGGCAGCCTTGCAGAGCTCGTAGAGCGCGACGCTCTGGCGCGGGATGATGCAGGCCGGCCCCGCCATCCAGCCGTGGCCGCCGATCAGCATCACCGCGGCGGGGATGTGAGCTGAAGCCGAGAACACGCGCAAGGAATCGCCGCAGCGATTCATGATCGAGAGCAGCCGGCCGGTATTGGTCGAGGCGTCCTTGATGTAGCCGATGCGCGGATGCTCGGCGAGGCGGGCGATGACGTCGAGCGTAAGATCGGAGCGCTGGAATTGCGGATTGGTGTAGATGACGACAGGGATGTCCACGGCATCCGCGATGCTGCGGAAATAGGATTCGATCTGGGCGTCGGCGAGCGGGAAGTAGGCCTCCAGAATCCCCAGAATGCCGTCGGCGCCGAGCTTCTCGTATGTCTTCGCCTGCGCCACCGCGTCCGCCGTCGAGGTGGACACGACGCCAGCCACGACGGGCACCCGGCCTTTCGTGGCCTCGATCGTGGTCTGCACGATCGCTACGCGCTGCGCGGCATCGAGATAGGCGAATTCGCCGGTCGAGCCGAGCGGCGTCAGCCCGTGCACGCCGGCGCCGATCAGATCGTCGCAGAGCTTGCCGAGGACTTCGGTGCGCACCGTGCCGTCGGCATCGACGGGCGAGACGAGATAGGGAAAGACGCCGTGGAAATCGCGCATGGCGGCGGATCCCTTAAGATCAGGTTGTGCTGCGCGGGTATTAGCAGTGCTCGCGCGCCCGATCAAACCTTGAGCAGACGCACCCGCGTGCCCCAGGGATCGACGGCCTCGACGCCATTCGCAAGCGCCGTGACTTTCGCGCCGCCCTTGCGCAGGCGCTCTTCCTGCGCGGCGAGCAGGTCCTGCTTCTCCGTTACCAGCGAGAACCAGGCGAGCCCCGTGGTGGCACCGTCGCGTTGGCCGGCGCCCTGGCTCTGCCAGACGTTCATGCCGAGGTGGTGGTGATAGCGGCCCGACGACAGGAACGCGGCGCCGTTGCGGCGGCGGGTCGGGTCCAGGCCGACCGTGCCGTGATAAAAGCTTTCTGCATGCGCGAGATCGCCGACGCGCAAATGCATGTGGCCGATGCGCAGGCCGTCCGGCGCCTTGGCATAGTCGGCAACGCGCGCATTCGTCAGCGACAAGAGGTCGGGGATGTTGAGCTCGTCGGCCGCCATCTTCACGCTGCCCTCGCTCCACTGCCATTGCGAGGGATCGCGGTCGGCATAGACCTCGATGCCGTTGCCTTCGGGATCGTCGAGATAGACGGATTCGCTGACGAGATGATCGGCAAAGCCCGACAGCTGCACGCGATGCGAGGCCGCATGCACCAGCCAGCGCGCGAGGTCCTTGCGCGTCGGCATCAGGAAGGCGGTGTGGTAGAGACCGGCTGCATTGCGCGGCTCTATCACGGCTTCGGGACGCGCCTCGAGCACGAGCAGCGCGATTCCAGCGGTGCCGAGCTTCGCGGCGGTGCCTGAGCGCTCCATCACGGTGAGCCCGATCACGTCGCGGTAGTAGTCGGCAACCGTATCGAGCTTCTTGACCCGGAGTGTCACCATGCCGACCCGCATCGGCGTGCGGCTGGCATAGGTCGGCCCGCCGCCTTGGGGATCTCCCTCGGCGCGCGCCGCGGCCGCGGCGGCCGCCGCGAGCGAGGCGGCGCCGGCGAGATGAAGCAGAGTGCGGCGGGTGAGGTCGGCGGACATGTATCAGGCTCGCTGAAAATCGTTGAGGCCGTGCGGCCGAATTTGGCGATTGCTACACGTTCCCGTGAGTAGCTCCCAATCACATATTCGTCGGCCGTGGTGCTACGGAGCAATGTCCTGGCCATCCGGCCAGTTCCCGAACCACCTGCGACGTCCCAGATTGAGGGTAGCTTACAGGAGCCTTCCATGACCGATTTCAGCCCTCTGTCCTCGCTATCGTCCGCGCTTGCGGACGTTGTGGCGCGCACGGCGCCGTCTATCGTCTCGGTGCATTCGCACCGCTCTCGCGCAACCGGCTTCGTCTGGAAGTCCGGCCTCATCGTCACCGCCGACGAGGCGCTGGCCGAGGAGGGAGAGGTCGAGATCGGCCTCTCGGACGGCAGCCGGTTTTCCGCAACCATCGCCGGCCGCGACCATACGACCGACATCGCCTTGTTGCGCGCCGATGCCGGCATCGCTCCGATCAAATTGACGACGACGGTCCCTGCCCTCGGCGCGCTGTCGGTCGTGGTCGCCACCAACCGCGATACGCCGAGTGCGGCGCTGGGAATGGTATCACTATCCGGCAAGGGCTGGCGCAGCCTGCGCGGCGGCGACATCGATGCGCGGATCGAGCTCGACGTCCTCCTGCGTCCCAGCCAGGAGGGCGGCCTCGCGCTCGATGCAGCGGGCGATGCCTTCGGCATGGCCGTGCTCGGCCCGCGGCACGTGCTGGTGATCCCGACCGCGACGATCGAGCGCGTCGCCGCCCAGCTCGATACACGCGGCCGCATCGCGCGCGGATATCTCGGCCTCGGGCTCCAGCCGGTCCGGCTCGACGACGGCGTCGGCGCCATGGTGATGAACGTCGACAAGGCCGGCCCCTCGGCCGCCGCCGGCATCCGCCAGGGCGACGTGATCGTGGCAGTCAACGACCAAAAATTGTCCGGCGTGCGCGCGCTGTCGCGGACGCTTGGGCCCGCAAGCGTCGGCACGGAGGTCGACATCGCGGCGCGCCGCGGCGGCGAGCCGGTCAGTTTCAAGGTCACGATCGGCGAGAGGCCCGAGGCGTGAGCGAGGACAACGCGCCGGAGATCGTGCTCGCCCTGGAGATCGACGATCCCGCCCTCGCCGACCGCCTGGCCACCCTGCTCGGCAGCGTCGCGGGGCTTCGCCTCGCCGCGCCCGGCGAGCGAGCGGCGGCGACGGTCGTTGCCCGCGACCCGCGCAGCATGCCCGACGACATTGCGCTGACCCAGCGCGAGCTCGACGTGCTGGCGCTGATGGCCGAGGGCGCCTCCAACAAGATGATCGCGCGCCAGCTCGGCATCTCCGTGCATACCGTGAAATTCCATGTCGGCTCGCTGCTCGACAAGCTCGACGCCACCGGCCGCACCGACGCGGTGGCGCATGCGGCACGCCGCGGCGTGATCGATCTCTAGGGCAGGTGCGACGGGAAGCTGAGCTGGACCGTCAGGCCCGGCACATTGTCATGCAGTGCGATCGCAGCGCCATGGAGGCGCGCAACGGCCGCGACGAGGCTCAAGCCCAGGCCGTTGCCCGGGGTGTAGCGGCTCTGTTCGAGCCGGTAGAACCGCTTGAACACGTGATCGCGCTGATCCGCCGGAATGCCGGGGCCGTCGTCGGCGACCGCGATCACCGCCCCCTCATTGCTGCTGCGACAGGTCACGTTCACCCGTCCGCCCGCGCGGCCGTGCTTGATCGCGTTGTCGACGAGATTGGCGATGGCATCGAATAGCAGGTCGCGGTCGCCGGTCACGGGTACCTCGTGGTCATCGCCGAGACTGAGCCGGGTAGCAACCTGCTCGGCGGCGGCATCATAGAGCTCGACAACCTCACCGGCGACCTCGGCGAGGTTGAGCGTGCGAAAGGCGCTTTTGCGGGCGCGGCTCTCGATCTCCGAGATGCGGGTGATGGAGGCGAACATGCCGAGCACGGCGTCGAGATCGGCGATGGTGTCGCCGATCAGCGCCGCATCCGCCTCGCCGTTGCGCTGGTTGTGGTAGGCCTTTTCCAGCCTGCCGCGCATCCGCGTCAGCGGCGTGCGCAGATCGTGGGCGACGTTGTCGCTGGCCTGCTTGACCTCGCCCATCAGCGTCTCGATGCGATCGAGCATCTGGTTGAGGTTTTCGGCAACGCGGTCCCATTCGTCGTGGCTGCCGCGCAGCGGAATACGCTTGTCCAGGCCAGAAAGCATGATGGCGCGGCTGGTGGCATTGATCTGTTCGATCCGTCCGACCGTGCGCCGCGTCACCAGCACGGCGGCAAGGCCTGCCAGCACCAGGAGCAGCACGGCGACCGCGGCCATCGCGAGCCCGATCATGTGTTTGAAGCCGGCGTGGTCACCGGTATCGCCGACCTGGCTCTGCACATAGGCGAGCGTGCCGAAATAGATGTAAGCCATGATCGCCGCGACGATCAGTCCGAACGCCGCGATCGCGATCAGCGCCAACCTGAACGTCGAGGACCGGAGGGTCTTAACCAGGAGCACGGAGACAATATCCGATGCCGCGGATGGTGTGGATCAGCGGATAGGCCTGGGCATCGTCGACCTTGCGGCGGACGCGTCCGACATAGACGTCAATGATGTTGGTTGAGGGATCGAAGTGCAGGTCCCAGACATGCTGGAGCAGCATCGCGCGAGAGACGACGCGGCCCTCATTGCGGACGAGATATTCGAGCAGCTGAAACTCGCGCGGCAGCAGCGGAATCTTCCGGCCGCGCCGGCTGGCGCTGCGCGCGATCAGATCGACGGCGAGATCGCCGATCCGCAGGATCGTCTCCTTGGCGATGGTTTCGCTGCGGCGGCCTAACGCTTCGAGGCGAGCGAGAAGCTCGACGAAGGAGAACGGCTTGACGAGATAATCGTCGCCGCCGGCGCGCAGGCCCCGGACGCGGTCGTCAACCTCGCCGAGCGCGGAGATGATCAGGAAGGGGGCGGCGATGCCGTCGTCACGCAATTGCCGCATCACGGTAATACCGTCGATGTCCGGCAGCATGCGGTCGATGGTGATCACGGCATAATCGCGCGCCGCGCCGTGGCTCAGGGCTTCCCGGCCGGTCGCGGCGAGATCGACGTCGTAGCCCGAGATGGTCAGCTCCTCGACGAGTTGTCCAGCGGTCTCAGGATCGTCCTCGACGACCAGGATGCGGCGGTGACCTCCGGTCATGACAAACTCCACGCGACGATCGCCACCAGACTATCCCGTTCCGGGGCTGAGCGGAACCGCCCGGTGGCGATCGCGACAATGGTGCGGTACGGCGATGCTAGTACCAGGTGTCCCCGCACACATTGACCCATTGCCACCCGTAGGGCGTCCAGCTCCTGCGCCAGCAGCCGTCATAATAGCTGGCGTAGACAAACGGCGCGCCGAAGACGGCAAAGCGGTGGAAGCGATGATGACGGAAGAAGAAGGCGTGGCGGCCGATGAAGGGCCTGCCATGCCAGCCGGGGCCGGCGCCGGCGAAGCGTGGCCCGATCGCGGCATGCGCGAAACGTGGCCCGCCAAAGGCCGGTCCGCCGGCATGGGCAAAACGGGCGCCGCCGAAGGCCGGTCCGCCAAAGCGGGCACCGGCGAAATGGGCACCGCCCATGCCACCGACATGCATACCGCCTCCGCGCATTCCTCCACCGAAGCCGCCCGCGTGCATGCCGCCACCGAAGTGCCCGCCGCCACCAAAGCCGCCATGACCACCGCCGCCGCCTCCACGTTGAGCGACAACGGGCGAAGCGACAGCCAGCGTCGCGGCGATCGTCACCGCGGTGAGGCCTTTGAGAAACCTGCTGTTCATCGAAACCTCCTCCGTGCTGCGCAGCGACAGTTCTGCCGCGCGAGAAGGATCAGATGAGAAGAATGGACAGCCGCCTTCAACTTACAAATGCGCCAGATTCTGACGTGGAAGTTAGGGACGCGGACCCGCTCTCTCCTCGTCATTGCGAGGAGCCCTTGCGACGAAGCAATCCAGAATCCCTCCGCGGAAAGATTCTGGATTGCTTCGCTGCGCTAATGACGAGATTGGGGCTGCAGGCGCGCCCCACACACGCGATGCCACCGCCTCTAAAACAAACTGCCCTGATCCACCGGCTTGCCCACGCGCTTCGGTGTGGGCTTGGCCTCGTGCGAGGCGCTCTTGTGTTGCGATGGCGGGCGCTTTGCGGCCGGGC